>JBIOEF010000049.1:0-23755 GCA_044445785.1 Caulobacterales bacterium
GCCACGGTCCCGATGGCGACGGCGCCCGCCACGAGCAGGGCCCGAGGGAGCGAAGCGCTGACGGTCAGTTTCGTCGCCTGACCCGCCCGCGCTCCGTTCACACGACATCCGAAAGACATTTCCACCGTCATCCTCCTGTGAGCGCCGGCCGACGACGCAGCAAGACCCGCGACGCTGCGCCAATAGCGACGGACCGACCGGCAAGACGCGTGATAGCGTCACCGCAGGAGGACACGACCATGCGCCACTCGATCGTCACGGCGGCCCTCGCGGGCCTGATCGCCCTGGGTCTTTGCGCCGCGCCCGCCGGCGCGATCGAAACGCGAAAGCCGCCGGCCGGCCACGCGAACGGGGTATCGCTGTCGCCCAAGCATCACGGCGGCAAGGGCCATCACCAGCCCCGCTACCGTCGCGGATACTGGCGTCGCCATTGAAGCGGCGCGCCGCGCCCTGACGCTCGACGGGGTCGGCGCCAGCGCCTAAGCGTGCGCTGAAAGCCAATCCCAGCCCGGAGCCTCACCCATGCGTCTCAGCTCTCCCCGCATCGCGCCGATCCAGGACGACGAGTTCACACCGGAGCAGCGAGAGGCCCTGGCGCCGATGATGGACGGCCGCCCGCTGCTCAACATCTTCCGCACGCTGGCGCATGCGCCCAAGGCGTTGCAGCGGTTTCAGCAGTGGGGCGCCTATGTGCTCTCGCGCCGCAACAGCCTGCCGGCGCGCGAGCGCGAGATCGTCATCCTGCGCGTCGGGTTCCTGTGCAAGTCGGGCTATGAGTTCACCCAGCATACCCGCATCGGGCTCGACTCAGGGCTGACGCGCGAAGAGATCGCCAGGATCAAGGTTGGCGCGGACGCCGGCTGGTCTGACGCCGAGGCGGCGCTGATCCGGGCCGCCGACGAGCTGGTGAAGGGGCATTTCATCACCGACGCCACCTGGGCGGCGCTGAAGGCCCACTTCGACGAGAAGCAGTGCATGGACGTGGCCTTCACCGTTGGCCAGTACACCCAGGTCTCGATGTTCCTGAACACCTTCGGCGTCCAGATCGAACCCGGCCAGACCCTCGACCCCGAGCTGCGGGCCTAGGAATCGGGTCACTCCGACGTTCCCCATGCTTGTCATCCCGGCTGGAAGCTCGCGTCAGCGAGCTGGAAGGCCGGGATCTACTCAGCGCCGACGGGGACAAGTAGGTCCCGGACAGTCCCCCCGGATCAAGTCCGGGGGGCCTTCCGGGATGACAGACACAATTGGGGAGAGGCGCCAGTGACTACGGCGCCGGAGTTGGCGCCGCCGGGTGGGTCGTCATCAGCTCGGCGAGCCTGGCCGGCATCGCCGCGCGCAGCTTCTCCTGCGCCGGGCGCCAGGCGTCCGGCGCAACGAAGAGAGCCTGGTGGCCGGGCGCGGCGGGAAGCTCATAGGTCTTGCCGATCATGCCTGGGCGGTTGGGAACCTCCCTGGGCGCCGCTCCGGACTTCGCGGCCGCGCCGAGCGAGGCGATCATGCTGGCCATGCCGCCGCCGCAGAGCACGTCGTCGTTCTGCCGGCGTGGGGCGGTGTGGGCTTCCAGTTTCTGGACTGCGTCCACCATCTGGGCGCGCCGACCCTCCGCCATGGCGGCGACGTAGCTGAAGGTCGCGGCGTGGTCGCCCAGCAGCTGGTCCAGGCGATGGCCAGGCGCAGTCCCGTCGGCGCAGCGCGCGCCGTCGAGCACGATCAGCTCATAGGCGTAGAGGCCCATGAAGAGCGCGGTCTGCTTCATCTCATCGACCGCGTGGGCTTCTTCCGGGCTGCGCTCGGGCAGCACCGAGGCCAGGCCCCAGAGGTCGTTCATGTAGGAGAGGCTGAGGAAGAGGCCGGCGCCGTCGAACACATGCGCCTGCTCCCAGTTCATGTAGAGGATCAGGTCGTCGCCGTTGGTGATCTGGTCATGCAGGCGGCTCAGGCCCGCATAGTCCTTGCCGGCCAGCGCCGCGTCGAGCTCGGCCATGTTGGCCGGCATCTCCACCCCGCCTTGCGCCGCCGGCGCGGCCTGGGCAGGCGCCCGCGCCTCTGTCGTCACCGGCGCGCCGGGATCGGCGGCCGCATGCGCCGCGGCCGTCGTCAGAGCCAGGGCTATGGCGGTGGGCAGTAGGTGGCGGGGCCGGGTCATCGGCGTCTATTGTAGAGCCTCGGACGCGCACGACCACCCGCTACCGCCGGCTGAGGACCTCAGGCCAGCAGCGAGCGCGCCAGGGCGGCGTCCTTGGCGATCTGGCCCAGCATGATCTCGATGGTGGGATACTTCTCTTCCGGGCGCTGGAAGGCGACCAGGTCGACCTCGATGGTCTCGCCGTAGATGTCCTCGTCGAAGTCGAACAGCCAGACCTCCAGGCGCGGTTCGACCTCGCCGGTGGTGGGATTGACGCCGATGTTGGCGACGCCAGGCAGGTGGCGGCCGTCCTTCAGGCGGGTGCGGGTGGCGTAGACGCCAAACCGCGGGGCCACGTACTCGCCCAGGAACACGTTGGCGGTGGGGATGCCGAGCTTGCGCCCCAGCTGCTGGCCCTTTTGCACCACGCCCTCGATGGCGAACGGGCGGCCGAGCAATTGGGCGGCCTGGTCGGGCCGGCCCTGGCGCAGGGCTTGCCGCACGGCGCTGGAGGAGATCTTCAGGCCGTCCTTGGCGTCCACCTCGGCCGTCACCGAGACGGTGAAGCCGAACTCCTCGCCGGACCGGCGCATGGACTCCGGACCGCCGGTGCGGTCCTTGGCGAAGGTGACGTCGAACCCGACGGCGACGTGCCGCACGCCGAGGCCGGCCACCAGGATATCCTTGACGAAATCCCGTTCCGAAAGGCCCGCCATCTGGTGGCCGAAGGGCACCAGATAGAGCCGCTCGGCGCCCAACTGCTCGACGGCGCGGGCCATCTGGTGTGGATTGGTCAGGCGAAAGGGCGGGGCCTCTGGACGGAACAGCTGCTGGGGATGCGGCTCCAGGCTGACCACGCCGAGGGGTACGCCCAGGCGGGCGGCGGCCGCGGCGGCGTCGGCGATAACGGCGCGGTGCCCGACATGGACGCCGTCGAAATTGCCGTAGGCCACGGCGGCGCCGCGGTCGGTCTGCGGCAGGTCCTTGTAGTGATGGTAGATTTTCAGAGTCATCAGGCGGCGCCGCGCCTGGGTGCGATCACCACCGCCTCGCCCTCGAGCACGGTCTTGCCGGAAACCACGCAGGTCGTCTCCAGGGTCACCCGCGCGCGGGCCGCGTCGATCGCCGCCACCTTCGCCTGAGCGGTCACTTCGTCCCCGATCCGCACCGGCCGGCGGAAGTTCAAGGTCTGGGAGACGTAGATCGAGCCAGGGCCCGGCAACTGGGTTCCCAGCACCGCGGAGATGTAGCTGGCCGAGAGCATGCCGTGGGCGATCCGGCCGCCGAAGGAGGTGGTCGCCGCAAAGGCCTCGTCCAGGTGCAGCGGATTGTCGTCGCCGGTGACACGGGCGAAGGCGTCGATGTCGGCGGCGGTGACAACGCGCCGCCGCTCCGCCGTCTGGCCGATTTCCAGGTCCTCCAGGCAGAGCCCGCTCATTCGAAGTACTCCCTCGCGCGGGCCTTGTAGCGCGTTCGATGGCGTTGGCGAGAGCTCACCAAGTCAGATCGGCCATGGCGTAGGTCGCCCTCGCGCCATCCTTGGCCAGGAGGGCGTCGACCTTCGCCGCGTCAAGCCCGCCGTCGGCGCCCAGGGTTTCCGCGCCATGGATGCCGGTGGCGATGAAGAGAATGTCGATGGCGGCGCGGTTGGCGCCGGCGACGTCGGTGGCGACGCCATCGCCGATGGCCAGCACCCGGGCGCGGTCGATCAGCGCGCCGAGCTGGCGCGAGGCCTCGTCCAGGCAGGCGTCATAGATCGCCGCGTAGGGTTTGCCGGCCATCTGCACCGCGCCGCCCAGGCTCTCGTAGAGCTGCGCCAACGCCCCGCCGCAGTAGACCAGCCGATCGCCCCGCTGCACCACCCGGTCGGGGTTGGCGCAGATCATCGTCAGTCCCCGCGCGGCGGCGAGGGTCAGGGTCTTGCGATAGTCCTCGGGCGTCTCGACCTCGTCGTCCACCGGACCGGTGCAGGAGATGAACGCCGCCTCCTGCGGCCCGGCGAAGGCGAGGCCCAGGCCCTCGTAGAGCGGCGCGTCGCGCTCCGGCCCGATCGGCCAGGCGGGGCCGGGCGCGCGGGCGGCCAGCAGGGTGCGGGTGACATCGCCGGAGGTGACGATGGCCGACCAGGCGGCGCGGGGAACTTCCAGCCCATCCAACTGCTCCACCACCTGCGCCGAGGGCCTTGGCGAATTGGAGATCAGGATCACCGGACCGCGCTCGGCCCGCCAGCGCGCCGTGGCGGAGCAGGCGGCGGCGAAGCTCTCGCGACCATTGTGGATCACGCCCCAGACGTCGCAGAGGAGCGCGTCGTAGCGGACCGCCAGCGCGCCAAGGCCGAGGATGGGCAGGGTCATGCCGGCGCGTAGCCCGCGCCGGGCGCAAACGTCAACCGGCGCGCCGGCGCAGCACGGACTGGGTGAACTCCATCGGCGGCTCAGTCTCGGCCAGCACCGCGTCGCGGATCGGGCGCGGTTCGCCGAAGAGGTGGCCCTGGCCAAGGCTGATGTTCAGCTCCAGCACATCCACCACCTGCCGCTCGCTCTCGACCTTCTCCACCACCAGCTCGATCCCGTGGCGGGCGGCCAGGGGCGCGAAGTCGGCGGCCTGCAGGTCGGGCACGGACTTCAAGGTCAGGCCGCCGTCGTCTTCCTCGAGCTGCTCCAGCAGCACCGGGGCAGCGATCTTGACGAACTTCACGTCGGTGCGGGCGAGGTCCTGGAAGTCGAGGTCGAGGTCGGTGACCTTGTCCAGGGAGAAGCGGAAGCCGAGGTCGGCCAGCTTGGCCATGCTGCGCGCCTCCAGCGAGCCGCGCGCATCGTAGGCGCCCTGGCCGAGCTCGAAGATCAGCGAGCCGGCCAGGTCCCGGTTGGCGGCCAGGAACTCCATGAACTGCGGGAAGAACACCTCGTCGCCCAGGCTCGCCAGCGAGATGTTGCAGAAGATGCCGATCTTGCGTTCCTGCTTGGCCAGGCGCCGGACGATCTGCACGCAGCGGAACAGCAGCAGGTTGTCGATGGCCGCGATAAGGCCGCCCGGCTCGGCGACGCTGAGGAATTCGGCGGGCATCATGACCCGCCCGCTCTCGTCGCGCAGGCGCGAGAAGCTCTCATAGTACTGGGTCCGCCGCTGGGGCAGGCTGACCACCGCCTGCAGGTAGAGATCGACGCGGCCCGCGGCCAGGGCCTCGCGCACGGTCTCCAGCAGCGCCGCGGACTGCGGCGAGGCGCGCGTGACGTGCGCCTTTTCCACCTGCAGACTGAGCTGGGCTTCCAGCCGCTCGCTCATCTGCTGGACGACGTCCTCAAGGATCTGGACCTCGCTGTAGAGCTCCTCCGAGCGACGCAGGACATCGTCGGTGGCCTGCTCCACCACGTCGGTGAGCCGGGACTGGATCTTCTCGACCTGGCCGGTGAGGATCAGCTGGGCCTGGCGGATCGAGGCCGCCTCGTCCCGCGCCTCGGCCGCCTCCAGGCTGCCGCCGATCATCGCGTGCAGGGCGAAGCAGAGCCCCAGCGTGCCGACCAGGGCGGCCACGCCCGCGCCGCCGGCGCCGCCAACGCGCCAGACGACGAGGGCGGTGATCAGGGCCAGACAAATGTAGGCGCCTGAAAGAAGCGCCAGGGTGAGCCTGCGCATAGAGCTCCCAACACGCGAATCGCTTTTCAGGAAAGTATCACGCCCCGAGCGATCCGGCGTCGAACGCTTAAGCGCACACCCTGGTGCGCCGGGACGGTGCTAGCGGGTCGGGACCGGGTGTTCGCCGCGGTAGTCGTAGAACCCGCGGCCGGATTTGCGGCCGAGCCACCCGGCCTCGACGTACTTCACCAAGAGCGGGCAGGGTCGGTACTTGGAGTCGGCCAGGCCGTCGTAGAGCACGTTCATGATCGAGAGCACGGTGTCCAGGCCGATGAAGTCGCCCAGCTCCAGCGGGCCCATCGGGTGGTTCGCGCCAAGGCGCATGGCCGTGTCGATCGCCTCCACCGTGCCGACGCCCTCATAGAGCGTGTAGATCGCCTCGTTGATCATCGGCACCAGCACGCGGTTGACGATGAAGGCCGGGAAATCCTCGGCGTTGGCGGTGGTCTTGCCCAGCGATTTGGCGAAGGTGACCGCGGTCTCATAGGTGTCGGCGTCGGTGGCGATGCCGCGGATGATCTCCACCAGCTTCATCAACGGCACGGGATTCATGAAGTGCAGGCCGATGAAGTGTTCCGGCCGATCGGTGGTCGAGGCCAGGCGCGTGATCGAGATCGAGGAAGTGTTGGAGGCCAGCAGCGTATGGGTGTCGAGGTGCGGCTGCAGCGCCTTGAAGATCGCTTTCTTGGTCTCTTCGTTCTCGGTCGCCGCCTCGATGATCAGATCGACCGCGCTCAGATCCTTCAGCCCCTCGGCGGGGGTGATGCGGGCGAAAGCCTCGCGCTTGTCCACCTCGCCAACGATGCCGCGGGCCACCTGGCGCGACATGTTGCGGTCGATCAGCTTGAGGCTCTCGTCGATCTTCGCGGTCGCCACATCGTTGAGCAGCACCTCGTAGCCGGCCAGGGCGCAGACGTGCGCGATGCCACTGCCCATCTGGCCCGCGCCGATCACGCCGACCGTCTTGATATCTGACATAACTTCCGCCTCTGGCGCTCGCGGCCCGACCCTGGGGCGCCGTCTTGTAACGGCTTTCTAACACGAGATGCGGCGCCGCCGCCAAGTCTTTGCTGCGATGCAGCGGACCGTAACCACAGGGAAATGCGCGGCGGAAGCTTAATTCTCTGTCATGTGACGCATGGTACCTTGCAATATTCACTACCTGGCGATATAGGTTAGCGAACGAAGGCGAGGCGCGATGCCCGAAGGCGTGGACATTCAGCTGAAGAAGGGAGCGCTCGAGCTTTGCGTGCTCGCCCTGCTCTCGCGCGGCGACAGCTACGCCTATGAGATCGCCAGCCGCCTGGCCACGGGGGTCGATATGGGGGAAGGCACGATCTACCCCCTGATGCGGCGCATGCAGACCGACGGTCTGGTGGCGACCTATCTGGTGGAGTCCTCCTCCGGTCCCCCGCGCAAATACTACCGGCTCACGGACGCTGGCAGGGCCAGTCTCGCCGCCCAGGAATCGGCCTGGCGGAGCTTCGCCAAGGCCGTGAACGATCTGATCGAAGGGGATGCGCCATGATGCGCCAGGAGTTTCTTGCGGCTTTGCGGGCGGGTCTGCACGGCATGCCGCCCAAGACCGTCGACGACATCGTCGCCGACTACGACGCGCACTTCGTCGACGGCCTCGCCGCCGGCCGCACCGAGGCCCAGGTGGCCGAGGCGCTGGGCGATCCTGGCAAGCTGGCGCGCGAACTCAGGGCCGCGGCCGGCCCCGGCGGCTGGGATGAGTGGCAGGCGCCGCGCGCGGCGGCCTCGGCGTCCGCGTCGTTCTTCCGGTCGATGAGCCGGCACGGCCCGCTGGGCTGGCTGGTGATCGTGCTGGTGGCGCTGATCGTACTGTCGGTGCTGCCCACGGTGATCTCGATCGTGGGCGCCCTGATCGGCATCGTGCTGACCATCGCGCTGGTGGTCGCGATCATCGCGGCGATCCTGGCCGCCATCTTCGGCGGCGGCTGGTGGTGGGGCGGGCGCTGGAACGGCGCCTTCCGCTCGCCGGTGGACGGGTCCGGCCCATGGGCGAGCCGCTCATTCGCCTGGGTCGGCGGAGACTCGCTGAGCATTAGCGTGCCGGCCGAGGTGGACTACGCCCAGGGCCCGAATGTCGCCCTCACCATCAGCGGGCCGAGCGGAGCGCTGGATCGGATCGTCGTCTCCAACGGCGACATCAGCTACGACCGCTGGGTGCTGAACGCGGGCAAGCTGAAGATCACCCTCACCGCGCCGGACGTCACCCGCTTCGTCATCTCCGGTTCGGTGAAGCTCAGCCTGCGCGACTATCGCCAGGACAAGCTGAAGATCCGCATCGCCGGCCGAGGCGAGGTCACCGGCGCCGGCGAGGCGCGGATGGTCGAGGTCGGCGTGGCGGGAACGGGCGACGTGGATCTGGGCCAGGTCAAGGCCGAGCAGGTCAAGGTCGAGATCGCCGGCCAGGGCCGCGCGGTGATCGCCCCGACCCAGGTGGCCGACATCGGCATCGCCGGCGCCGGCACGGTGACTCTGTTGACCAACCCGCCGACGGTGAAGAGCCGGATGGCCGGCTCCGGCCGGATCATCCACGCGGCGCCGGGAGCGTGAGCGATGACGATGACCCTCACCGCGCCGCCCTCCACGGCCCAATGTCCGGTCCTGGTCCCGCGGTCGGGCCGGTTCGACATGACTTCGTCGATCAGCGGCCGGACCTACCGCATCTTCGTCTTCAAGCCCGCCGCGCCACCGCCGCCCGCAGGTTATCGGATGGTGGTGGCGTGCGACGGCAACCTGACCTTTCCGCTGCTGGCGACCATGGCCGGCGCCTTCGCGCTGAGGGGCGGCAGGGCCGCGCTGGTCGTCGGCGTCGGCTATCCGACCGACGATCCGATGCAGCTGATCAGCCTGAGAGCCCGCGACCTGACGCCGTTGCCCACTGGACGGATGCCGCGGGATTCCGATTCTCCGGACGCGTATGGCGGTTCAGAGGCGTTCTATCGGTTCCTGACCGAGGAGCTGCGCCCGGCGATCGCCAGCGCCTACCCGGTCGACGCCGACGACCAGACCCTCTACGGCCATTCGTGGGGCGGGCTCTTCACCCTGGGAGTCCTCTTCAACCATCCAGAGTCGTTCCGCAGCTATGTCGCCTCCAGTCCCTCGATCTGGTGGGACGGTCGCTCGGTGCTGGGCGGCGAGCCGGACTTCGCGGCCCAGGTGTGCGCCGGCGAGGCGGTCCCGCGCGTGCTGATCTCGATCGGCTCGTGCGAGCAGGAAGCGCCCAAGACGCCCCTGCCTGGGCGGACCCGGCAAGAGATGGAGACGATGATGCGCGACGCACGCATGGTGGACAACGCGCGCGAACTGGCCGAGCGGCTGGCGCAGATCGATGGCGGACCGGGCTACCAGACCGTCTTCCACGTCTTCGAGGGCGAGGACCATCTCACCGCCCTTGCCGCATCCATCGGCCGGACGCTCGACTTCGCGCTCGGGGCCTGAGCCCGCCGACCCGGCGCCAGCGTGGCTACTGGCTCGCCGGCTTGCAGGCGTCGGCCGCGGCGGTCAGCTTTTCGGGGGTGTGGGTGAGGTTCTGCTTTTCCTGCACGCTCAGGGGCCGCAGCTGCACGACGACGCAGGTGCAATAGCGCTCGGCGACATCCGCCGCCACGCCATGTCCGGTGGCGGCGGTGACGCAGGAATCATGCGTGCTCTTGTCGAAGGCCTCGTTGAAGCTCTTGTCGAACGCGGCGCTGAACGACTTGGAGTCGCAGCTGGCGAGACTGGCCGCCGCCAGCCCAAGGGCGAGCGCGAAACCCGCGCGTGCATGGCCCGCCGCCCCGTTGAACCGCCACGCCATCGTCTGTCCCCCTTCAAGGTGAGGGCCCATCGTACAGGCCTCGCCGGCGGACCGTAAGGTCCGGCAACGACGAGAGCGCTACTTGCCGGCCGCTGTCAGCGCGGCCATCAGCTCGGGGACGGCGACCTTGTAGTCGGCGACCAGGCCGTAGTCGGCGACCTGGAAGATCGGCGCGTCGCCGTCCTTGTTGATGGCCACGATCACCTTGGAATCCTTCATCCCGGCCAGGTGCTGGATGGCGCCGGAGATGCCAATGGCGATGTAGAGATCGGGGGCGACCACCTTGCCGGTCTGACCGACCTGGTAGTCGTTGGGCGCGTAGCCGGCGTCGACCGCCGCCCGTGACGCCCCAATCGCCGCGCCTAGTTTGTCCGCCAGGGGATCGATCACCCGCTGGAACTCCTCGGCCGAGCCCATGGCGCGGCCGCCGGAGACGATGATCTTGGCGGCGCCCAGCTCGGGCCGGTCGAGCTTGACCAGCTCCTGGCTCACGAACCGGGTCTTGGTCGGCGCCGGCGGCGCGGCGATGGTCTCGACGGCGGCCGATCCGCCACCCTCGCCGGCGGCCTTGAAGAGGCTGGAGCGCACCGTGACCACCTTCTTGGCGTCGGACGACTTCACCGTCTCCAGGGCGTTGCCGGCGTAGATCGGCCGCACGAAGGTCGAGCCGTCCATCACCTGGGTGATGTCGGAGATCTGCGACACGTCGAGCTTGGCGGCGATGCGCGGGGCGATGTTCTTGCCCTGGGAGGTCGCCGGCGTCAGCAGCGCGTCGTAGCCGGCCATCAGCGGGACAACGAGGGCCTCGAAGGACTCGGCCAGCCCCTGGCCCAGCGAATCGCTCTCGGCGACCAGCACCTTGCGCACGCCCTCGATCTTGGCGGCCTGGGCGGCGGCGGGGCCGCAATCCTTGCCGGCCACCAGCACGTCGACGTCGCTGGAAAGCTGCAGCGCGGCGGTGATCGTCTTGTGCGTGGTGTCGCGCACATGGGCGTTGTCGTGGTCGGCGATGACGAGAACGGCCACTAGAGCACCCCCGCTTCGTTCTTGAGTTTGGAGACCAGGTCAGCGGCCGTCTCGAGCTTGACGCCGGCCTGGCGCTTGGCCGGCTCGGCGACCTTTTCCACCGTCAGGTGCGGCGCGATGCCGGCCCCATAACTGGCGGTGTCCTTGACGTCGATCGTCTTCTTCTTGGCCTTCATGATGTTGGGGAGCGAGGCGTAGCGCGGCTCGTTGAGGCGCAGGTCGGCGGTGACCACCGCGGGCAGGTCCAGTTCCAGCACCTGCAGGCCGCCGTCGACCTCGCGGGTCACGGTGGCTTTGCCGCCGGCGATCTCGATCTTGGAGGCGAAGGTGGCCTGCGGCCAATCCATCAGCGCGGCCAGCATCTGGCCAACGGCGTTGTTGTCGCCATCGATGGACTGCTTGCCCATCAGCACCAGGTCGGGCTTTTCCTCCTCCACCACCGCCTTCAGCAGCTTGGCCACCGCCAGCGGCTCGGGATCGGCGTCGGTCTGGATCAAGAGGCCGCGGTCGGCGCCCATGGCCAGCGCCGTGCGGATGGTCTCCTGCGCCTGGGCGACGCCGATGGAGACGGCGACCACCTCGTCGGCGACGCCCTTCTCCTTCATCCGCACCGCCTCTTCCACGGCGATCTCGCAGAAGGGGTTGATGGACATCTTCACGTTGGCCAGGTCCACGCCCGTCTGGTCGGACTTCACCCGCGCCTTGATGTTGGAATCGATCACCCGTTTGACCGGGACCAGGACTTTCATCGGTGTGTTTCTCGCCTCGCCTCGCTGGCGCCCGGGCAAAGGCGCGCCCCGGCCCGAAATCTGCGCGAGAGGGGCAATAGCGTCTTGCGCGGCGTTTGCAAGGCGCCCGAGCCAGCCGCGAGGCTAGGCGCCCGGCGCAAGTCCTGCGAAAAACCCGCCATGTTCCGGATCATCACCCGCGTCCAGCTCGCCTACATGGGTCTCTTCCTCGTCGTCAGCGCGGGCGTCGTCGCCTACGAGGCGGCCTATGTCTGGCCGGTGGAGCGCTGCGAGGCCAAGGGCGACTGGTGGGATCCTCAGGACCACAATTGCGCCACCCCCGTGCCGCTCTGGCGGATCACCGGACGGGGGCCGCACACGCCGTCGGCCAAGCCCTAGCGCGTCGCGCCGGGCGTCCAGAGCACGTCGGCGCGGCCCTCATCGTTGGCGAACCGCGCCGCCACGAACAGCAGGTCAGAGAGGCGGTTGAGGTACTTCAAAGTCTGCGGTCCCACAGCTTCGCGCTCAGCCAGAGCGACAGCCACGCGCTCGGCCCTGCGGCAAATGGTGCGGGCCAGATGCAGCGTCGTCGCGGCGGGTGTCCCACCTGGCAGCACGAAGGAGGCGAGCGGCGCCATCGCCCCGTTCAGCTGGTCGATCTCGCGCTCGAGGCGAGTCACCTGGCTCTCGACGATTCGCAGCGCTGGCTTCTCGCCGTCCTTCGCCGGCGTGGCGAGATCCGCGCCGAGATCGAAGAGCTCGTTCTGAATCCGGGCGAGGATCGGATCCAGCGTCGTATCGTCCGCGGTCGAGAGGCGCGCCAGGCCGATGACCGCGTTGGCCTCGTCCACCGTCCCGTAAGCTTCGACCCTCAGGTCGGCCTTGGAGACGGCCGCGCCGCCCACCAGGCGGGTCGCGCCGCCGTCGCCCGTGCGCGTGTAGATGCGGGTGAGCCTGACCACGCCTGGCGCCTCAATGCACGCGCGTTCGCCACCAGTAGGCGGTGACCAGGATGACGATCGCCAAGAACTGCAGCACCACGCGAAGGCGCATCAGCTTGTTCGACCAGGAGCGGCCGAAATCGCCGCCGCGGAACAGGGCGTAGATGCCGGCGCTGAGCGCCGCCACCACGGCGATCAGGGCGAGCGGCAGCAGGATGTCGAAGATGTCGCGCATCGGAGGGCGAGACTATGTCACGCCGGTCCGGCGCGCCACCGGGCCTTGCGATGGCGCGTTAGCCTCACTAACTGAACGCGCTCAGTGAACGCGTTTTGAGAGAACTCAACGCTCGCGGCAGGCCACCGACCTTCTTGGTGCGGCAAAGTGGCGCTGTGGCGGCCCGTCGCAAATGCAAAGCTATCGCTGTGCGTGTAGGGGCTCGCCAGATCCGCATGGCGGAACAGCTTTCGTTGAACGTGTTCGACCAGTAAGACGACCTCGCCGGGACACCGTCGAAGGCTAATGCACCGAATTTGAACTTAGGGCCGACGACCTCCTGGCGCGGCTGGAGAACCATAAATGAACCAACTCACGTTCGGCGCCCTCAGCGCTGTCGCCCAGGTCCGCCGACCGACCCAGCGGGCCCTGGCCAAGCAGCGCACCCGCGAGAAGATCCTCGCGGCGGGCAAGGCGCTCTTCACCGAGCGCGGCTACGAAGGCGCGACCATCCGCGACATCGCCGCCGCCGCTGGCATGTCCACGGGCGCCGTCTTCGCCAGCTTCACCGACAAGTCCGATCTCTTCACCGAGATCGTCGGCGCCGAGCACGAGGCGTTGTTCGAGGCGATGGATGTCGCCCAGGGCGCTGCGCCCGACGCGCCCCTCCAGGCCATGTTCGACGCCGCCGCCGAGCGGCAGATGAACGATCTGCCGCTGGCTCAGGCCACCATGTGCGCGATGTGGTCGCCCGGTCTTGGCGTCCAGCTCGTCGCCCGGATGAAGCGCCGGTCGATCCGCACGCTGATCATCGCCGCGCTGAAGTCGGCCGTCGACCGCGGTCAGGTTGGACCCAAGAGCGACCTGACCTTGATCGCCCAGATGCTCTGGGACAGTTATGTCGCCGTCCTGAGGCTGGCCTCGCTGGAAGGCCTTGGACTCGAGGCGGTCAAACAGCGCGTCAGCGATCAGGCGCAGATCATCCTGGCGGGCTCGCGTCAGGCGCAAGCAGCCTAGTGTGGCGATTCAGACGTTCGCCGTTGCTTGCGGCGGGCGCGGAGCGAACGTCTGAATCAAGAGCCACACTAGAAACGTATAGAAACCTAGTGTGCTTGTTGGATTTGAAGTTCGCACAGTGGCCGACCCATATGCTGGCGAACTTCAAATCCAGCACACTAGAGCGCCCACCCGGGCCGGGGCGAAGGGGACGGCCATTCTAAGGTCACGCGAGACGCAGAAGCAGGCGACGCGGCGGCGGGTGCTGGATGCGGCGCGCGATCTCTTCGAGGAGATCGGCTACGACGAGGCGACGATCCGGCTGATCGCCAAGCGCGCCGGCGTCTCGGTCGGCAGCGTCTTCACCACCTTCCGATCCAAGGCCCATGTGCTGAGCCAGGTGATGCAGGACCGGCTGAGCGATCTTTATGCCGAGATGGACCGCCTCCTGCCCCACCTGCGCGGTTCCAGCGCCGACCGGTGCCGCTCGATGTTCGCCGTGCACTATGCGTTCGAGATGCGCCGTGCGCGGCTCTTCCTCGCCTTCATCGCCGCCGCCTACGATTGGCGCGCCGAGTCCGAGGTTCCCGTGTTCGGCTCCAATCCGCACCTGCGCGGGATGGTGCGCGATTGCCTGGTGAACGGCGTCGCGCGCGGCGACGTGCGAGCGGACATCGACTTCGAGCTGGCGGTCGACCTGCTCATCGCCGCCTACGCCTGGAACTACCGCCTGGCCGCGGCCGAGGGCGCGGACTCCGAACGCCTGATCGCCGCCATGGACCGGCAGATCGGGGTGATCTTCGACGGGCTCGCCCCAGCGGTCACCAGGCGTTAGCCCTTGCCTTTCCGCGGCGTGAAGCCTGGCAGGTGCGGCCGCGCCAGCGGAGGCCGCCATGATCACTGTCCACCACCTCAATGAGTCCCGTTCCCAGCGCATCCTGTGGCTGCTGGAGGAGCTGGGCCTTCCCTACGACATCAAGTTCTACAAGCGCGATGCGACCACCAACCTGGCGCCGCCGGAGCTGAAGGCGGTGCATCCGCTGGGCAAGTCGCCGGTGATCACCGACGGCGAAGTGAGCATCGCCGAGTCCGGCGCGATCGTCGACTACATCGTCCAGGTTCACGGCGGCGGGCGCCTGGCGCCGAAGCCGGGCGGCGCCGACCACTGGAAGCACCAGGAGTGGCTGCACTACGCCGAGGGCTCGGCCATGTTGCCGCTGATGCTGCAGCTCTACACCATGCGCCTTGGCGAGGCGGCCGCGCCTCTGCAGCCCAGGATCGACGACGAAATCGGCAACCACCTTGGCTATGTCGACCAGAGCCTGGCTGGCCGCGACTATCTGATGGGCAAGGATCTCACCGCCGCCGACGTGCAGATGAGCTTCGTCGGCGAGGTCGGCCGCGTCTTCGGCCGCCTCGCCAGCCTCCCGAACCTCGACGCCTGGGTCGATCGCCTGCACGCCAGGCCCGCCTACAAGCGCGCGCTGGAACGCGGCGGCCCTTACGCGATCGGCCAGTAAGAGCGGACACCCGCGGCAGGCGCTCGCGGGTCACTCTCACTCAGGTTGACGCGGTCCATTGCTCAGCTTTAGATCATGCCGGCCCGGTGTCGGGCGTCATGGCCGTTGTCATCCAATTGTTCGATGATGGCGTGCACGGTCGCTGGATCGGCATGATTGGTCTTGGGTCGGTGCAATGTCGGGCGATCGGTTTTTCTGGAACGGGGCTTCGGGCAGTTGGGACGTCGCGTCGAACTGGTTCGACCAGACCACCGATGCGGCCGCGACGACGCCGCCCAGCGCCAATGATGCAGTCGTCATCGAGACCGGCGTCGGCACGCTGGTCATCTCCGGAACCGGCGCCTCCGCCTCAATGTTCTTGGAGGGCGGCGGCTCGCAGCCCGTGCTCGAGCTGGCCGGTCAGTTTTCGACCGGATCGCTGAACGCTCAAACCGGCCTCTCGCTGCTCGCCGGCGACACGCTGGGCGTTTCCGGCGCCGCGACCCTGAACGGCGGGACGGTGAGCATCGCCGGCGCGGGCGCGGAGTTGACCGTGGGCGGGACATTGACCACGAACTTTGGGACGGCCGCGATCGATCTCACCGCAGGCGGCAAGCTCTCGGTCACGGGCGCCGCGTCGCTTTGGGATTCACCGCTGACCGTGACGTCCGGCGATGTCACCGTCGGCGGCGCGCTCAGCCTGACGGGCGCCGCCTTGACGCTGTCCAACGGCGCCTCGGTTCAGGTCGCAAGCCTCACGACGGCCGAAAACAGCATCCTCCTTCCTTCGATCAGCGTTGATTCCTCTTCCACGCTCGAGATCGGCACAGCAGGTGGCGCCGTGGCAGGCGCGGTCACGATCGACTCTGGCGCCAAGCTGACGCTGGACAGCGACACGCCAATCTCGGCGTCGATCGTCAACAACGGCCTGATCGACAGCGCCGGCGGCGGCGGCCTCGTGGACACATCGACGCTCCAGAACAATGGAACGATCGACTTTCACTCGGAAGCTGGAATCGGCGCCCTGCAAGCGAGCGCCATCGTCAACGATGGGACGATCACGGCCAACTCGATGCAGCTCGACCTCCTCGGCCCCGTCAGCGGGACTGGCGTCATCAACGTGACCAACGGGGTGCTGCTGGCGGGCCAGGTGGTTGGCCCGGGCCAATCCATCGAATTCGGCGCCGGCGCGAGCGGCTTGGGTCTATCCCCGAGTTCGCTCGATGCGAACGGCGTCTTCGAGGCGACGCTCAGCGGCTTTGGCGGGTTGGATACGATCGCCTTCAGTGGGACGGTCACAGGCGCGAAGTTCTCCAATGGCGTGCTCACCCTCACGGACGGCGTCACCACCGTCGCCAGGCTCAATCTCAGCGGCGACTACAGCGGCGACACATTCGCCGCCGCGCCATTGGCCGCAGGCGAAACCCAGGTGAGCCTCGTTCAGGGCGGTGATACGGCGAACGCGCCCGCCGGCGGGGCTGCGGGCCTGGGCTACACCTGGGTAGGCCCGGTCGACGGGAGCTGGGACGTCGCCTCGAACTGGTCGGGCGGAGTGGCGCCGGGCGCCGGCGATGGCGCGACGATCGGGTCGGCGAACGACCTGCAGATCGTCACCGGCGTCGGCGACGCAGGCGCTCTGACCTTGGCTGGCGCCGTTTTGATGTCCGGCGATTTTTCCGTCGGCTCGCTGACGATCGATCAGACGCTGGGGGCAATTGCCGTCGGCGGTCCTGGCGGCGTTACCCCGACAATCTTCATCGACGCGGGACACACGTTGAACGTCGCCGGCAATGCTGCGCCGCCGCCACCTCCGCCGCCAGGCGGGCTCACCGGCCGCATTCCCGGCGCGGACGCCTCCAACTTCAACATCAGCGGCGCGGGCGCGCGCTTTCTGGTTGGCGGGACCCTGACGGTGAACGTGGGCGCCCTGGTCGTCGCCGAGGGCGGGGAAGTGACGGCCGGCGCGCTGGTGCTCGATGGCGAGGCGAGCCTTGATTCCACCTCCTCGATCGAGGTGGGCTCGGCCGGCGACGCGGCGGCCGGCTATCTGACCATCGACGCCGGCGCGACCCTCTCTGCGAGCCACTACACGATCCAGCTCACCGGCGCGAACCTGCTCAACAACGGGCTGCTCGAGCTTTTCGGCGCCGGCGGCGCATCCAGCTCCGTGGTGACGGCGGCGTCGTTCATCAACCACGGAACGGTGTCGTTGAGCGGCCCATACCCCGACGCCATTTCGGCCTCGTCTATCGTCAACGACGGCCTGATCGAGGCGAATGCGGGGTTCGCAATCGGGAATCCGATTGACCCGTCGGCGAGCCTTTCCATCGCCGGCCCGATCAGCGGAACCGGCAGGATCGAGATCGCCAGCGGCAACACCGTCGCGCTCGATCAGGCTGGCGCCGGCCAGACCATCCATTTCGACGGCGGCCGGGGCGGGCTGACGCTCTCCTCGGCCTCGCTCGACGGCGGCGGCGTGTTCGAGGCGATCATCGCCAACTTCACCGCCACCGATGCGATCTTCTTTTCCGGAACCGTCACCCACGCCGCCTGGAGCGGTGGCGTCCTCACGCTCAGCGACGGCCAGACAATCGTCGCCGAGCTGAAGTTGGCCGGAGACTACGCCGGCGCGGCCTTCACCCCTACAATCGACGGGAACACGACCGAAATCCTGGTGAGCGGCGCGCCGGCCTATCTCCTGCACGACTTCAACGGCGACGGCGTCTCCGACCTTCTGATCGAGAACGGCGCCGGCTCTGTCGCGGTGGGAGAGGTGGTGAATGGCCAGGCCAGCTACGCCCAGGTCGCGAGTCTGGGTCATGAGTGGTCGTTCGAGGGGGTTGGAGACTTTCTGGGCGACGGCAAGTCGGACTTCCTGATCGAGAACGCGGCCGGGGCGGTGGTGGTTGGGGAGGTGGTGAATGGTCAGGCCAGCTATACCCAGGTCGGGGGTCTTGGGCCGGAATGGAAGGTTGTCGCGACCGGCGACTACCTCGGCGAAGGCCACGACCAGTTCCTGATCGAGAACGCCGCCGGCGCGGTAGTGGTCGGCGACTGGCTGAGCGGCCAGATCCACTACACCCAGATCGGCGGCCTCGGCTCGGAGTGGATGTTTCACTGAGCGCTGAGACGCGCCAGTTGAGAAGCAGATGGGATGGATGGCTCCCGCTCCCGGCGTTGAAGCGCCGTGAGCGGACCGCGCTACTCGTCCAGCCAGCCTTCCAGGAAGTCGAACACCGCCGCCTTGAAGAGAGCGTGGGGGATGGCGGTGAAGTGGTCGCAGGCGGGCAGGGTCACCGCCTTGGCGCCCGGGATCGCGTCGGCCAGCGCCTGCGGATCGCCGGCCAGTTCGTCGCGCGAGCCGGCCACCACCAGCACCGGCATGGCGAGCTTCGCCAGGTCGTCCGGCTCCAGCGCCCCGCCGCGGCCCTGGCTGAACGCGGCGATCGCCTTGAGGTCCTCGCCCTGCTGCTCGGCGAAGAGGCGAAAGCCGCGCAGCATCGGGTCGGTCAGGCTCTCAGGGTCCGCGACCGCCATGGCCTCGGCCATGGTCATGGTCGGCGCGGGGCGATCGGGCGGCGGGGCGCCCGGCAGCATCCGCCCGCCGATGCCGCCGACGATCAGGTTGGCGATCCGGTCAGGAACCTGCAGCGCGACCTGCAGCGAAAGCCGCGCACCCATGGAATAGCCCATCAGGTCCACGCGCTTGAGGTCCAGGTGGTCCATCAGGCCAATGATGTCGCCGACCAGCGCCTCGCGTCCGTAGGCGGCCGGATCATGCGGCTTGTCGCTCTCGCCGTGGCCCCGCAGGTCCAGGGCGACGACGCGGAAGTTCTTGCGCTCGAAGGCGGAGTACCAGCCGAGCCGGCGCCAGTTCTCGGTGCGGTTGGTGGCAAAGCCGTGGACCAGCACCACCGTGCCCGCGCGCTCGCCCGCCGGCTGGATGACGTCGTAGGCGATGTTCAATCCGCCGGAGGAGAATGTGTCCATCGCTTGAGCCTAGCGGCCCGATGCGGCGAGGAGCAAGCGCGTCGCTTCGCCCGCTGGTGATCCAGCCACGGAAGCCTTAGGGAAATTGCTGACCCTGGGTCCGTACCAGGATTTCTATCCTTCGCGGCGGCGTTCGAGCCACCATATTGAACAAGGCAGGCGGTATCGATCCCAGATCATCGAATCGCGCTTGCCGGCGATGGCGTCTCGGCTATCCAGACGCGGCGGCGCTCAAGCGTAAGTAAGGCCATCCGACGTGTTGTCCCAAGCAGATCCCATGACCCTGACGTTCCGGTGCCCCAAGGAACTGGAGGGTCTGTTGCCGCCTCCGGCGCCGGCGGCGCTCGGCCTCCCCGACTGGTTCAAGGCCATGCCGGCGCAGGCGTTCAGCGCGCTTGTCGCCGGTGAAGACGAGACGGTGAAGCGCTGTCCGCCTTTCATCGACGCCATGACCAACGGCTTTCTGATCCCGCTGATCTGCGACCTGAAGGTCGAGAACGGCGAATTCACCTGGGACCACGACCTGCCGCCCGGCGGCAGTGTCAGCTTTCCGCGCTCGCCGATCGGATTTCATGACGCCAGCCAGGTCACCGGCACGCCGCTGTTCGAGCCTGACCGGTTTCTGATCAAGTTCCACAATCTGTGGACCATCGAAGCGCCGGAAGGCTACTCGCTGCTCTTCACGCACCCGGCCAATCGGTTCGACCTGCCCTTCACCACCCTGACGGGCCTGGTCGACTGCGACCGCTATCGCGACGCCTGGATCCACTTCCCGGCGCAATGGCGCGACCCCAATTTCAACGGCGTGCTGCCGAAAGGCACGCCCGTCGCGCAGTGCATCCCGGTCAAGCGGGAAACCTGGAAGGCGCGAACCGCGTCTTTCACCGAAGCGGAGGCGCAACGGACGCACGACGTCATCAGCACGATCGGTCGCGACAAGCGCGTCTACCGCCGGCAGTTCCGCGCCTAGAGCACGATGCGGCTAGGCGGAATCGCCTGACCGTTGAATCGTGCTCCTGATCCGGGATCTAGGCGGCGTCGCGCCCTTCGACCTGCAGGAAGTTCGCAGCCGCGCTTGGCCGCAGGAAGAAACGGCCGCGCGGCGTGGCGGCCAGCGCCGTGGCGGCCAGCCCCGCCAGTTCGCCGGCGTCTCGCGTCGCCGCCCTCAAGCTCGCTTCGCCGGCATCGCGCTCACCCATTTCCAACAGGCATTTGCCGAGGTTGATCCGGGTCATCGCATCGTGCGGCCGCATCGCCAGCGCCCGCCGATAGAGATCGGCGGCGGCCGCATATTCGCCGTCGAGGGTCAGCACCTTGGCCAGCGCGACCAAGGCGTCATGGCGCTGCGGCGCCGCCGCGCGGACCTGCGAAAACAGGCGGCGCGCCTCGGCGCGGTTATTGCGCTTGAGATGAAGGTTGCCGAGCCCGACGCGCAACACGACGGCGTCAGGGGCGAGCGTCAGTCCGCTTTCGAACACCGCGGCCGCTTCGTCGAAGCGGCCCGCGTCGCCGAGCAGGTCCCCCAGCTCGAGGAACGCCAGCGGGAACGGCGGTCGCCGCGCGGTTGTCCGGCGCAGCTGATCGAACGCCGCCTCGGCCCGTCCGGCGCCGGCCAAGGCTCTGGCGAGCAGGGTCTCGATCGCCGGATCGTCGTTGCGCCGCGCGGCCGCCAGCAACGGCTCGATCGCCTCTTGGGCGCGACGCTGAATCAGCAGCGTGTGGCCGAGCACCTGCGCCGCGATCGGATCACCTGGGGCCGCCGCCAGCACCATGGACGCGAGACGCTCCGCCTCGCCCAGGCGCTGCGCGCGCATTGCCAGCAACGCGTCTTCACGCGCTTGATCGACTGCGCTCGGTCGTTCGACGGGTGACTGTGGACTCTTCGACATCGGTCTCGACAACAAAACGGCGGCCTAATCCGCTACAGCCGCAACTCACGTCGAGACTCGCGGGTGGGTGCTAACGGATGGGCGTCCGCCAGTCCATCGGCAAGCAACACCTGGACGCCTCTTCGGCCGACGCGCGAGCGGGCGCGCATCGAAAAGGGACAGTCGCCGAGCGCAATCCGAGCAGATATGGTTCTGCGTCCAGGCACGTGCAGGTGACGCATGCGGATCATCGAAGGACTGCGCCCCACAGCGGCCGGCCTGCTGCCGATCGCGGCCTTGCTGCTCGTCCCCGCCGGGTTGCTGCCGGGCGGGACCTGGCTGTGGCCTCAGGGATTGTGGTTCGTGGGCGTCTTTGGCGCGGTCTCCGCGGCGGGGAACATCGCCCTCGCCAGCTTCCGGCCGGAGCACTTTCGGGTTCGCCAGCAGGGCGTGGTCGCCAGCAAGGGGAAGAAGCAGCCGCTGATCGACGCGGTGGGCGCCGCGGTGCTGATCGGTTTCGGGGTCGTCTGGCTGCTGTTCATTCCGGTTGACGTCTTCTACCTCCACCTCCTGCCCGCGCCGCCGCCAGCCATCGCCGGCGTGGGCGGCGTCGCCGTCGTCGTCGGCGCGGCGCTGACGCCGCTGGCCGTATGGGAGAACCGGTTCGCGACGCCGAACGTGCAAGACCAGTCGGGTCAGGGCCAGCGGGTGATCGACACCGGCGTCTACCGCTTCATCCGGCACCCGATCTATGCGGGCAACCTGCTCTGGCCCGGAGGCGCAACGCTCTGGCTCGGCAGCTACGCCGCGTTCATCGTTGGCGTCGGCGTCCTCGGCGTCGCCACCATCGGGCGCATCGTGATCGAGGAGGCGCATCTGCGGGCCAACGTTCCAGGATACGGCGACTATGCGAAGCGGGTGCGCGCACGGCTGATCCCGTTCCTGATCTAGGCGACCGCTGCTTCGCCTAGCGCCCGCCGGTGGAGCCGAAACCGCCGGCGCCGCGCTCGGTCTCGTCCAGCGCGCTCACCTCGACGAGCGCGGCCTGGATCACCGGAGCGATCAGCAGCTGGCCGATGCGGTCGCCGCGGCGGATGACGAAATCGTCCTCGCCGTGGTTGATCAGGATCAGCATCACCTCGCCGCGGTAGTCGGCGTCCACCGTGCCGGGGGAATTGAGGCAGGTGATCCCGGAGCGCAGCGCCAGACCCGACCTTGGCCGCACCTGGCCCTCGAAGCCTGGCGGGATGGCCATGCAGAGTCCGGTGGGCACGGCGGCGCGGTCGCCAGGGCGCAGGGTCAGCGGCGCGTCCTGCGGCACGGCGGCGCGCAGGTCCATGCCGGCGGCGTGGGCGGTCTCGTAAGCTGGAAGCGGCAGCCCCTCGCCGTGCGGCAGCCTGACCACCGCGACCTGCGGCTTCACGCCAGATCCTCGGCGATCCGCCTGGCCAGGCGGCGGGCGATCTCGGCCTTGGAGGCTCTCGGCCACTGCTCGACGCCTCGCTCTGAGACCAGGATCACCTCATTGTCGTCGCCGCCCATGATCCCGTCGGCGCTGACGTCGTTGCCGACGATCCAGTCGCAGCCCTTGCGCTTCAGCTTGGCGCGGGCGTGAGCCTCAAGGTCGCCGGTCTCGGCGGCGAAGCCCACCACCAGGCGCGGGCGGTTGCGGTCGTGGACGGCGAGGGCGGCCAGGATGTCCGGCGTCTCCACCAGACGCAGGGTCGGCGGCCCCTCATGGCTCTTCTTCAGCTTGACGCCAAACGCCTCGTCGGGGCGCCAGTCGGAGACCGCGGCGACGCAGACGGCGGCGTCGGCCGGCAGCGCCGCCTGGGCGGCCACCAGCATTTCCTGAGCGGTCTCCACGTCGATCCGGGTGACGCCGGGCGGGGTGGCAAGGGCGGTCGGGCCGGAGACCAGGGTCACCCGCGCGCCCAGCGCGGCGAGGGCGCCAGCGATGGCGTAGCCCTGTTTGCCGCTGGAACGGTTGGTGATCACCCGCACCGGATCGATCGGTTCGGCAGTGGGCCCGGCGGTGACCAGCACGTGCTTGCCGCCCAGCGGCCCGCCGCCGCCCAGCATCGCCATCGCGGCGTCGAAGATCGCCGGCGGCTCGGCCATGCGGCCGGGCCCGAACTCGCCGCAGGCCATGGCGCCGTCGTCCGGTCCGACGAAGTGGGCGCCGTCGGCTTTCAGCCGCGCCAGGTTGCGCTGCGTGGCCGCATGCAGCCACATGCGCACGTTCATCGCCGGCGCCATCAGCACCGGCTTGTCGGTGGCCAGGAGCGTGGTGGCGGCCAGATCGCCCGCCAGGCCGTTCGCCGCCTTGGCTATCAGGTCCGCGGTCGCCGGAGCCACGACCACCAGATCGGCCGAGCGCGAGAGCTCGATGTGGCCCATCTGCGCCTCGTCGGTGAGGCTGAACAGGTCCTGGTAGACCTTGTCCTCGCACAGCGCCGACAGAGACAGTGGGGTGACGAACTCGGCGCCGGCGGCGGTCAGGATCGGCCGCACGGCCACGTCCGCCTTGCGGAAAAGCCGCGCCAGCTCCAGCGCCTTGTAGGCGGCGACGCCGCCGCCGACGATCAAAAGCACCCGCCGCTGGCTCACGTCGCGCCCTCCGAAAGAGGCGCTCGCTCATATCGCGAAGGAATCCACTAGACAAACGTCCTGGAGTTCGTTCTTAATTTGTTCCGCCGCCTCTCGGCGGCGATTGTGCCTTTTGCAAACGCACGGCATTTCACGTATTGCTGTGTGGGCACAACCCGAGGAAAGCGACATGGACGGCGGTTCAATCACCATGAATGGCGTCACCGACGCCGAGTTGATCAAGATTCTCGAAGCTAAAGCAAAAGCTGGCGCGATGGTGGGGTTTCAGCCAAATGCAATGCAGCCAGTAC
>JBIOEF010000050.1:0-23598 GCA_044445785.1 Caulobacterales bacterium
GTTGGGTACAGGCGCCAATCTTCGCCATCCCCGTGACGCCGGAGACACACCCCCACCCCTGCCCCGCCCCCATCGAGGGGGCGGGTTGAGCCCCTGTTGGCGCCGTCTGAACCTTGGCCGATGTCGCCGGGCTCCAGTCCTCATCCGTCGCGCGACTCCGGGGACTGACATGCCCCAACTCCTGCTCGAACTTTTCTCCGAGGAGATCCCGGCGCGCATGCAGGCGACTGCGCAGCGCGACCTGGAGCGGCTGGCGCGTGACGCGTTGAAGGCCGCCGAGCTGGCGTTCGAGGATGTCCGCACGTTCGCTGGACCCCGCCGGCTGACGCTGGTGGTCGACGGCCTGCCGGCGGCGCAGAGCGATCGCACCGAGGAGCGCAAAGGCCCGCGCGTCGGCGCGCCGGAGGCGGCGCTCGCCGGCTTCGTGCGCTCGGCCGGCGTCGAGCGCAGCGGGCTCACCGAGCGCGACGGCGCCTATTTCGCGATGATCGCCAAGGCCGGACGGCCGACCGCCGAGATCGTCGCCGAGATCGTCCAGCAGATCGTCCACGGCTTTCCCTGGCCCAAGTCGATGACCTCGGGGCTCGGCCGACTGAAGTGGGTGCGCCCGCTGCAGCGGATCCTCTGTGTCTTCGACCGCCAGGTCGTGCCGCTGAACATCGAGGGGACCCAGGCCTCCGATCTCAGCGAGGGCCACCGGTTCATGGGTCCCGGCCAGCCATTCCGCGCCCGCGACTTCGACGAATATCGCGAGGCCCTGGCCGGCCACTTCGTGGTGCTGGACGCCGAGGACCGCAAGGCCCGCATCCTGGGCAGGGCCCGCGAGGTCTGCGCCGCGCGGGGGCTGGAATTGGTGGAGGACGCTGGCCTCTTGGAAGAGGTCGCCGGCCTCGCTGAATGGCCCGTCGCCATCCTGGGCGACATGGACGACGCCTTTCTTGAACTGCCCGCCGAGGTGATCCGCACCTCGATGCGGGTGCACCAGCGTTACTTCGCGGTGCGTCAGCCGGTTACCGGCGCTCTGGCCCCGCACTTCGTGGTCATCGCGAACATCGAGGCGGATGACGACGGCAGACTGATCGCGGCCGGCAACGCCCGCGTGCTCTCGGCCCGGCTGAGCGATGCGCGTTTCTTCTGGGAAGAGGATCTGAAGGTCCCGCTGGAGGCCCGGCTGGAGAAGCTGAAGGGCGTCACCTTCCACGCCAAGCTCGGCACGATGTACGAGCGGGTGCAGCGGATCGAAGCTCTGGCCCGCGAGATCGCGCCATTGGTCGGCGCCGATCCGGAGCTCGCGGCCAGGGCTGCGCGCCTCGCCAAGGCCGATCTTGCATCGGGCATGGTGAGCGAGTTCCCGGAACTGCAGGGCGTGATGGGCGGCTACTATGCCCGCTATTGGCAGGTGGAGGACGACGTCGTCGCCGCGATTGGCGAGCACTATAAGCCGCTGGGACCCAGCGACTCGGTCCCGACAGCGCCGGTGTCAATCGCCGTGGCGCTGGCCGACAAGCTAGATACCTTGGTTGGCTTCTTCGCGATTGATGAGAAGCCGACCGGATCGAGAGATCCATTTGCTCTTCGCCGCGCTGCGCTAGGCGTGGTTCGAATTCTCCTAGAAGCGGGTGTCGCGTTTCCTCTCAATCCGATTCTGAAACTATGCGTGACCGCACACATTGGCTTGAGTAGACATCGCCGATTTATCGACAGCGCGCGCGAGATAGATATTCAATCTGAAGACATAGGGCCTGCGGAATCTTGGAATGAGCCCCCGATAAAAACTTGGGTCAACTATGACGGGCTGATTGATAACTGGTCGTCAGAGATAGGTCGCGCCCAACTCGGATATCCTAATCTTACGCCCGAGGTTGACGATGAAGAAATTGAAGAATCGGCGGCTCACTATAACGAATTGAAGAGTCGCCTTGAGCGACTCGATAGCTTACACACTATCTTCAGTTTTGCTGACGTCATCGTTGATCAGACAAGAACCGAAGAGAACACGGCTGTGGTTCAAGCAGCGAGTTCGCTGGGTGAACGCCTTCCGGGCGCCTTTTCGATGACAAACGAGGTGATGGCGTTCCTCGCCGACCGCTTGAAGGTGCTGCTGCGCGATCAGGGCGCCCGGCACGACCTGGTGGACGCCGTCTTCGCGCTTGGCGACGACGATCTGGTGCTCATCGTGCGGCGCGTGGAGGCTCTGGACAGGTTTCTGCAAACCGAAGACGGCGCCAATCTGCTGGCCGCCTACAAGCGGGCGTCCAACATCCTCACCGCCGAGGCCAAGAACGGCGAGCTGCCTTCGGGTCCGCCGGCGTCCCTGGCCGGCGCGCCGGTGGAGGAGACGGCGCTGATCCGCGCCCTCGGCTCGGCCGTGCCGAAGGTCGACGTCGCGATCGCGCAGGAGGACTTCGCCGCCGCCATGCGCGCTCTGGCCTCCCTGCGCGCGCCGGTGGACGCGTTCTTCGACAAGGTGCTGGTCAACTCCGAGGTCGCGCAGGAACGCGACAACCGGCTGAAGCTGCTTTCCCAGGTGCGCGCGGCGATGAGCCGGGTGGCGGATTTCTCGCTGGTTTCGGGTTAGGAAAGGTGATGGTCGAGACGCTCGCCAAATCACGATGGGTCTACGCCTTTGGCGGCGGCGCCGCCGATGGCGACGCCTCGATGAAGGAGCTGCTGGGCGGCAAGGGGGCCAACCTGGCGGAAATGTCGTCGCTGGGTCTGCCGGTCCCGCCCGGATTCACCATCACCACCGAGGCCTGCGCCTACTATTACGCGCAGGAGCGGCGCTATCCGGAGACCCTGCGCGCCGAGGTCGGCGAGAGCCTGGCGCGGGTGGAGGCGCTGACCGTCAAGCGCTTCGGCGATCCGGCGAACCCGCTGCTGGTCTCGGTGCGCTCGGGCGCGCAGGCCTCGATGCCCGGCATGATGGATACGGTGCTGAACCTGGGCCTCAACGACGCCACCGTCGAGGGCCTGGCCGGGCTCGCCGGCGACCGGCGCTTCGCCTTCGACAGCTACCGCCGCTTCATCCAGATGTACTCGAACGTGGTCCTGGGCCTGGACCACCACATGTTCGAGGAGATCCTCGACGATCACAAGGATACCCTCGGCGTCACCGTCGACACCGATCTGGGGGCCGATGACTGGGAGAAGGTGGTCGCCGACTACAAGGCGGCCGTCGAGCGCGAGCTTGGCCAGGCCTTCCCGCAGGACCCGCACGAGCAGCTGTGGGGCGCGGTGGGCGCCGTCTTCGCCAGCTGGATGAACGAGCGGGCGAAATTCTATCGGCGCATGCACGACATCCCCGAAAGCTGGGGGACGGCGGTCAACGTCCAGTCGATGGTGTTCGGCAACATGGGCGGAACCAGCGCCACCGGCGTCGCCTTCACCCGCAATCCCTCCAATGGCGAGAACCAGCTCTACGGCGAGTTCCTGATCAACGCCCAGGGCGAGGACGTGGTCGCCGGCATCCGTACGCCCCAGTCGATCACCAGGGCGGGCCGCGAGGCGATGGGCGAGAAGTCGCCCTCGATGGAAGAGGCGATGGGCGAGGTGTTCGCCGAGTTCCACGACGTGGTTCGCCGCCTTGAGCGCCACTACCGCGACATGCAGGACATCGAGTTCACCGTCGAGCGCGGCCGGCTCTACATGCTGCAAACGAGGGGCGGCAAGCGCACCGCCAAGGCGGCGCTGAAGATCGCCGTCGACATGGCCTCCGAGGGCCTGATCACCCGCGAGGAAGCGGTTGCGCGGGTCGAGCCGTCGTCCCTCGACCAGCTGCTGCACCCGACCATCGACCCGGCCGCCCATCGCGACCTGATCGCCAGCGGCCTGCCGGCCTCGCCCGGCGCCGCCACCGGCAAGATCGTCTTCACCGCCGATGAGGCCGAACGCCTGGGCGGGGCAGGGGAGGCGGTGATCCTGGTGCGCGAGGAGACCTCGCCCGAGGACATCCGCGGCATGGACGCCGCCCGCGGCATCGTCACCGCCAGGGGCGGCATGACCAGCCACGCGGCGGTGGTCGCGCGCGGCATGGGCCGGCCGTGCATCTGCGGGGCGAGCGAGCTGCAGATATCGGAAAAGCCTGGCGAGCTGCGTGCTCGAGGCCGGGTGTTCCGCGCCGGCGAGATCATCACCATCGACGGCGCCAAGGGCGAGATCCTGGCCGGGGCGGTGAAGATGATCGAACCGGAACTCTCCGGCGACTTCGCGGCGCTGATGACCTGGGCCGACGGCATGCGCCGGCTGAAGGTGCGGGCCAACGCCGAGACCGCGCTCGACGCCAAGACCGCCCGCCAGTACGGCGCCGAGGGCATCGGCCTTTGCCGCACCGAGCACATGTTCTTCGAGGAGAGCCGGATCGCCGCCATGCGCGAGATGATCCTGGCCGACGACGAACACGGCAGGCGCACGGCGCTGGCCAAGATCCTCCCCATGCAGAGGGGCGACTTCGTCCAGCTGTTCACCATCATGGCCGATCTGCCGGTGACTATCCGCCTCTTGGATCCGCCCCTGCACGAGTTCCTTCCGCATACGGAGGAAGACCTCGAGGCGGTGGCCAAGGCGACTGGCGAGGAGGTCGCCAAGGTGATGCGGCGCGCGCGCGAGCTGCGCGAGACCAACCCGATGCTGGGCCACCGCGGCTGCCGCCTCGGCGTCTCCTATCCGGAAATTTACGAGATGCAGGTCAGGGCGATCATCGAGGCGGCCTGCGAGATCGCCGCGTCGGGCAAGCCCGCGCCTTCGCCGGAGATCATGCATCCCCTGGTGGCCAAGGGCGAGGAGATGGCGTTCCTGCGCGCGCTCACCGACCGGGTCGCTCAGCAGGTCATGGCCGAGCACGGCTGCAAGATCGACTACCAGGTCGGCACCATGATCGAGCTCCCTAGAGCCGCCATCCGCGCCGACGAACTGGCCCAGCACGCCGAATTCTTCTCCTTCGGCACCAACGACCTCACCCAGACCACCTTCGGCATCAGCCGCGACGATTCCGGCCGGTTCCTGGGCGCCTACATCGACAAGGGCATCTTCGAGAAGGACCCATTCGTCACCCTCGACCAGGAGGGCGTCGGCGATCTGATCCGCATCGCCGCCGAGCGAGGGCGCAAGACCCGGCCGGGCATCAAGCTCGGTATCTGCGGCGAGCACGGGGGCGATCCGGCCTCCATCGCGTTCTGCGACGCCGCCGGCCTGGACTATGTCAGCTGCTCGCCCTACCGGGTGCCGATCGCGCGCCTCGCCGCCGCCCAGGCGGCGCTCAGCCACCGACTGGCGAGCGACGAATGACGCTGCAGCCTTGTGTAACTACAAAATGAGAGTTACATGAGGTGGTATGCATGGGATCCGGCTAAGGCTGCCTCCAACCGAACTAAGCATGGTGTCAGCTTCGAAGTGGCCGTGAAGGTTTTCGACGATCCGAACGCATTGACGGCCTTCGATCAGGGCGAGCACGGAGATAATCGATGGCGGACACTCGGCGGAGTGGCGGGGTCGCTTCTGCTCGTCGTTGTTCACACAGAGGAAGAGGACGATGGCGACGAGATCGTTCGGATCATCTCGGCGCGACGCGCCAACCGACAAGAGAGAATAGACCATGAAACAGCGCTCAGTGCGCGTCACCGGCGCTGAGCCGTTGACAGAAACCCAGCGCCAGGAGATCGCTGACTTGGCGGGCCGACCGGAAAGCGAAATTGACTATTCGGACATTCCGCCGCTCGACGACGACTTCTGGAAACGGGCGATGCGCAACCCATTCTACCGACCCTTGAAGGCGCAGCTCACCGTGCGGCTCGACAATGACGTGCTTGCCTGGCTGAAGGCGCAAGGAAGGGGCTATCAAACCAGGATAAACGCGATCCTGCGTCGCGCCATGCTCGAGGACGTATCCAGCAAATAACCAGCTCGACCGACGAGGCAATGCGTGAGTGACTCCCCGCTCGAAGAACTCGAACACCACGAACACGCCGAGCATGCCGCGCACGCGGCTGAGTCCCACGACAGTCTGATCTCGCAGGTGACCTTCACCATCGCCGTGCTGGCGGTGCTGGCGGCGGTGTGCGCGAGCCTGGAGACCACCGAGGGCGATGCGGCGATCGCGGCCAAGAACGACGCGGTGCTGGCCCAGAACCAGGCCAGCGACACCTGGAACCAGTACCAGGCCGACAGCCTGAAGAAGTACCTGTTCTCCATCGCCGCCGCCGAGAATGGCCCCAAGGCGGGCGACTACAAGAAGCAATCGGCGGAGAAGGCGGCCGAGGAAAAGACCCTCCAGCCCAAGGCCGCTGCGTTCGAAACCACGCGCGACAAGTTCCGCGAGAACGCCGAGGTCCACGAGCGGCGTCACGGGCGGCTGACGATCTCTTCGACCCTGCTGCACATGGCCATCGCCATCGCCACGCTGGCGATCATCCTGCACCGCCGCTGGCCCTGGCTCACCGCCCTCGCGCTCACCGCCGGCGGCCTCATCATCGGCGCCTGGGCGTACCTGTAGGGGTGAGACTCCGACGGATGGCCCCCATCCGACCAGCGGACTTTCCTAGGGACCGAGATGGGTGGAAAGCAGTCGCGGTCCATCCTTGTGGGTATCCGGCGAAGGCTTGTTAAGCGGGTTCGTTGCATTTTCTTGCGCGGGTTGATCTCAGGCCCCTCCTCCCGACGGAGAAACGTGATGAGAGGTTGGCGTTGGGCGGCATCGCTTCTCGCGGGACTTGCGATGGTCGGCAGCGCTGGATCGGTTCACTGCGGCGGACTGCCGGCGCTCACCTTAAGGAATGCCCGTAGGTTGCCGGCGGCTGTCCTGGCTGAAGCCGCCTTTCGAGCCTACAGCCGCAAGATCGTGGAGGCTCGCCGCACCGGCCTGGCCAACGGAGCCGGCGGTCAGCTCTCCATGCTTCTCTTCGCCACAAAGACCCGATCAGCGGGAGACCCCGGAGTCTGCGAAGCAGAAGTGTTCATGTTCCTGATGGGATCGAAGCCGGACAATCTGCCCGCAAAGCGTCCGTTCCAGATGGACATGTACACCATGTACCACGTCATCGGCCCCACTGACGTCTCCTTGTCGAAAGCGCGGCAGCGAGCCGACGAGAGGACATGTTCGCGCCAGCATGAGGCTTGGAATTTCATCAGAGCGTCAAACGTGAACGACGTTCCGGCAGCCGCGCAGCTGGTCAACTACGTGCGCGACGAACTGAAATCGAGGAACGATGCGCAATACCTCGACATGCAGCCGGCCTATATCATCGACGTGGAAAGCAGACGTTGCGAGCCGCAATTGATCGACAACCGAACGGATTGCATGGGGGTGCTGATGCGTGACCCCACGCTGGATGCTTTCGGGGTCCATGGCGGCAGCATACTGACGGCGATGGTTCGCACCGACTTTGCCCACCACAAATCTACGACAAAAGTCCTGGCTTTTCAGCTTGAGCGTACCATGGGGCCGGTCGACCCATTCCCCGGCGGCTTCACCGAAGAACCGTCAGCCGCGGTCACGAGTTCTCATTCCCTGCCTGAACTTCGGCCCTGAATCAGCGCCAATTCTTCAGATGACTTCTGCCGGCGCCAGTCCGAGATGCTCGACGTAGCTTCTCACCAGATCGGCGGGTCTCCCGGTCCCGAAGACGTAACGATCTGGCCGCACCATGACCGCCTCCGCGCCGCGCTTGTCGAGCCAGGCGGCGATGGCGGCGCGGAATGGCCTGAGACGGCCGTCGTCGAGCGCGAGGGCCAGGGTGGGCGGCGTTGATTGCGCGGGTTCGTAGCGCGAGCGGCTGATCAGCCAGGGGCCGTCGCCCAGCACGTCGTCCATCCGCAGAGTGACGCCTGCGGCGGTCGCCCACGGTTGAGGAAAGACCTCGCCGGCGCCGGGCGAGCCCGCCAGCAGAAAGCCAGCGGTGAAGTCCGGCGGCTCGGGCAGTGGGGCCTGCTTGCCGGCCCGGCGCTGGGCCAGCATCGACGCATCGCGCGCCGCCGCCGCCGCCTTGTCGGCGGTGCAGACCACACGGCCCATGTGGATCGCCCGCTCGATCAGGGCCCGCGTGTGCGGCTCGCGCTCGGGTTGGTAGGTGTCCAGCAGGGCCTCGGCCGCGTGGCCGCCGATCACCGCCGCCAGCTTCCAGGCCAGGTTCGCCGCGTCGCGCAGGCCCGAGCACATGCCCTGGCCGGCGAAGGGCGGCGTCTGGTGCGCGGCGTCGCCGGCGATCAGCACCCGGCCGGCCCGCCAGGTCTTGGCCACCAGGCCGTGGAACCGGTAGACGGCCTTGCGCTCGATCACCACGTCGTCCGCGCAGTTCCAGGGTTGCAGAAGCTTGCGGATGAATGCCTCGTCGGTCACCTGCTCGGCGGTCTCGCCCGGCAGCAGCATGAACTCCCACCGGTGCCGGCCCGGACCCATCAGCACGCAGGTCGTTGGCCGGGCCGGATCGCAGATCTGCAGGTTCAGGTCGGGCAGGTTCTTCGCCTCGCCCACCAGGACGTCGAGCACCAGCCAGGGTTCGTCGAACTGGTAGTCGTCGAGGGTGACGCCCAGGGCTTCGCGAACCGGGCTCCAGGCGCCGTCGCACCCGACCAGGTACCGCGTGCGGAGGGTCTCGGCGCCCGCCGGCCCATCGATCGTCGCCAGAACGCCGTCCGCATCCTGCGTCAGCCCACTGAAGGCGCGCTCCAGGCGCACGTCGGCCAGCGGCGAGGCGGCGAGGCGCGCCCGCAAAGCGTTCTCCATCCCCGGCTGATGGAACATGAAGCTGGTCGGCCAGCCGGAGGGGCTGCCCGCCGCGTCGAGGTCGAAGTGCATAAGCACCTCGCCGGCGGCGTTGCGGAACTCATAGGCCGGCGCCGCGCGCGCATGCCGGGCGACCTCGTCAGCGACGCCGAGCTGCTGGAAGAGCCGCATGATCTCATGGTCGAAATGGGCGGCCCGGGGCAGGGGATAGACCAGGCTGTCCTTGTCGATGGCGATCACCTTGAGGCCCCGATCGATGAGCAGGGCGCTCAGCGCCGCACCCACCGGCCCCAGGCCCACCACCAGAACGTCGCAGTCGAAGGCGCGGGTCATGGCGTCAGATCTCCGGCTCGAAGGGGTTGTCGATGGCGCCCAGGCCGTCGATCTCGACTCGGACGTGGTCGCCGCTCTTGAGGAACTGTCGCGGGTTCATGGCCGCGCCGATGCCGCCAGGCGTGCCGGTGAAGATCAGGTCTCCCGGCTCCAGGGTCATGGCCTGGGAGAGGTGCTCGAGCTGGACCCACACGTCGAACACCAGGTGAGAGGTGTTGGACTCCTGCCGCTTCTCGCCGTTGACGAAACAGCGGATGCCGAGGGCGTGCGGGTCCGCCACCTCGTCGGCCGTGGTGATCCAGGGGCCGAACGGGGCGTGGGTGTCGAAGGACTTGCCGACCACCCACTGGCTGGTCCGGTGCTGCCAGTCGCGCACGGTGGCGTCGTTGCCGACGCACCAGCCGAACACCGCGCCCGGCGCGGCGTCCCGCGAGATGTGCCGCCCGCCCGCGCCGATCACCGCCACCAGCTCAGCTTCATAGTCCACGAAGGCCGACGCCTTGGGGATCTGAACCGGCGCGAAGGGTCCGTTGGCCGCCGTGGTCGCCTTGGAGAACCAGGTCTGGTGCTCGGGCGTGCCCTGACCGCTCTCGGCGATGTGGTCGGCGTAGTTGAGGCCGATGGCCATGATCTTGCCCGGCCGCGGGATCGGCGCCAGCAGGGTGACGGCGTCCAAGCCGACCGCGCCCTCAGCCGCGGCGGCGATGCGGCGGACCTCGGTCTCGACCTCGGACCAGCGGCGGATCAGGTCGATCATGTCGGCGGCCAGGCGAGGGGCGGCGCGGGTGATCGGCGCGATCCGATCGCCGTCCACGACCGCGCCCAATTCCGGCGCGCCGGCGCCGGGCGCCTGGAAGGTGACGAGTTTCATGGCAGGGTTCCGGTGTTCGAGGGTTAGCCGAAGGTCGCGGGCATGGCCTGGCCCCACTGTACGCCCAGCAGGTCCTTGACGCTCGCCACGTTCGAGCCGTCGGCGGCGGTGAAGAGGTCGCCGTCGGTCCAGTGCTCCAACGCGTGGCCGAAGGGATCGCGCCAGTAGTCGAACACCTGGCTCCCCAGGACGTGACGCCCGACGCCCCACTCCTGATGCCGGCCCGCCTTCTCCAGGTGGCTGTGGCCGCGCATCAGATCATCGAGGTCGCGCACTTCGAACGCGGCGTGGTTGAAGCCCGGCCCGCGCGGACCCTGGGCCAGGAACAGGGTGTGGTGGTCGGTGGGCGTATCGCCGCGGTCGCAGCGCATGAAGGCGCCGAAGGAAACCTCTGGCGAGAGCGCGATCTCGTCGGAGGTGATGAAGCCGAACCGCTCCTTGTACCAACGCTCCGAGGCGCGGAAGTCCGAGACGTTCAGCACCACGTGCCCAAGCCGCAGCACCTGCGCCGGGCCGGGAGCCACGCGGCGGGTCGCGCGCAGCCGATCGTGGCCGTGGGCGCTGTTCCAGGGCGTGTCGGCCTCAACCGGCAGAGGCGCCACCGGCGTCTGGCCGGCCACCGCCTCCACGCGATGACCGTCCGGATCGGCAAGGGCGGCGACGAAGCCGCCGCCGGGGTCCTTCAGCGGCTGGACCGCGACCCCCTCAGCCTGCGCCAGGCGTTCCAGATCCGCGACGCTGGCGAGCCGCAGCCCCACCGCGACGAAGCGGGCGTCGCCTCTTTCCGTGGCGTGCACGAAGGGCGCCGACCCCTGGCCGCGCATGTGCAGCCTGCCCGCGTCGCCCGGAACCTCGGTCAAGCCGAAGTCCAGCAGGAAGGCGCGCATGGCGTCCAGGTCCGGCGCGGCGAACCGCACGAAGGCGACGTCTTCGGCTTTGGCGACGCTCATTGGCCGATCTCCCCAAGTTGACTATTTGGTCATTTATAGGATGCTCTATGAGCCCGCAAGCGGAAAATGCGAGGCAATATCACCGCGCGGCGCAGGACCCACGAAGTTGACTTTGGGGTCAAGACAGGGGAGCTGACGACCATGAGCGCGCTCGATTCCGCAGAGTCGCCCACCGATGGCCGCCGCGCCAGGACGCGCCGGGCCCTGGTGGACGCGGGCCTGCGCCTGCTCGCCGAGCGGCCCATCGACGCCATCGCCATCGACGACATCGTCCGCGAGGCGGCGGTCGCCAAGGGCAGCTTCTACAATCACTTCGAGGACAAGGACGCCCTGGCCAGGACCATCGCCGCGGAAATCCGCCTGCGGGTGGAGACGCGCGTGGGCGAGGCCAACCGCGGCGTCGACGATCCGGCCCGGCGGGTGGTGCGGGCGGTTTGCGTCTACCTCCGCCACGTGCTCGACGATCCCCAGCGCGCGGGCGTGCTGCTGCGCGTCCATGCCCTCGCCGCCTATGCTTCGGCGCCGCTGAACAAGGGCATCCTGGAGGACGTCTCGGCAGGCCTGCTGAGCGGCCGCTTCGCCGTGCCCACCGCCGAAGCCGGCGTCCTCTACATCATGGGCGTCGCCCAGCTGGCCCTTGCCCGGGCGCACGACGAGCCCAACCCGGCCGTGACCATCGCGCTTGGCCAGCAGCTGTGCTCGCTGCTCCTGCGCGGGCTCGGCTTGCCGCCGACCGAGGCTGACGCCATCGCCGCCCAGGCGGCGCACGAGATCATCCAGCCCTCGCGCGAGGCGGCGCAGGGCCGATGAGCCGTCTTCAGCTGCTGGAAAGCAGAGCCGCGCGTCGCCTCATATTAGCTCTGCAATTGAATCCGCTCTCCCGGACGTAGCAATAGCGGCTAGCCTGAGGTCAATTGCAGGACCTCCGATGATCAAACTCAAGAACTTCCAGGCGTTACTTTGGCGGAACCCCTTCGCAGATCATCCGACGGCGGTCGTGGATATTGAGTCCGAGACAGCCGTGTCTTGGCGCATCAGCCACCTTACCCCCGGAGCTATTGCGTTGATCGGCGATCGCTTTCCGACACTCTGCGTGGGTTCGGGCGACCTTGCCGCTTCACAGCTGCTCGCCGCGATTTGCCTGAAGCTGCAGCGCGAGAAGTACGACCTGCCGGCCGCGGCCGGCGCAACGGACTCGCAATTCTGGTTCGCCGCCATCGATCCCGTCTACGCGTCAATAACCGCGGGGCTCGCCGTCGCGTTCTTGAACGGGATCATCAGTCGCCCGCAGATCACGGACCCCGAAGTCGCCGCGAGCCTCGTGGACTTCATCGGCCGCTGCGAGGCCACGGCGCTCGACCAGTCGTCCCGCGCCATGGTGGCGATGGCAAGCGCCCGCGGCATTCCCTGGTTTCGCCTTCATCCGGCGATCCCGGACATTCAGTTCGGCCACGGACAGTATCAACACCGCATGCGCGAGACTTTGCACAGCGACGAATCCCTGCTTTCGGTGACCTACTCCCAGAACAAGGCGCTGACCCTCGCCCTACTGTCAGGCGTCGGATTGCCTGTCGGGAACGTCGCCGTGATCGGCGATCCCGACCAAGCCGCCGCGAAAGCGAGCGCCGTGGGTTTTCCGGTGGTGCTCAAGCCAATTGACGGCGCCAAGGGCGTGGGCGTGATCGTCGGCCTAGCCGACCCCGAGGCGGTCCGCGTGGCTGCTGGCGCCCTGCTGCAATCGGCGCGGCAACTCATAGTTCAAAGCTTCCTGCCGGGCGACGACCATCGGCTTCTGGTTGTTTCCGGACGGCTCATCGCCGCGGCGCGGCGTGAGCCCCCTGCGGTCGTGGGCGACGGCGTTCAAAGCATCGCGCAGCTGATCGAAGGCGCGAACTTGGATCCGCGTCGCGGAACGGGCTTCCAAAAGCTGATGAATTTGATCGAGGTCGATGACGAGCTGCTCCGCGTCCTGTCCGCCCAGGGTCTCACGGTGGCCAACGTCCCGGCCGCAGGCGTCAAGGTGCGCCTGCGTCTTACCGCGAACGTCTCGACGGGAGGCTCGGCAGTCGACGTTACTGACACGATTCATCCTGACAACGCCTGGCTCGCCGAGCGCGCGGCGTCCGTCATCGGCTTGACCGTCGCGGGAGTGGACTTCATCACCCCGGACATCACGCGGTCGTGGCGCGAGGTTGGCGGCGGCGTCTGTGAGGTCAATGCCGGAGTCGGCCTCAGGCCGCACTGGCTCGCGGACCCATCGAGGGACGTTGTCGGGCCGATCATGAACGCAGTCTTCCCGTCCGGCGCGGACGGAAGAATACCGACGGCGCTGATCACCGGAACAAACGGCAAGACCACGACCACGCGCATGCTCGACCACGTTCTGCGCGCTGGTGGTCATGTTGTCGGAAGCGCAACAACCGATGGCGTGACGGTCAATGGCCGGATTGTCGTCGAGGGAGACGTCGCTGGACCGAGCGGCGCCAGCATCGTGTTGCGTGATCCTTCGGTGACGGCCGCCTGCCTGGAGACAGCGCGGGGCGGCGTCATCCAGTGGGGCATCGGTGTTGATCGATGCAACGTCGCCGCCTTGCTCAACGTCGATCACGAGCAGGTGGGCATCGATGGGATTGAGACGCTCGACGACATGGCGCGGTTGAAGCGCAAAGTGGTCGAGACGGCGCGCGACGCCTTCGTCTTCAACGCGGAGGATCCCCGCTGCCACTCCATCTCTCGCGATTTTCCGGTCGAGCGCACCATCCTCTTTTCGCTCGATCCATCGACTGAGGCGCTCCGCGCGCACGTGGCGGCCGGCGGGACGGCCGTGACGCTCATGGGCGCGGGCAGCCAGGAAACCATCGTGATCCGCGGACGGGGGGCCGAGGCAAAGGTGCTTGGGGCCGCTGAAATACCCGCGACCTTTGGCGGCAAGGTGCGGCACAATCTGGCCAACGCGCTGGCGGCTGTCGCCATGGCCCACGGGATGGGTGTTCCGGCGTCAACCATCGCCGCGGGGCTTGCCGGATTCGAGCCTTCGCTGGAGCATTCACAAGGCCGCTTCAACTTCATCGACGATCTGCCCGCGCGCGTCCTGTTCGATTTCGCGGCCAATCCCCCAGCGATCAGGGCGGTGCTTGGGGCCCTCGAGCAGTTCGCCGTCGCTGGACGGCGCATCTGCATGGTCTCCACCGTGGGCAATCGTCCCGATGGCCACATCGCCGATTGCGCGCTCGCGGTGGCGCACCGTTTCGACCGTTACGTCTGCTTCGAGGAGGTGGGGTACCGACGCGGTCGGGCGCCCGGCGAGATCGCCGAGCGGCTTGCAGTCGCCTTGGCGAGCGCCGGCGTGCCGAAGGAACTGATCTCCGCCTGCGCGACCGAGGAGGAGGCGCTGGCCGCAGGGGCGAACCTGGTCGAGCCCTCAGACCTCCTGGTCGTTCTAGGCACTGATGTGAGAACCGCGCTGCCCGAACTCAGGGCTGCGTTCTCCAGACGACAGGCGCCGGCAATCCAGTCCTAGTCCCGCAGAAGCGGCAGCGAGAGCCCCGACGCGGGCCGGGCGGTCAGCAGTTCGCGGCGGAAGCGGAAGAGCTCGGCCGGGCGCCCGCCGGTCTCGGCGTCCATCCGGCCCAGGCCCTCGACCAGACCGGTCCGCTCCACCACCCGGCGGAAGTTCTGCTTGTGCAGGGCGACGCCGGCGATCGACTCCACCGTCCGCTGCAGGGCCGAGAGGGTGAAGGCCTCGCTCATCAGCTCGAAGATCACCGGCCGGTACTTCAGCTTGCCGCGCAGGCGGCCAAGGCCGGTAGCGAGGATCCGGCGGTGGTCGGAGATCATCGGCTCGCCAAGGCCGATAGTGGCGGGTTCGGCCGGCGCGCCACCCTGGGCCCGGGCGCGATCGCGGGCGGCCTCGGGCGCCAGGCCGGCCTCATAGAGCAGCTCATAGCGCTCCAGCACCCGTTCTTCGTTCCAGGGCGAGCCGTCCTGGGCGAAGAGCAGCCGCACGCGCGCAGACCTCGCCTCCGAGCGGCCGGCCCAGTCGGCCAGCGCCGGGGCGATCGCCCGGTCGATCACCTCCGGCCGCCCTTTGCGCCAGTCCTCCCAGGGGAAGAAGTCGAAGAGCGGCGACCAGGCGCTGTCGGGCGCATCGGTCTCCACCGCCAGCGGCGCCAGCGCCAGATAGCCCACCGAGATCACCCGCGCCGCGCCCGCGCCGACGTCCGCCAGCGGCGCGTCGCGACCCTTGTCGCCGAAGGTGTAGAGCTGCTCGACGAAGCCCAGTTCGAAGCGGGTCTGGCGGGTGACGAACTCGCGCAGGGCCAGCTCGAAGGTGCGGTGGCCGTCCGGGTCGAACGGGCCGAACGGCAACCCCTCCAGCGGCGAGGCCTGGGCTGCGCCGGCCTCCCTCGGCCGCACGGTCAGCGCCACCGCCTCGCCGCCGCCTTCGCGGATGGCGATGACCACCGCCGAAAGGCCGATGACGATCTGGGTGGCCATCTTGGGTCGCCTAGCGCCGCAACGGAACGTCGAAGGGCTGGCCTTCGAGCACGAAATTGTTGCCGCCCATCGCCTCCACCGCCTCCAGCATCCGCCCGCGGCGATCCAAGATGTCGTCGGCCAGGGCGACGATCCGGCGGTTGGGATAGGCGTGCGGCGCCGCGCGGCGCATGGCCAGCGCGATCGCCACCTCGTCCGCCCCAGGATTCCGCTCGCACGCCAGCACGAAGGCGGTGGCGGTGGAGCGGCTGATGCCCGCCCAGCAGTGCACCAGCATCGGCGAGCGTGCGTCCCAGCCCTGGGCGAACGCCAGGATCTCCTCCACCGTCGCGGCGCTGGGCGCGGTCATCCCGGGCTGGGGAATGGCGATGTCGTGGACGCCGAGCCGCAGGTGCCGCTCTCGCGGGAACCCGTCCGGCGTGTCGATCATCTCCTCGGGCGAGAGCAGGGTGATCAGGTGCGAGGGCGCGCGCTCGGCGATCACGTCGTCGAGGCGGCTCAGGGGGCAGACGATCAGGGTCATGGCTATCGATTGTCCAGGGCCGCGTCGGCGGGCGCGTAGCCCGCCGCCTCGGCGAGGCGATGATAGCGCTCAAGATAGCGCGCCTGTGCGTCAGCAGGCGCCAGGGGTTCGATGATCAGCCGGTATCCCGGCGGCGGGACCCCGAAATAGTCCAGGCTCTCGGCGTGGCCGAAGCCGGCCAGCTGGGTCGCCTCGAAGAAGGCGCAGGCGCGGTCGGCCTGCTTGATCAGCGCCTTGACCTCGGCCGGCGTTCGCGCGGGCAGGCCAAAGCGCACGTGGATCGCCGTCTCCAGCCGCTCCTCGAACAGGCGATAGTCGAGACCCAGCGCCGCCTTGAACGGCGAGATCATGTCGCCGATCACATATTCGGCCGCATCGTGCAGCAACGCCGCCAGGCGCCAGCGCGCCTCGAGGGCGGGGCGGAGATGGACGGCGATCTCCTCCACCACCACCGAGTGCTGGGCGACGGAGAAGGCGTGGTCGCCGACCGTCTGGCCGTTCCAGCGGGCGACCCGCGCCAGGCCGTGGGCGATGTCGCCGATCTCGATGTCCAGCGGCGAGGGATCCAGGAGGTCCAGCCGGCGGCCGGACAGCATCCGCTGCCAGGCGCGCGGCTCTGGCGCCTTCTTGCGTCGCGGTTGCAGCGATTTCGCCACCGGCGCCGTTCCTCCGCTTTCCGTTTGGTCACTGAGGCATCGCTTGACAAAGATCAATGCAAGGGCGTGCCTTTGGGCCGCGCTTTAGGCGAAGCGAAAGGCGGCGGAAATGGACTGGGCGAGGATCATGGCGCCGCTGTCGGGCGGCGAGGGCGACCGGCACGTGGTCGCCTGCGCGGCGGCTCTGGCCGAGCCGTTCGAGGCGGAACTGGCCTGCGTCCACGCGCCGGCCGACGTCGCCGACCTGATCCCCTGGATGGGCGACGGCTTCATGGGCGGGGTGCAGGCGAGCGCGGTGGATTCCATCCGCCAGGCCGCCGCCGAGGGGGCCAAATCCGCGCAGGCGCTGGTCGACGCCTGCGCCTATGGCAGGAAGAGCTTCCGCACCCTCAAATCGCCCGTGTGGGCGGGCCTGGCGCTGCAGAGCCGGCTTTCCGACGTGATCGTGTTCGACGACGCCGCGGCCAGGGGCAAGGGACCGCTCGCCGAAAGCTTCCAGCAGATCGTCGCCGACGAGCAGCGCCCGACCATCGTGGTGCGGCCGGGCTTCAAGGTCGGCGGCGTGGCGGCGCTGGCGTGGGACGGCGGCAAGGAAGCCAGCCGCGCCGTGCGCACGGCCGTGCCGCTGCTGGCCAAGGCGTCGTCGGTGGTGATCCTCTGCGCGCCCGCCGCGGCCGCCCGCCAGTTCGACCCGCTCGAGCTGAAGGCCTATCTGGCCGGACGGGGGGTCAAGACCGAGGTCGAGACCATCGCCGAGACGGGCGACGCCGCGCCAAAGCTGCTGAAGGCCGCCAAGGCCGCCGGCGCCGACATCCTCGTCGCTGGCGCTTTTGGTCACCCGAGGCTACAGGAGTTCATCTTCGGCGGCGCCACCCGCGCGTTCCTGAACGCCGACGGCCCCTCGCTCTTCCTCTCGCACTAGGACGCTTAAAACGATGGCCAATGGAGCTCGAGCCCGCATGCCCCTCTCGCGCATCGTCATGCGACTGGCGCGCAATCCCGGCACCGAATTCGCCGACGGCGACGACCACCGCGGCTATTCGCTGGTGGCGCCCTTGACCCCCGAGGGTCGCCTCGACGCCGCCGCCTACGCCAAGGTCAAGGACGCCTGCGTAGTCCGCCGCTTCGCCCCCGACGAGGACCCGGCCGACGGCCGCCTGGCCCACAGCGGCTCGCGCTGGTTCTTCGACTATGAGGAGGGCCAAGTGTCCGAGGACGAGCCGGTGTACCGCCTGGGCGAGCATCGCTTCGCGGTCGGCGAATACGTCAGCGTCACCGACGAAGACGGCCGCCTGCTCACCTACAAAGTCACCGACGTCGCGCCGGCTTAGGTAGGGTTGCGAACCACAAAGGTCACGAAGCACACCAAGAAGACGACGCGAACTCGGCGCCCTTCGTGCCCTTCGTGAGCTTGGTGGTCATTCCACTTCTCGGGACGAGCGCGCTCTCAGAAATTCACCCGCGTCGAGATCGCGCCGTCGACCAGGAGGTTGACGCCGGTGGTGAAGGCCGAGACGGGGCTGGCCAGGAAGACGGTGGCGGCGGCGATCTCTTGCGGCGTCGCCATGCGGCCGGTGGGGTTGCGGGCGATCATCGTGGCGAAGAAGTCCGGCGCCCGCTCCTTGACCACCCCCCAGACGCCGCCGTCGAAAAGCACGGTGCCGGGCGAGACGACATTGCAGCGCAGGTGCTTGGCCGCGCCTTCGCGGGCCACGCCCTTGGCGTAGTGGATCAGGGCTGCCTTGATCGCTCCGTAGGCGCCCGCCGCGCTGGTCTCGGCGGCGGAGACGGATGAGGTGATGATGAAGGCCGCGTCGCCGTTCGCCGCCGCCGCCTTCTCCAGGAACGGCCGCGCCGCCTCCAGCGAGCGCACCGCGCCCATCAGGTCGATGTCGTACATCGCCTTCCAGTCTTCCTCGCTGGCGCCGCGGGTGAGCGCGCTGGCGTTGGAAACGAGGACGTCGAGGCCGCCGAGCTCGCCGGCCGCCGAGGCGATCCAGGCTTTCAGCGCGGGGCCGTCAGCGATGTCCACCGCCGCGCCCAAGGCCTTGGCGCCCCTGGCCTTCAGCGCCGCCACCACTTCGGCCACGCCCTCGACGCCGCGGGCGCAGATGGCCACGTCCGCGCCCTCCGCCGCCAGGGCCTCGGCGATCGACCGGCCGATGCCGCGCGAGGCGCCGGTGACGATCGCCTTCTTTCCCTTGAGCTTCAGATCCACGTCGATGTCCCTCCCTTAGGTTGGGCGAGACTTATCGGCCTTGAGAGAGGAGCGCCAAACGAAATCGCCGGCGTTGTTCCGGACAGTCGCATCAGGGTCGCCGAGGCTCTCGGTTAGCGCCCTCTTCACCAAGTTGCCCTATGGCCGGACGCTTGATGAAGTGGCTGGCGGTCCTGCTGATTCTCTTGCTTCCCGTCCGCGCGCTGGCCGGCGACGTGGCGACCGGCGTGCGCACCGGCCAGGGCCGGTCGGTGGCCGATGTGGTGGTGACCCTCGCCGCCCTCTCGACCGTGGTCGTGGTCCCCAGGGACGGCCTGGCGCGAGCGGGCGTCGTCGCCGAGCTGCGCGCGCCGCCAGAACACCGCCGGCTGTACTGATGTTCCGCCATCTGCGCACCAAGCTCACCGTCCTCTACGCCGGTCTCTTCGGCGCCGCCCTGGTGGTGATCGCCGCCAGCGTCTACGTCGCCATCGCCGCCAACGCCGAGCGGGTGGTCAAGGGCGAGCTGGAAGCCAGCGGCACGGTGTTCGACCGCCTGTGGGCGATGCGCTCGGCGCAGCTGCGCGACAACGCCGACCTGCTGTCCCGCGACTTCGGCTTCCGCGAGGCGGTGGCCAGCCACGACGGCGCGACCATCCAGTCGGCGCTGGAGAATTTGCGCGAGCGCTCCGACATCGACCTGGCCATGATCGTCGGCGTCGACGGCCAGCTCACCGTGTCGGACGGCCGCTCGCTGGGCGCCGACGGCGTGGCGATCGCCAGGGCGGTGCGGCTTCAGGACGATCCGGGCGGCGTGGCGATGATCGGCGGCCAGCCTTACCAGGCGACCGCCACCCCGATCCTCTCGCCGACGCTCACCGGCTGGGTGGTGTTCGCCCAGCGGCTGGACCAGCGGGAGATGGGCGCGCTCGAACGGCTCTCGGCGATTCCGCTGAAGGCGGTGGTGCTCGACCGCCGGTCCGGCGGCGTCTGGGCCTCCGACGCCGCGCCGCTGCGGCCTGGCGAGCGGGCCGGCGTCGGCGCCTTCGTCGACCGGGCGCTGGCCGGCCCAGCGGAGGCGCGCAAGTTCAACGCCGGCGGCGGCGCCTCGATCGCGCTGGTCAAGCCGCTGAAGACCCTGGCCGGCGGCTCCAACGCCGTGCTGCTGCTGCGTTATCCGCTGGCCCAGGCGCTGGCGCCCTACCAGCCGCTGCCGGCGATCGTGCTGGCGCTGGGACTAGCCGGCATGGCTCTGGCCATCGCCGGCGGCTGGGCGCTGGCGCGCAGCGTCACCCGGCCGATCTCGGCGCTGGAGGATGCGGTCCGGAAGCTGGAGCGCGGCGAGGCGGCGCGCGTGGTGGTGGCGACCCGCGACGAGATCGGCCGCCTGGCCGTGAGCTTCAATGCGATGGCTGAGACGATCGGCGAGCGCGAGCGGCAGGTGACCCACCTGGCCATGCACGACGCCGAGACCGATCTCCCCAATCGCCTGGCGCTCGAGCAGCATCTGGCCAAGCTCATCCGCGCCGGCGAGGGGGGGGTGATGGTGGCCGCGCTGGGCGTCGACCGCTTCTCCCACGTCCGCGGCGTCATCGGCTACGAACTGGCCGGCCAGCTGGTGCGCGAGATCGGCGCGCGCGTGGCCGCCCGCGCGCCGCGAGCGATGGTCGGGCGCCTCAGCTCCGACACCCTGGGCGTGATCTTCTACGCCGACGACCTGGAGGCTGGACGCGAGGCCGCCATGAGCGTGCTCGCGGCGCTGGAAGCGCCGACGCGGGTGGGCGAGGCGACCACGGACGTTTCGATCACCATTGGCCTTTCGCCGCCGGACGGCGCCGGGCAGGGGGGCCGCTCGCCCCTGATCTGCGCCGCCATCGCCGTCGGCCAGGCCAGGGCAGCGCGCCAGAAGCTCGCCGTCTTCGACCAGGCCGCCTACGGCGATCCGGCCGGCAATCTCTCGCTGATGAGCGAGATGCTGCGCGACATCGACTCCGGCGCGATCACCGTCTTCCACCAGCCCAAGTACGACATCCGCAAAGGCGCGGTCGCCGGCGTCGAAGCGCTGGTGCGTTGGCGCCACCCAGAGCGCGGCCTGATCCCGCCGAATGACTTCATCCCGCTCGCCGAGGAGACCGGCCATATCCGCGCGCTGACCGACTGCGTCCTGCGCCTGGCGATCGAGCAACAGGCGTCGCTGAAGGTCGCCGGCCGCGTCCTCGACATGTCGGTGAACATCTCCGGGCGGCTGCTCTCAGACGCCGAGTTCGTCGAGACGGCGCTGGCCACGGCGGCGCAGGCTCACGGGCGCCTCTGGTTCGAGATCACCGAGACCGCGGTGATCGACGAGCCGGTGCGGGCGCTGGAGCATATCGAGCGGTTCGCCGCCGCCGGCCTCGGCGTTTCCATCGACGACTACGGCGCAGGGCTCTCCTCGCTCGCCTACCTCAAGCAGATCAAGGCCGAGGAACTGAAGATCGACAAGGCGTTCATCCTCACCCTGACCGACAGCCGCAAGGACGCGCTCCTGGTGCGTTCCACCATCGACCTGGCCCATAGCCTGGGCCTGAAGGTCACCGCCGAGGGCGTGGAGACCAACGAATCCTTCGCCCTGCTGGCCGGCATGGGCTGCGACTACGCCCAGGGATTCCTGATCGAGCGGGCGATGCCGCTGAATGAAGTTCTGAGGTTCTTACAAGAAGATCGCGCCGGAATCAGACGCTACGGCTGAACTGGGGAGCAGGCCCATTTCATCGGCGCGTGCGCCCATTGCGCTGATGGCGGCCACGGCGCCGCGTTTCTGGTCAGAGGCCGCGCCGGCCCAGGTCGACCTCATCTCGCAGCAGACTGTGCACGGCGTCGTCGATCTTGCCCGCTGGGTCCCGCCTTGTCATGGATGAGGGCGCCATGCCCAGGCCCCTCGCCGAATACACGCTCGCCGACTGGGGCCGCCTGCGCCCGATCCTGCACGCGATGAAGGCCCGGCGCTACCGGCGCGTCACCGACCACTTCACCGCCCAGCCGGCGCGCCTCGGCGATCTGGCCGCGCTGCCGCGGCGCATCGAAGGCGCCCGCCTGATCGTCACCATCGCCTTCAACGACCCGGAGATCCTGGAGCGGCAGATCGGCGCGCTGCGCCGCTTCGTGACGGGCGCGCTGCACCTGGTGGCGGACAACTCCAGCGACGACGCCGCCGCGCTCCGGCTCGAAGCCCTTTGCGCGCGAACGTCAACGCCTTATCTGCGCCTGCCGGCGAACCCCTGGGGGCCCAAGAGCGCCAGCCGCTCGCACGGCCTGGCCCTGGACTGGGTCTGGCGCAACCTGATCCGGCCGGGCCGGCCGCAGATGTTCGGCTTTCTGGACCACGACCTGATCCCTACCGCCCCCTGCGATCCGTTCGAGCCGCTGGCCCGCCAGGGCGTGCACGGCGACAAGCGCTGGGCGGGCGAGCGCTGGTTCCTCTGGGCCGGCTATTGTTTCTTCCGGCCCGAGGCGCTGGAGGGCGCGCGTGTCGACTTCGGCCAGGACTGGTTCGTCGGCCTGGACACGGGCGGGGGCAACTGGGCGCCGGTCTACTCGCGCCTGGATCCGGCCAGCCTGGAAGATCGGCCGATCGAGGCGGTGGCGGCCCTGCCGGGCGTGCCGGTGGCGGAGTGCTACTTCGAGCGCCGGGGCGAGTGGCTGCACGAAGTCGGCTTCGGCGGCCGTCCGGACCTGAAGGCCGCCAAGCGCCGCCAGTTCCTGGCCCTGATCGACGCGGCGCTGGCGCCCGGCGCCGACGGCGGGGTTCAGGCGTAGTCCAGCTTCGGCCGGAAGTCGGCGCCGCGGCCACTGGGCGTGTAGTCGAGGACGTTCCAGAGTGGCCAGATCATGTCGATGGGCCGCCCGTCCTGGCCGGGATCGGAGGGCGCGAAGATCAGCTCGGTGGCGTAGGCGTGACGGATCTCGCCGTTCCGACGGGTGAAGACGTTGAGCATGGGGAGCTGATCGCCCTGCGCATTCTCGCCGCGATAGTCGGGGTGGTAGCTGTTCTGGGCCGACGAGAGCAGCCGCAGATTCCGCCAGCCGCGCTGGGCGCCGGCGGCGCGGACCCGCGCGATCGGCGAGCGGGCGACCACCGCCAGGGCGGCGCGCTGGGTGATATGTTTCACCTGGCCGTCCAGGGCGTCGAGCATCGAGCTGCAGAGCGGGCAGGGCTCTTCCATCTTCGGGCCGTACATGAAGCTGTAGAGGATCAGCTCATCCCTATCGCCAAAGAGCTCCGAGAGTTTGACCGGGCGCCCATCCTCGCCCTCGCTGAAGACGTAGTCCTCAGCGAGGCGACCGCCTGGCGGCAGCGCCCGCCGCTGGGCCGCCACCGCCTCGACCTGGCGGCGCAGGTCGACCTCGGCGGCGAGAAGCGCGTTGCGCGCCCGCCGATAGTCCTGGCTCTCGCCCGGGAACCGGGTCTCTTCGGCGCTCGCGACATCGGTTGCGGTCATCGTTCAATCTCCTGAGGGCCTAGGGGAACACACCGCGGCGGATGGCGATGATCTCGCCGGTGTAGCGGTTGATCAGCAGCGCATCGTGACCTTCGCGGACCCAGACTCCGCGCGGCGGCGGGTCGTAGAGGCCGAAGGTCCCGTACTGCAGGAGCCAGAAGTTGTGCGTCCAGTAGGGGCGCGGCAGGAACTCGCCCCGGCGCCAGCCGTGATCGCCATCGCCACGACGCCCCAGAACACCACCCGCACGAGCGATCTGCCGATGTCGGCGCCGCCGGTGCGCGCGCCGATGACGCCGAGCAGCACCAGGCCGACCAGGGAGGCGCCGCCCACGCTCCACGCCGCCCACACGGTCGGGACCAGCACGGCGGTGAGCA
>JBIOEF010000051.1:0-23307 GCA_044445785.1 Caulobacterales bacterium
CTTCGCCTGAGCAATGGCCGTTTCGAGATCATCCAACACCTCATCGCCTTCCCAATATTCGTCGGTAAGGCAGTCGGTGCCGTGCTCCGTCACATCCGTCATGTCGACTTCGTAGAGGTAGTCCAGATGCCCCATCAGGTGGCGCCACTTCTTGAGCGCGGCGGGATCGGTCGGCGCGGTCGGAAACCGATAGGGGTTAACCGAGGGCGGCGGCGGCTTTGTCTCAAAGAGGTTTTGCGCGTCCGAGGGGGTCATGGCCCGGACGTTTGGCGCCCACGCGGCCAGCGCCAAGGCGAGAATGGCGGCCAAGCATACAGATAGCCTCACCTGGATGGTCATGGCGCCCTGCTCCCCCGAGTGACGCATCCCGAGCCAAACGGCGCGGGACTATGGCTGACGGCGCCGCTCTAAATTCGCGGCGCGCGCGAAATTAACCATAACGCCGTTCGCCCAACCTTGGCCATGGCTATTTCACGCGATGGCTGCGGCACGGGTCGCCTAAGCCAGCACCTTGCCCGGGTTGAGGATGTTCTTCGGGTCGAGCGCCGACTTGATCGTCCGCATCAGCGCGATCTCCGCCGGGCTGCGCGAGACGGCCAGGTATTCGCGCTTCTGCAGGCCGATGCCGTGCTCGGCGGAGATAGAACCGCCGCGGGTCTTCAGCGGCGCATAGACCAGCGCCTCGACCTCTCCCCGCGCGCTGGCGTCGCCGACGCCGGCGATGAGGTGCAGGTTGCCATCGCCCAGGTGCCCGAACACGGTCAGCGTCGCGCCCGGCCAGCGGGTCTCCAGCATGGCGCGGACCTCAGCCAGGTACTCTTCCATCTGATCGATCGGCAGGCTGATGTCGAAGGCGACGATCGGCGCGTTGCGGGCTGTCTGGCGCACGTCGTCGCGCAGCGCCCACATCCGCTCGCGCTCGGCGCGGGATTTGGCGATGGCGGCGTCGACGATCAGCCCATCCTCCAGCGCCGCCGTCAGCACCTGCTCGAATCTGGGGCTGTCAGCGAGCGGGTCAGGGCCCATCGTCTCGACCAGCACATAGTAGTTGTGGCCCGGCGGCAGAATCGGCCGGCCGGTAGCTGGCGGCGTCGTCACCAGGTCATAGTAATGCGGCCACATGACTTCGAACGCCGAGAGCTGGCCGGCCAGCTGCGCCTCCAGACGCCGCAGTAGCAGGGTCAACGCCTCGAACCCGCCCACCGCCAGCAGCGCCGTATCCTGCGAGGCGGGTCTTGGGCGCAGCCGCAGCACCGCGCGGGTGACGACGCCCAGCGTCCCCTCTGCGCCGATGAAGAGCTGCTTGAGGTCATAGCCGGTGTTGTTCTTGATCAGGCTGTTGAGCGAGGAGACCACCGTGCCGTCGGCCAGCACCACCTCCAGACCCAGCACCAGTTCGCGGGTCATCCCGTAGCGCAGCACGCGGTTGCCGCCGGCGTTGGTGGAGATGACGCCGCCGATGGTGGCCGAACCGCGCGCGCCGAGGTCGAGGGGCAGCAGCAGACCCTCCGCGTCCGCCGCCTGGCAGGCTTCCTCCAGCACGCATCCAGCCTGCACCTGCATGGCCGAACCGGCGCGGTCGATGGCCTCGATCGTTCGCATCCGCTCCAGGCTGATCGCGATCGCTCCGTCGGCCCTGGCGCCGTCGACCAGTCCCGTCGTCCCGCCCCAGGGGACCACCGGCGTTCCGCGCCCGTGCGCGAGGCGCAGCACCGCAGACACCTCTTCGGTCGAGCGTGGCAAGGCGATCGCGAGCGGCGCGCCCAGCCTGGTCCACGGACTCTGCGCGCGCGCCAGGGCGTCCGCGCCGGTCAGCACGCCGCCCGCGCCCAGCACCTTGGCCAGGGCCTCGTCCAGGGAAATCTCTTGAGTCGTCAAGGTGGTCGTCACGGATCGCCCTCCGCTGAGGATCAACGTGCGCCGCTCCCGCGGCCCCCGGGTTGATCGAAATCAACGCCGCCGCCGGCGCCCTGGCCCATTGCTATAGCATCACACTGGAGGCGAGCCTTGATCGAAATCCTGGACCAGCCGGCGCGACTGACCCGCGGCCACGGCTACACTGAAGCGCGGTTCAACCGGCGCTTCGAGCACCCGCCGGCGGAAATTTGGCGCGCCCTCACCGACCCGGCGTTCCTGCCCCAGTGGCTGGCGCCCGGCGACATCGCCCTTCGCCTCGGCGGGCCGGCGCGGCTGGACTTCGGCGACAGCGGCATCGTCATCGACAGCGTCGTCACCGCCTTCAACCCCGGTCGGCTGCTGGAATATTCCTGGAGCGGACCGGGCGAGCCCCCGCGGCCGGTGCGCTGGGTGCTCACGCCCCTGGAAGACGGCTGCCAGCTGACGCTGACGCTGCGTCTCCCGGACGGCGACGTGGTCGCCCGCTCGTGCGCCGGCTGGGAGGCGCATCTGGAGATGCTGGCGGCGTTGCTCGAGGGCGTGCCGATCAAATTCCCGTTCGAGACCTTCAAGGCCAGCCGCGCCGCCTACGAGGCCCAGGCGGCGGCGCTCGCGACCTAGAGCCCGATGGGTTCAGGTCGGTCCGACCTGAACCCTGAATCACGCTCTACACTCTTGAATCTGGAGCACGATTGCGCGGTCAGGCGAATCCGCCTGACTCCATCGCGCTCTAGGACGCCAGCGCCCTAACACCGCCCGCCGACCCGGCGCGCGCGCTTCGCCAGGTCTTCAACCAGCGGCGCAGCGGGGCGTCGAACAGGCGGTCGGCGGCCCAGGCGAAGAGGATCAGGCCCGGCAGCAGGCCAGTCTCGATCGCCAGATAGGTCGGGATTCCGCCGTGGTCGGCGGCGATGCGTCTGGCGGCCTGGATGATCGGCTGGTGCAGGGCGTAGAGCGCGTAGGAGCCTGATCCCAGGCGGGAGAAGAAAGGCCGCAGCTGCTCGCTGGGTTCGTTCACCACCGCCAGCGAGACCAGCGTCGGCACGGCCAGCGCGATGAAGGCAAGGTCATAGGTGACGCCCAACGGGCTGTGGGCGACAATCCCAAGGCCGGTCATCAGGAGGGCGGCGGCGAAGAGGATCACCGGCGATCGCACGCTGATCCTCGGCAGACGCGCGCGCAGCCGCCAGAGCACGATGCCCATCGGGAACGTGGTCAGGGCGCGCAGGAAGCCGCTGACCAGGTCCAGCGGCGAGGTGCCGTAGGAGACGGCGTCCAGGTGGTAGGCGATCACCGCCAGGGCCGCGAAACTCGTCGCCGACACACCGATCAGCACCGGCGTGGTCAGCACCCGGACCAGCCGCGCATAGACGAGGTTGACCACCATCTCCACGTGCAGCGACCAGAGCGACGTGTTCATCGGGAACGCCCCGACCAGGGTCAAGCCGTGGGGGATCAGGAAGAGGGCCGGCAGCGCCAGCAGGATAAGGTTGCGCGCCGGCGCCGGCGTCGGCACGGCCAGCGCCATGGCAAGGCCAATGACCACCCCCAGGATCCACAGCGGCGCCAGGCGATGGAGCCGGATCCGCAGGAAGCCGCGTACGTCCAGATCACGGGTCAGCCGCCCCTCGTAGGCCGAGGCGATGACGAAGCCGGACATGGCGAAGAAGATGTCCACGGCCATGTAGCCGTGCTGGGCGATCAGGTCGCTGGCGAAGTGATAGAACACCACCGCCAGCGCCGCGACGCCGCGCAGGCCGTCGAGGGTCGCGTAGGTGTGGCGATCGTCCGGATCGCTCCGGGCGGGACTGGCGGGCGTGGCGCGCGGCATGACGGCCAAGTAGAGCGGCGTCCGCTTAAGATTGGGTTCGCAGGCAAACGGCCGCGTGGAGGAGATATTAAGAGCTGGCCGCCCTTATGGAGGCGTCAAGCACCGGCGCCCCGATCTCCCATGGACTTCCTTCGTTCGCTGATTTTCGAGATCGCCGGCTACGATCTTTCGCTGATCTCGCTCTTCGCTTTCTTCATCGCCCTGGAGGCGCTGCTGCCGCGCGACGATCGGGCGATGTCGGTCATGGAGCGGCTGAAGGCCAAGGCGCCGGCGCGGATCAAAGCCGCGGCGTTCTGGCTGGTCTGGGTGCCGTTCTCGGTGGTCATCGTGCAGGCCTTCCAGCTGTTCTGGACCGCCTACGGCTTTCGGCCACTGTTTCCGGACCTCGCGCCGCCTGGCCTGCCAAGGCCGGTCGGCGTGGTCATCGCGGCGATCGCCGCCGCGTTCATCGGCGATTTCTTCTACTACTGGTGCCACCGCGCCCAGCACCGGTTCTTCTGGAAGTTCCACGCCATCCACCACTCGGTGCGGGACATGAGCGGCATGGCCGCCTACCACCACTTCACCGAGCCGGCGTTCCGCATCGCCCTCTACGCCGTGCCGATGGCGATCTTCATCAACGATCCGTTCGGCATCCCGGTGCTGGGGGTGATCCTGGGGCTGCACGGCAACTATCTGCACTCGCCGACGCGGATCCACTTCGGGCCGGTCGGCCGGTTCATCCAGGACAACCGCTTCCACCGCATCCACCATTCGATCGAGCCGAAGCACTTCGACAAGAACTTCGGGGTCTTCACCACGCTCTGGGACTGGATGTTCGGCACCGCCTACTTCCCGGCGGCCGATGAGTGGCCCCAAACCGGCGTCCCGGGCGAGCCGGAGCCGGAGACCATCCGCGACTACCTGCTGCGCCCCTTCGCCAGCGGCGCGCGCCGCCCCGCGCGGGCCGAAGCCTAGATCGGCGCCCGCCGCCCCGCCCAGGGCTGGGCGGCTTCCAGCTGGCCGGCCAGGCGCAGGAGCAGGCCCTCCTCGGCCACCCTGGCGGCGAACTGCACCCCGATCGGCAGGCCATCCTGGCTCCAGGCCAGAGGCACGGTCATGGCCGGCTGGCCGGTGATGTTGAAGACCTGGGTGTTGGGCATGAAGGCGAAGAGGCGCTGGGCGTAGCCGCGCACGTCCAGCGGCTCGCCATGCAGCGCCCCGATGGGGATCGGCGGCGATCCGAGGGTGGAAGAGATCAGGATGTCGTAGCGGCCGAAGAACTCGGCCACCGTGCGGCCGAACGCGTGCGCGACGCGCAGGGCACGGACGTAGGCCGAGCCGCCGATCGTCCGTCCACGCTGGTAGTTGGCGTAGGTGATCATCTCGACGTCGTCCGGCGTGATCTCGCGGCCCAGACGCTCGGCGATGGCGTCGAGGTCGGCGGCGGTGCTGGCGGCGATCACCTGACCGGCCGCGGCGCCGGCGGCGGCGATGTCGCCCGGCAGCTGCGCTTCCTCCACATGGTGGCCCAGGCGCTCGCAGAGGCGGGCGGCGTCCTCCACCGCCTTGGCGCATTCGGGATCCAGCCGATCGGAGGCGAAAGCCGCGGTGGTGAAGGCGATCCTCAGCCGGCCAGGCTCGCGCCCCACTTCCTCGGCGAACGGCCGCTCGGGCGGCGGCGCCCAGTAGGGATCGCCGGGCTGCGGGGGGCTGGCGATATCGAGGAGGACGGCGCTGTCGCGCACGGTGTTGGTGACCGCGTGATTGACCGAGAAGCCGCCCCAGCCCTCGTTCTTCGGCGCGTAGGACACCCGGCCCTTGGTGGGCTTGAGGCCAAAGAGACCGCAACAGGACGCCGGCGTGCGGATCGAGCCGCCGCCGTCGCTGGCGTGGGCCGCCGGCACGATCCCCGCCGCCACCGCGGCCGACGCGCCGCCCGATGACCCGCCCGGCGTGCGGCTGAGATCCCAAGGATTGCGGCTGGGGCCGAACATCACCGGCTCGGTGACCGGCTCGAGACCCAGCTCGGGGGTGTTGGTCTTGCCGAAAATGACCAGGCCGGCCTCGCGGTAGGCCTGGGTGAGCGGGCTGTCGGACTGGGCGATGTCCAGATAAAGCTTGCACGAACTGGTGGTGGCCGTGCCGGCGAGCGTGGGGCCCAGGTCCTTGAGCAGGAACGGCACGCCGCTCAATGGGCCCGCCGGCGCGCCCGCCGCCGCCTCGGCCCGCGCGCGCTGGCTGAGATCCAGGGTGACGGCGTTGACCTTCGGATTGACCTCTTCCATCCGCGCCAGCGCCGCCTCCAGCACCTCGGCGGCGGTGACCTCCTTGCGGGCGATCAGGGCCGCGAGGCTCACCGCGTCGTGCTTCTGGTACTCGTCCGCGCGCATGGCCAGCCTCACCTTTCAATCGGGCGCGGATCGGAGCACAGGAGGCCGCGCAAAGCCAACCCTTAGCGGCCTAAGATGATCTTCGTCACCGACCACATCAGCCTTGCCGAGGACGAACTGGAGGAGACGTTCGTGCGCGCCTCGGGGCCCGGCGGGCAGAACGTCAACAAGGTCTCCACCGCCGTGCAGCTGCGCTTCAACGCCGCCGCCTCGCCGGACCTCACCGAGCCGGTCATGCACCGCCTGCGCCGGCTGGCCGGGCGGCGGATGACCAGCGAAGGGGTGATCGTGCTGACCGCCAACCGCTTCCGCACCCAGGAGCGCAACCGCGCCGACGCGCTGGAGCGCCTCGTCGAGCTGATCCGCCAGGCGACCCACGCGCCCAAGCCTCGCCGCCCCACCAGGCCCACCTTCGCCTCCAAGCAGCGACGCCTGGAAAGCAAGACCCGGCGCGGCGCGGTGAAGGCCCTGCGCGGCCGACCGATCGATTGAGGCCAACGAGGATTGTCAGCGGCCAAACCTCAGATAGTTTGCGCCGCTTTCGACGGGACCAGGAGAATCGGGATGATCAGGGGCGTGGGTCTGACAGCGGCCGCGGTAGTGGTTCTGGCGCTGGGCGCCTGCGGCAAGTCGACGAGCAACACCGCCACCTCCGAACAGCCCGCCAACCCGACCGAGCCGGCCTCGGCCCCGCCCACCCTGACCGACGCGCAGAAGAAGGCGTTGCTGGCCGAGCTGCCGGCTGCTTACCAGTCCGCGGACCTCGACAACGGCCAGGCCAAGTTCGCCATCTGCCGATCGTGCCACACCAACGTCCAGGGCGGCGGCGACATGGTCGGGCCCAACCTCTACGGGATCTTCGGGCGCAAGTCCGGCTCCGAAGCGGGCTTCGCCTACTCCGACGACCTGAAGAACGCCGGCTGGACCTGGGACGCCGATCACCTGGACAAGTGGATCACCAATCCGCGCGGCGTGCTGGCCAATTCCAAGATGACCTTTGTCGGCGTGCCGGACCCCAAGGACCGCACCGACATCATCGCCTACCTGAAGGTCTCCACCTCGCCCGCGCCGAAGGCTTAGGCGCCCTACTCCGCCGGGCTGGGCGCGGTCTTTTCCTTGGCCTGGAAAGACTCGATCAGCTTGGCGGTCCATTCGGGCGATTTCGTGTACTTGGCCAGCAGGTTGTAGACCACCGGCACCACGAACAGCGTCAGCATGGTCGAGAAGATCGCGCCGGAGAAGATCACCACGCCGATGGTCCGCCGGCTGCCCGCGCCCGGTCCGCCGGCCAGGATCAGCGGCAGCGAGCCGCAGGCCGCCGAGATCGAGGTCATGATGATGGGTCGCAGGCGCAGGCCCGCCGCCTCGATCGTCGCGTCATGCACCGAACGGCCCTGGTCGCGCAGCTGGTTGGCGAACTCGACGATCAGGATGCCGTTCTTGGCGGCAATGCCGATCAGGATGATGAGACCGATCTCCGAATAGGTGTTGATGGTCGAGCCGGTCATCAGCAGGCCGAAGAGGCCGCCAAGCGCCGCCAGCGGCACGGTCAGCATGATGATCGCCGGATGGATCCAGCTCTCGAACAGCGCCGCCAGCACCAGGAAGACCATCAGCAGCGCGAACCCAAACGCCACCCCCACCGCGTTGGAGGCCTGCAGATAGTCCCTGGCCTGGCCGCCCCAGTCGATGGCCACGGTCTTCGGCTGCTTGGCGATGAGGTCGCGGTAGAAGCTGATCGCCTCGCCCACGGTGTAGCCGGGCGCCAGCTCCGAGGTGAGGGTGATCGAGCGCTGGCGGTTGACCCGCTCGCGGTCGGGGGTGTCGCCGCGCACCTCCGTGGTGACCACGCCCGAAAGCGGCGTCAGGTCGCCCGAGCCGGTGCGGACATAGAGCGCGTTGAGGTTGTCCAAGGTGCGCCGCTGGTCGAGGTTGGCCTGCAGGTAGACGTCGTACTGCTGGCCGTTCCTGACGTAGTTGGTGACTTTCTGGGAGCCGAACATGACGCCCAGCGACTCGCCGATCTGGGTGGCCGAGACGCCGATCAGGGCGGCCTTGTCCTGGTTGATGTTGACCAGCAGCCTTGGCGAGGTCGGCTCATAGTCGAGCCTCGGACGCGAAAGACCGGGGTTGTGCTCGGCGGCGTTGAGGATCGGCTGGATCCAGCGGGCGATCGAAGGATAGTCGTCGCCCTCGACGATCAGGTCGACGTTCGCGCCCGACCCCTGCCCGCCCCCGCGCTGGAACGGCCCGCGAACGCTGGCGATCACCCGCTCTTCGGTGACGGAGCCCAGTTCTCGGTTGAGCTGGCCGGCCAGCTTGTCGGCGCTGACCCGGCGGTGGCGCCAGTCGGAGAGCACCAGGCTGCCAAAGCCGGTGTTGAACTGGTTGAGGCCGAACCTGGGGACGGCCAGGATGTAGAGATCGACCAGATGCTGGGCGCGCAGCTGGTCCAGGATCGGCTTGACCTTCAACGCCCCGGCGCGGGTGTAGTCGTAGCCCGCGCCCTCCGGCGCCTGGATGTTGAGGTCGATGCGGCCGCGGTCCTCCGGCGGGACCAACTCCTTGGGCAGGGCGGCGAAGAGTCCGGCGGCGGTCAGCGCCAAAGCCAGCACGCCGACCCCCACCACGATCACCGTCCGCGGCGATCCCAGCAGCACCGTCAGCGAGGCCTGATAGGATTTGCGCAGGGCCGTCATGGCCCGGTTCACCTGCACCGCCAGCCAGCCCTCGCCGGCCGCGGGCAGCAACAGCTTCGAGCCCAGCATCGGTGAGAGGCTCAGCGCCAGCAGGGCCGAGAAGAACACCGCCGCGGCCACCGCCACCGCCAGCTCCACGAACAGGCGCCCGATATAGCCCGGCAGGACCATCAACGGCCCGAACACCGCGAGCAGCACCACGGTGGTGGCGACCACGGCGAAAAACACCTGGCGGGCGCCGCGTTCGGCCGCCACCAGCGGCGGTTCGCCCCCGTCCACCCGGCGCTGGATGTTCTCCACCACCACGATGGCGTCATCGACCACCAGACCGATGGAGAGCACCAGCGCCAGCAGCGTCAGCAGGTTGATGGAAAAGCCCAGCGGCGCCAGCACGATGAAACTGGAGACGATGCAGATCGGCGCCACCACGGCTGGAATGATGGCGGCGCGCCAGCTACCCAGGAAGACGAAGTTCACCATCGCCACCAGCAGCAGCGACATGGCCATGGTCAGCCACACCTCGTGGATCGCCTCGGAAGTGAACACCGAATAGTCGACGGCGACGTCAAGGCGCGTTCCCTTGGGCAGGCCCGCGTTGACGTCCTCGATCATCCGCCGGACGCCCTTGGAGATCTCCAGGTCGTTGGCCTGGGACTGGCGGGTGAGCGCGACGCCGATCTGGGCCTGGCCGTTGAACAGGAACATCTTGCGCCGGTCGTCCGCGCCCTCCTCGATCCGGGCGATGTCGCCAAGGCGGGTGACGTACTGGGTGGTGAGGCCGCCCGGATTGGTGACGGTGGCGCCGGCGTTGCTGGCCGGCGCCGCGGCCGGGACCTGGCCGGCCGGGAACACCGGCAGGGTCGCGAAGTCCTCGGCCTTGGCGTAGGCGCGATTGACGCGGATGGTGAAGTCCTTGGCGTTGGACTCCAGGGCGCCGGCTGGCAGCTCGACGTTCTCATTGTTGAGGGCGGTGACCACGTCGCTTACCGTCACACCCCTGGCCGCCATCTCTTCGGCGTTCAGCCAGATGCGCATGGTGTAGATCTTGGCGCCGCCTAGGTTCACCAGGGCCACACCCGGCACCGTCGACAGCCGCTCGATCAGGAATCGGTTCGCATAGTCAGCCAGCTCCAGCTCGTTCATCGAGTTGGAGCTGAGGCGCAGGAACATGATCGGGCTGGAGTCGGCGTTGGCCTTGTTGATCTGCGGCGCGTCGGCCTGCGGCGGCAGCTTGGAGAGCACCCGGCTCACCGCGTCGCGCACGTCGTTGGCCGCCGCATCGAGATTGCGATCGAGGGTGAAGGTGATGTTGATCCGCGAGTTGCCGTCCCGGCTGGAGCTGGTCTCCTGGTCGATGCCCTGGATGCCGGCGACCTGCTGCTCGATGATCTGGGTGATCCGCTCCTCGACCACCTCGGCGGAAGCGCCGGTGTAGTTGGTCTGGATCGAGACCTGGGGCGGGTCCACCGCCGGCAGCTCGCGCACCGGCAGGGAGGTGAACGCCGCCAAGCCCACTACGCAGAGGATGATCGCGGCCACGGCCGCGAACACAGGACGGCGGACGGCGAGGTCGGAGAGGGTCATGACGGCCCGGCGGCGTTCTGGGCGACCGTCCGGGCGCCGGGCCTGGCGCCGCCCTGCACGCTCACCGGCTGGTTGGGCGAGACCCGGTTGACCCCGTCGGCGACGATCACCTGGCCCGCGCTGAGGCCATCCTTGATCTCGAAGTAACCGGCCTGATCGGCGCCTGGCGTCACTGGCTGCTGGCGCGCGACGGTCCGGGCGCCATCGCGGACGATGAGATAGACGTAGGCCTGGTCGGCGTTGAACTGCACCGCCGCCTCCGGCGCGGCCAGCGCGGTTCGCTGGCCCTGATCGATGGAGACGCGCATCAGCATGCCGGGCTTGAGCTTCGCGCCGGTGTTAGGAAACTCCGCCCGCGCCTTGATCGACCTGGTCTTTTCATCGATTCGGGTGTCGAACTTGGCGATCACGCCGTGGAAGACCTGATTGGGATAGGCGTCGGCCGTGGCGGTGATCGTCTGGCCAGGCGCGAGCACCGGCAGGTAGCGGTCGGGTATGTTGAAATCGACCCGCATCACCGAGATGTCGTCCAGCGAGACCACCGGCGCGCCAGGGTTGATGAGGGCGCCGGGTGCGATGTCGGTGAGGCCGGCGACGCCGGCGAAGGGGGCGCGGATCACCCGGTCGGACCGGCGCGATTCTGCGACGGCGAGGTTGGCCTTGGCCTGCTCGTAGGCGATCCTGTACTGATCGGCGGTGGCTTTAGGCGCGATCCCGCGGTCCGCCAGGGTCTGCCAGCGGTTGTAGTCGAGCTTTGCCAGATCCAGCGCCGCCTTGGACTGGATCACCCCGGCGTCCTGTTCGGTGGCCTTCAGGTCGACCAGCACCTGGCCTTTCCTAACCGGCTCGCCATCGCGGAAATGCACGCCGGTGACCAGCTCGGTGGTGTTGGAGGTGATCACCACCGATTGGCGACCCTTGGCGACGCCCAGCACCTCGATGTGATCGGTGAAGTTGCGCGACGCCACCACCGCCGGCGTCACCGTCGTGCCCCGCGGCGGTCCTCCGCCCGGCGCACCGCCAGGCCCGGCCGCCGGCCCGCCGCCCGGCTGCCCGGACTGATCGCCGCCGCCGTGTCCGGCCAGCAGGCGCAGTCCCCCGGCGATGAGCATAAGGCCCAGCACCAGGATCGCGCCCGCCAAGAAGAAATGCTTACGAATCAAAGGGCCGCTCCCAGGCGGAGAGAAACGCGACGTGACGGCCCCCACGCGCATCCCGATGCGATCTGGCTTTGGCGAGGTCCAGTGACAGAAGCATGTCAGTACATATCAGCCCGGAAACGTCGGCTGCCGGTCCTGATAGTGAACGCCGCGCGGGCGTCCAGTTGTTTCCACTCTAGGCGTCGTAGCCCGGGCTCTGGCGCTCCAGCAGCCGGAGCGAGCCTGGCCAGGCGAGACCGCCGCCCGCGCTCCCGCGGCCGACCTGGTTCTTGACCTCGGTCTGCGCGGCCACCGGCGCGATCAGCACGTTCTCGCGACCGACGCTGAGCGCCATCACCTGCTGTTTGCACGCGCGTTCGAGGTAGAACATGCCGTTCCAGCACTCGCCGGCCGTCTGGCCCACCGCCAGAGTCCCGTGGTTGCGCAGCAGCATCAGGGTCTTGGTCTCGCCGAGGTCGGCCACCAGACGTTCGCGCTCATCGAGGTTGAGCGCGATGCCCTCATAGTCGTGATAGGCGAGACGCGGCAGCACGATCAGCGCGTGCTGGCTCAGCGGCAGCAGGCCCTCCTTTTGCGCCGAGACCGCGACCCCCTGGTCGGAGTGCAGGTGCATCACGTAGTGCGCATCTTCCCGCGCCGCGTGGATCGCCGAGTGGATGGTGAATCCCGCCGGATTGATGAAGTACTCGGTCTCCTGGAGGATTGCGCCCTGCAGATCGATCTTCACCAGCGACGAAGCGGTGATCTCACTGAAGAACTGGCCGTAGGGGTTGATCAGGAACTGATGCTCCGGCCCAGGAATGCGGGCGGAGATGTGGGTGTAGATCATGTCGTCCCACCCATAGAGCGCCACCAGACGGTAAAGCGCAGCCAACTCGGTCCGCGCGTGCCATTCCTCCTCGGAGACCTTGCCTTTCAGCGACGTCAGTCCTGGCAACGACCCGTCGGCCATGGCGTTCTCCTTATCAGCGTTCTCTTATCAGACTCGGCCTTCGCGCGGACTGCGTCAAGCGCGGGCGCAGGCGAACTCGTCGCCTTTGTCGCAGTTTCCTAAGCCTGTTCTTAACCGCATCCGTGCACCATCTCATTCGAGAGAGCCAGGGTGGTGTACATTGGGCGTGGTCCCGGAGGTCCAATCCGAGCCGTTGTTGTCGCTGGCGCGCAGCCGCGATCCGACCGATCGCGAGCAGTTGCTGGCGCGCCTGGTGGACATCTGTGAATCCCACCCCGAGAGCCTCGCGCCGAAGACGGCCAAGGAGGTCGAGGCGGTGTTCCTGGCGCTGGTGGGCGAGGCCGAGCGGGACATCCGCGCACGCCTGGCCGAACGGCTGGCCAGGGCCGAGTGGGCGCCCCCGAGGCTGATCGAAGTGCTGGCCAGGGACGACATCGAGGTCGCCCGGCCGATCATCGCCGCCAGTCCACTTCTGAAAGACGAGGCGCTGATTCGCCTGCTGACCGAGGCTACCCTCGCGCACCAGATCGAGGTCGCCCAGCGGCCCAGGCTGAGCGCCCTGGTGGTCGAGGCGGTGCTGGATCAGGCCGAACCCGCCGTGCTGACGGCGCTGGCCGGCAACGTCACCGCGGACGTCTCGCCGCAATGCCTGTCGCGGCTGGTGGACCACGCCAAGACCGTCGCCGCCCTCGGCGCGCCGCTGGCGGCCCATCCCCGGATGACGAGCGAGCTCTCCAAGGCGCTCTACCTCTGGGTCGGCCAGTCGCTGCGGGGTGCGATCGTCGCCCGCTTCGACGTCGACGCCGCCGCGCTGGACGCCGAGATCGCCGCCTCGATGAGCGACAATCCGCCCCGCCCATCGCGCAACGGACCCGATTCCACCGAACTGAAGCTGATCGAGAAACTCGCCGCCGCCGGCCAGCTGAAGCCCAGCTACCTGATGCGGGTGCTGAAAGAGCATCAGCTGGGGCTGTTCGAGGCGGCGCTGGCCAAGTTGGGCGCGTTCCGCGTCGAAGACGTCCACCGGGCGGTGATGAGCCGCGAGCGGCCCGAACTGCTGGCGCTAGCCTGCGCGGCGGTCGGCATCGACCGCAGCGCCTTCCCCACCCTCCTGGAACTGGTGCGCCAGTGCAACGACGGACTGCCGGGCGGCGGCGCCGAGAGCGCGCGGCGGGCCGTCAGCGCGTTCGGCCCGTTCGCCCCGGACATCGCCGCCAGCGCCTTCCGCCAGGCGATCGAAGCCGAACGCCCCTCGGCGGCCTAAAACCTCTCGGGTTTGACAAACGCCGGCGGCTCCGCCCTTGCTAGCGGGGTCATGGCCGACGCCCCCCGACTCGCCTTCCTCGCCAGCGATCGACCGGAGGCTCAGGCCGCCCGCGACGCGCTGGCCCAGCGCTACGGCGCGGTCGCCGAGGAGGACGCCGATGTGGTCGTGGCCCTTGGCGGCGATGGCTTCATGCTGGGCGTGCTGCACCGAAATCTCGCCAGCCGTCGGCCGATCTACGGCATGAACCGCGGCTCGGTGGGCTTCCTGATGAACGACTACCGCGAGCACGACCTGATCGAGCGCATCGCGGGGGCCGAGCGGGCGGTGATCCATCCGCTGGTGATGGCGGCCCGCGACGCGGCCGGCAGGCGCCACACGGCGCTGGCGATCAACGAGGTTTCGCTGCTGCGCCAGACCTACCAGTCGGCCAAGCTGCGCATCCTGATCGACGACAAGGCGCGGATGAGCGAGCTGATCTGCGACGGCATCCTGGTCTCCACCCCGGCCGGGTCGACCGCCTACAACCTCTCCGCCCACGGCCCGATCGTCCCGCTGAACTCGGAGGTGCTGGCGTTGACCCCGATCAGCGCCTTTCGCCCGAGGCGCTGGCGCGGCGCCCTCCTTTCGCACACGGCCAAGGTCACCTTCGAGATTCTCGAGGCCGACAAGCGCCCGGTCAGCGCCGTGGCCGACAACGTCGAGGTGCGCGATGTCATCGCGGTCGACGTCGCCGAGGACCGGGCCACCAGCCTCACGCTGCTGTTCGACGCCGGCCGCAGTCTCGAGGAGCGGGTGCTGGCCGAGCAGTTCACCGCCTGAGAACGGCGCTAACTCATGGGTCGTTAAGCCTTTTCCGTTAGCTCTGCGTAACGTCAGTCACCCTGGGAGACGTCCGTTGAGCGACCCAAATCCGGGCCAGATGATTCAGGTGCCCAACACCTTGCGGCTGAAGGTCGGGGGCCGTCTGGGCGGCATCGATCCGGCCGCCATCGCCAAGGCGGAAGCGGCCTTGAAGAGCCTCTCGGGCAACTTCGCCGAATGGCTGCAGGACGAGGTGACCAAGCTCGAGGCCTCGCGCCAGCGGGTCCGCACCGAGGGTCTCAATCCGGAATCGGCCGAGAACCTCTACCTGCGCGCCCACGACCTGAAGGGCCTTGGCGCGACCTACGAATATCCGCTGATCACGCGCATCGCCGGTTCGCTATGCAAGATGATCGACGATCCGGCCAAGCGCATGGAAGCGCCGATGCTGCTGATCGACGCCCATATCGACGCCATCAAGGCGGCGGTGAAGGGCCAGATTCAGACCGACACCCACCCCACCGGCGCCGCCTTGGTGACCGAGCTGGAGAAGCGGGTGAAGGATTTCGCGGCCGAATAGGCCTACATCACCCGTTCCAGCGGCTCTTCCACGACCCCGTAGCCCGCATCCGGCGGCAGCGCGAGCATGCGCCCGCTCGGGCGCTCGATGATCTGCGGCTCGACGGTGACCAGGGCCCTCGCCTGAGCGCGGGCGATGGCGTCCTCCGCCGCCTGGGCCTCGGCCAGCAGCTTCAGGTTCATCCGCGTCGGGAAGATCACCTTGCGCTCGCCGGTTCCGGCCAGCCGCAACGCCTCGCCCGGCTCGATCCATTCGGCGTCCACGGTCTCCGTGCCGTCGCAGAGGGCCAACTGGTCCTCGGGCGCCACGGCCACGTAGAACCAGGTGTCGAAACGCTTGGGCGTCAGCTTCGGGGTGATCCAGCGCGCGAACACCGACAGCGCTTCAAGATCAAGATGTAGGTCTAATTCTTTGATAAGGTCGAGAAAATGCCGCCGGTCGGCGCCGATGTCGTCGCGCGCTGCGGCCGCGCGCGCGTCGCCACGGAAGGGCGAGCCGTCCGGGTGGCGGGCGAGCAGGATGCCAGTCTCCTCATAGGCCTCGCGAATCGCCGCTATGCGCAGCGGCCGCTTCTGCGGCAGCGACGCGCCCCAGCCCAGCGTGCGCCACTCCCACTCCGGATCGGCGTCGCCGGCGTGGATCTTGCCGCCGGGAAACACCAGCGCGCCGGAGGCGAAGTCGATCTGATGGTGGCGCTTGACCATCAAGACTTCGAACGCCGGCTCATCGCGCAGGAGAAGGATGGTGGCGGCGGGGACGACTGGGACGTCGGACTTATCGCTCATCGGCGCACCTTAGCCTCGCATTGGCGGCGAGGGAAAGGCGACGCTACGCCGCCGCGTGCTCGGTCATTGGGGGCGCGATGCCGGCCGCCTTCACGGTCAGGCGGTCGATCTTGTCCAGCAGGTAGTCGACGTCTTCACGCGAGACCGCCTGGGGCTGGGTGAGGAAGCGCTCGAGCATGCGGCGCTGGAAGGCGATCGTATCGTCGGGCCCGCCCTCGTATTCCAGCGAATGGTAGGCGTCCACGGCGGCGCGGAACGCCGGCAGCAGGCGGCTGGGGAGGCCCGCGCGCTCGTAGATGGCCTTCAGACCCAACTCGCCCGCGTCGTGGATCATCAGCCAGGTGCGGTGGTGCGGCACGCCCGCCAGTTCGGCCAGGCCCCACTCGAAGAAACTCATATGGCCGTGGGCCAGCGCCCGCAGCAGCAGCGAGGCGGTGAGCCGTTGGCCAAGGTGCAGATGGGCGATGAACCCCGGCAGGTCGACGGCGCGGCCCACCTGTTCGACGAGATCGACGGTCGCCCGCTCGCGCGCGCCAAGCGCGATGGCGATGGCGGTTCCTGGCGACAGCGACTGGCGCTCGATCATCCGCTGCTTGAGGTCATCGCTGACCAGATCGATCAACCGCTCGGTGATGCTGATCGGCAGGGCGTTGCGCAGGGCGATGGCCGCCAGCACGGCCTCGGAGGCCTCGAAGCGGTCGATTGCGGTCTTCAGGCCCCCCTCGGAGAACCGGGCGCCGACGTTCTCGGCGGCCGCGCTAACGGCCTCGGCCACCCCGTGGGCGGCGATGGCGTCGGTCACCTTCTCCGACAGCACCGGCCGGTGGGCGATGGCCGACTGCCGCACCGGTCCCCCAAGCCGGACGATCTCGGCCAGGTCCTCGTCGCTGAACACGGGCGAGAAGTTCAGGAGCGGCACGGCGACGCTCTCCACGTCGCGGGCCAGGCGGTTGGCGACGTCGCGCGGAATCAGCGGCGAGGCCTTCAGCGTCACGGCCAGCGCGCGGCGCACCTGCTCGGCGGCGTCTGCGGCCATCAGGCGCAGGATCTCCTGCGCCTCGGCCCGCTCCTCGTCGGTGAGACCCGGCCTATCGATGTGATGGCAGAGGCGTCCGGCGGCGCGCGCGCGCTCCTCCGGCTGGGCGCCCTTGGCGAGCAGCCGGATGTCGGCGTCGGTCAGCGCTGACCTCGTCGTGGTCATGGTCTTAAGATCGCCCGCCCCGGGATCGCCAGTTTCGAAGACGCACTGTGGCCCTTTAAGCTTAACGCTTGGTGTGGGCGGTCACGCCCCGTTAACCCCGACCGGTAACCGCCGCCTAAGCCGGATCGCATATCCTGCGCCTTCATACCGGCCAGGATTTTCAGCATGACGACCGTGTCGCCCAGCCCGCCTCGCGAGGGCGCTTCGATCGCCGAGCAGTCGCTGGCCGCGCAGGCCGCGCTGCTGCCCCAGGCGCTCGGCGTCTTCGCCGTTTGCCTGCCGATCTACGTCTGGGCAGGGTCGTTCGCCGCCGATTCCACCTGGATGTCAGCCAGCTTCGCGATCTTCGCGGTCAACTGGGGCGCGTTCTATTTCGCCTTGCAGTGGCTGCGCCGCCCCGGCGCCCTCACCCTGAACCAGCGGTTGCGAATCCATGTGATCTGCGGGCTGATGTGGTCGGCCGCGGTCTCGCAGATGGCCGCCTTCGCCGACCACGCCGGACCGGCGCGCGAGATTCTGCTGCTGATGACCGTCGGCGCGGCGGTGATCTGCCTCTTCTTCACCACGCCCTCGCTCCCCTCGCTGCTGATCGTCGGACCGGCGGCCATGGCCGGGCCGCTGACGGCGCTGCTGGTCGCCCCGGAGGGCCACGGCCTGGCGCAGATCGCCTGGGGCGCCTTTGCGCTAGCCTCGATGCTGTCGCTGATCCTCAACCGCAATCTGCGCCGCCAGTTCGCCCTGGCCGGCGAGCGCGAGCAGATGTCGGAGGATCGCTCGCGCTCGCTCGATGAAGCCGAACGCCTGGCCCGTTCCAAGTCCGACCTGATCGCCACGCTCTCGCACGAGATCCGCAATGGCCTCACCGGCGTCGCCCACGTGCTGGCCGCCGCCGCCGGTCATGGCGGCCGCGCCGCGCCCTCGCGCGAGCAGCTGAACGCGGCGCTGGCCGCCGCCAACGACCTGATCGCGGTCTTGAACGCCACCCTCGATTCGGAGACCGCCGAAGCCGGGCGCCTTTCCGTGGACAGCGCCCCGTTCGACCCGGTGCAGATGGTCCGCGAACTGACCCTGCTGATCCGCCCGCAGGCGGCCGCCAAGGGACTGGAGCTGCAGGTCTACATCGAGCCGGAGCTGGAAGGCCGCACCATCGGCGCGGCCATGGCCGACGCCGCGCGCGTGCGCCAGGTGCTCTCCAACCTCCTGAGCAACGCGCTGAAATACACCGTCCGCGGCCGCCTGGAAGCGCGGGTCGAGCGCCGCGGCGACGACCGCCTGACCATCGCCATCGCCGACACCGGCCCCGGTCTCTCGCCCGAGGAGCTGGAACAGGCGTTCGAGCCCTTCCGCCGCATCTCGCGCACCGGCGCGGGCCTGCCGGGCGCGGGACTTGGCCTTTCGCTCTCGCGCCAGCTGGTCAAGCTGATGGGCGCAACGCTCACCGCCGATTCCGCCGTCGGCGTCGGCAGCTGCTTCACGCTGGAGCTGAAGTGGGATCCGACCGCCCTGATTGACGTGACGACGCCGCTGGACGAAGTCGGCCGCGAGGCCGGCGGGTCGCTCGACGCGCTGAAGGTGCTGATGGCCGAGGACAACGGCCTCAACGCCGCCATGCTGCGCACGATCCTCGAGCAGCTGGGCCACCAGGTGGTCCACGCCCAGAACGGCCGGCGCTGCGTCGATCTGGCCAGGGCCGTCGGCTTCGACCTGATCATGGTCGACGGGCGCATGCCCGAGATGGACGGGCGCGAGACGATCCTCGCCATCCGCCGCCTCGCCGCGCCGGTCGGGCAGGTGCCGATCATCGCGGTGATCGGTGGGGAAGCCGAAGAAGCGCGCCAGTGCCTGGAGGCCGGGGCCGACGCGGTGATGCGCAAGCCGGTGACGGTGTCGGGTGTCGCCCGCGCGGTCGCCGAGGCCGGCTCGACCCGCAAGGCCGCCGCCAACGCGGCCTAGGCGCGGCCAGCCCCCCTTCTCTCCACGGCGTCTCCTCTGCCACAATGCCCGGAACCGAGTGCGGGAGACGCGCGTGCTGGAATCTCTGAGGGTCGTCGAGTTCGCCACCTATGTGGCCGGGCCCAGCGCTGCGATGATCATGGCCGACTGGGGCGCCGACGTCATCAAGGTGGAGAGCCGGCGGGGCGATCCCACGCGCCGCACCTTCGCCGGCCAGCCGGAGCTGGAAGGCAACCCCGTCTTCGAAGTCGAGAACCGCGGCAAGCGCTCGATCGTGCTCGACATCGGCAAGCCCGCAGGGCGCGATGCGCTGCTGCGGCTGCTGAAGGACGCCGACGTGTTCATCACCAACGTGCGCCCCTCCGCCCTCAAGCGCGCCAGGCTCGACTACGACCACATCAAGGCCGCGCTGCCGCGGCTGATCTACTGTAGCGTTAGCGGCTATGGCCTGCAGGGTCCTGGCGCGGATATTCCGGCCTTCGACACCGCCGCCTTCTGGTCGCGGGGCGGAGTCGGCGGAGCGACGACGCCCAAGGGCGAAGATCCGGTGGCGATCCGGCCCGGCATGGGCGACACGGTCTGCGCCCTTTCCACCGTCTCGGCGACCATGGCCGCCGTGGTCGAGCGCCAGAGCACCGGACGCGGTCGACTGGTGGAGACCTCGCTGATCCGGGCCGGCGTCTATGCGATCGGCTGGGACATGGCGATCCAGCTGAAATGGGGCAAGCTCGCCTCCGCCCGGCCCCGCAGCCGCGCCTACAATCCCCTCGCCAACTACTTCAAGACCGCCGACGAGCGCTGGGTGGGCGTCTTTCCCCGAGACGGGCGCAGCGAGTTCGACCACATCGCCCAGGCCGTGGACCTGCCCGACCTGCCGTCCGACCCGCGGTTCGCGACCGGCCGGCTGATGCGCCAGAACACCGCCGAACTGGTCGAGGCGCTGGACGCCGGCTTCGCCAAGTTCACCCTGGCGCAGGTCGGCGAGCGGCTGACGGCCGTGGACATGGTCTGGGCGCCGCTGAACGCGCCGCGCGACGTGGTCGACGATCCGCTGGCCCAGGCCGCCGGCTGCTTCGTGGACGTCACCGACGCCAGCGGCGCAACTTTCCGCGCGCCCGCCTCTCCCGCCCGTTTCCCCGGCGCCGACGACGGCCCCAAGGGCCCGGCGCCGCTGCTGGGCCAGCACACCCGCGAGGTGCTGGCGCAGGCCGGTTATGCGGCGGCGGAGATCGACCAGCTGATCGGCGACGAGGCGGCCGCCTAGAGCTTGATGGGTTCAGGTCGATCCGACCTGAACCCTGAATCAAGCTCTACACTCTTGAATCTAGAGCACGATTCAGCGGTCAGGCGATTCCGCCTGACCCCATCGTGCTCTTAGCGAGCTTGAACCGACTCCTGCTCCCACGCGATCAGGCGTTGGCTGAGCTTTCTGAACTGTTCCTCGATCTTCTCGCCAAACAACGGATCCTGACCGCTGGCGAGCTTGGCTTCGATCCTGGTCCAGTCCGCCGGCGTCAGCCGCCGTGCGGCCAAGGGGAGGAACTGGATTTCCTCTCGCTGCATGTGCCGCCGCTCGAGATCGATGAACTGGCGGGCGGCGTCCACGATCGTGGACCGGGCGATATCGGTGTCGTTGAGGAGCGCGCTCACCGTTTCGTGGAAATGGACCGCCCGCTCATGGACCAGGCGATGCTCGCCCGGCAGATCGCCGATGGCGGACGCATCCGCTGGATGCGCCTCCAGCAGCTGCGCGAAGATCGCATCTTCCTTCGGGTGGTGACACCGGTCGGGGAAGTCGAGGAAGTAGTCGGCGATACCGCAGATGACGTCGTAGTCGGGATCGCCGGCGTCGGCGAAGATGTTGATCTGGTGCTCCAGGGCCTCAAGCAGCCGGGCGATGTTCTGGTGGTCGCGGCGCAGGGCTTCGATCACCGCCGTCATGGTCACCTCCCGCCGTGATGGACCCGGCTTGGTTGCCTGGGCGGCGGCCACGGCGGAAAGCGCGCGACGAATCTCTCGCCCTGCCAAACATGCATCTCGTCCGGATGATCGATCGCCCCGGTGCGATCGATGGCCTCATCGTCGTGAGCGCACTCGATCACGCGTTCCTCGCGAACAGACCCATCTGGCCTCAGAAGGCTGATCCTGTAGGGGGCCATGGCGTGTTTTCGCTGCATTCGAGAGCCAAGATCACGGCATTCGAGGCGCTCCGCCTTGACCTATCCCAAATCCGCTGAACTGGAGCGGCGGTTTTTTTGTCCGTGGCCCAGCCGGGGGCGCTCAGCTCCGCCCCGTCTTCTGTTCCGCCTCCGAGAGGGCGCTCAGCATCTCAGTGGAGAACATGCTGCTGGCCGCCTGGCCGCCGAGACCCGGGGCGTCAGCGGCTTCGGGGCCGCTCAGGACCAGGTTGATCACCGCCTGCTCGGCTTGCAGGCGGTCCTCGCGCCGGGCCGAGGCGTACTGGATGAAGGCGAGGTCCGGCTTATCCGGCTGGGTCTGGATGGGGGCCGGCATAGTCGGACTGGCGGTCAGGTTGGCGTAGACCTGGGCGACACTGGCGGGCCGGCCGCCGTGAAAGAAGATGCTCCGGTTGGCCTGCGCCGCCTCGGGGAACAAGGCCGCGGCGTTGGCGGCCGGCGACTGCTGGACCGCGTTGATCAGCGTCGCCGAACCCTTGGGACCCAGCACATGGGCGACGTAAAGTTCGCCAGCGGTCGGCTCGCGCCCCACCCGGCCGCGCAGATAGGCGGCGTGGTCGGCGGCCAGCTCGCCGGCCATCAGGGCCGCCGCGTTCGGGTCGAGCCGCAGACTCATCACCGTGGCGCGCGCCTCCGCGCCCTCCACGTGGAAGCGCCCGTCGGCGCCCTTCTGGATCAGGTCGGCGTAGCGGGCGTAGCCGTATTTGGCGCCGTGTTGCTTCAGCGTTCCCAGCCAGGTCTGGTCGACGAACTGATACAGCCCCGCGGCCGACGAGGTCGCCGCCTTGGCGTGGGGGTTGAAGCCGCTCTCGCGCCTCGCCGTCCCCATCAGGAAGCCGAAGTCGACGCCGGTGGCGCTCGACGCGCCCTGGATCGCCGCCTCGACGACGCCTCGGATCGATGGGACGGACATGGGCCCAGAGGTGAAGATTTATGGTTAAGCGGCGATTAACGCGGGCGCGCGCCGCGCCCGTCGATCGCGACGGCCGCCGAGGGGAAAGCTTTACAATGACGCTACGGAATATTACCTAAGGTAAACCTGCAGCGCGAAGCCCACAAGGAGGTTCGCCATGGTGCTCAATCAATCCCTTCAACCCGCCCTCGTCCACGCCATCGGCGGGATCCAGCCGAGCCGACGCCGACTCTCGCGCACAGCCACCTTGGCCATCGCCGCCTCGGTCGCCGCCCACCTGGCCCTAGGTCTCTACGTCGTCGGCCAGAAGTACCAGTTCGTGCAGCCGATCCTGCCGACGGACCATACGTTCGACACGACGATGATCCCGGACGTGATCCTCAAGCATCCCGTGACCCAGCCGCCGGTCAACCACGCTCTGAACCTGCACGACTCACACTCGACCGCGCCGCCACAGGGACCGACCATCGACGTCCAGCCACAGAAATCCACGAACGTCATCTCGGGACAGCCCATGCTTCTCGGCGGGGTTCATGACGAGACCGGCCTTATCGGCCCCAAGGGTCCGCCGGTGATCAACTCCCCGGACTGGATCACCAAGCCGGGGCCAAACGAATTCTCGCGATTCTATCCGCAAGCCGCCATCGAGCGGGACTTGTCGGGCGTCGTCACCCTGGCCTGTCAGGTCTCGGCCAGCGGCCAGGTGCGCGGCTGCCAGGTGGCCGATGAGACGCCGGCAGGCGTTGGCTTCGGCCACGCCGCGCAGCAGCTGGCGCCCTTCTTCCGGATGCGACCCGAGACGGCCGACGGGACGCCCGTGGACGGCGCCAGCGTGCGGATCCCGATCCGCTTCAGCCTGGCGCAGTAGCGGCCAGCCGGGCCGGGTCGAAGCGCGCGGCGGCGCCGCTCGCCTCGCCCCGGAACGAGCGCAGGATCGTCTGAGCGATCAGCGGCGCCAGCAGCCAGCCGTTGCGCCGCGCGCCAACCGCCAGCCAGACGCCCTCGGTGCGGCACTTGCCCACGAGCGGCAGGCCGTCGGCGACTTCGGCGCGCACGCCCGTCGCGGCGCGCCAGTCGGCGGCGCCGAGCCCCGGGACGGTCCGCTCGGCGCGCGC
>JBIOEF010000052.1:0-23284 GCA_044445785.1 Caulobacterales bacterium
AGCGGATGCTGGGCGATGCGGCGGAGGCCGAGGACGTGGCCCAGGAGACCTTCTTCAAGGTCTGGCGCTACGCCGCCCGCTGGCGGCCGGGCGGCGCCAAGTTCGACACCTGGCTGCACCGGGTGGCGCTGAACCTCTGCTACGACCGCCTGCGCCGACGACGCGAGACGCCCACCGCCGACCCACCGGAGCGGCCCGATCCCGGTCCCGCGCCGGACCGGGGCCTGGAAGCCGACGACGTCGGCCGCCGGGTGCGCGCGGCGCTGCAGGGGCTGCCGACGCGCCAGCGCGAAGCGATCGTGCTTTGCCACTATCAGGAGCTGGGCAATATCGAGGCCGCCGGCCTCATGGGGGTGAGCGTGGAGGCGCTCGAAAGCCTGCTTTCGCGGGGGCGACGCGCCCTCAGAGGAGCACTGGCTGACTTGGTGGAACCAGGTTGAGGAGGACGGGACGACGATGACCGAAGATCGATTTCAAGCCCTGGCCAGCGCCTACGGCGCGGACATCGCCCGCTGGCCCGAGCCCCACCGCGCCGCGGCGCAGAGCTACGCCCAGGGCCATCCCGAACGCGCCGAACGCATGCTGGAGCGCGAGCGGCGGCTCGACCTGGCGCTGGCGGCGCACCGCGCGGGCGAGTCCAGCGCCGTTCTCCGCGATAGGATCCACGCCGAGGCGCCGCTGGCGCGGGCCGCGGGTCGGGCCTGGCGCTGGCTGATGGGGGCGGGCGTGGGCCTGGGCCTCGCGGCCGCCTGCGCCGCTGGCGTCGCCGTCGGCTTCACCTTGGCGCCGACCAGCGTCACGCGGCTGATCAGCGGCCCGCCGAGCGAGCCGGCGGACGAGGTGAGCGCGCTTGTCGCCCCGTCGCGAGAGACCGAGGGCGCCTGATGCGCGGGCGCTGGCTGGTCATAAGCCTGATCGTTTCGGTCGCTCTCAATCTCTTCCTGATTGGCGCGGCAGCGGGCGTGGTGGCGCTGGGCATGCAGATGGGGCGCCAGAACGCTGGTGCTCGCCCAGGCGCGCTGGTCCGCGCCACCCGCGACATGCCCATGCCCGACCGGCGCAACATGCGGCTGATGCTGCGGCAAGCCTGGATCGAAGAGCGCCCATCGGCCCAGCAGAGCCTGGCCCTGCGCCTGGACGCCTGGGGCGCCGTCGCCGACCCCAAGGCCGACCCGGCGGCGATCAAGGCCAAGCTCGCCCAGGCCCGTCAGCTCGATCAGACGGCGCGGACGAGCGTGGAGGAGCGAGTTGTCGACTACGCGCTCAGCCTGCCGCCCGCCGACCGCGCGATCTTCGCCGCCGGCATGCGCCGAGTGCTGACCCAGTCCCCGAACGCTCCCGAGGCGCCGAACACGGGCCCGCCGGCGAAGCCCTAGACGTCCACTTCCGCGTCCAGCGCGTTATCCTGGATGAACTCGCGGCGCGGCTCGACCAGGTCGCCCATCAGGCGGGTGAACATGTCGTCGGCGTCGTCGGCGTGGGCGACCTTCACCTGCAGGAGCGTGCGGGCGGTTGAATCCAGCGTCGTTTCCCAGAGCTGCTCGGGGTTCATCTCGCCAAGGCCCTTGTAGCGCTGGACGGTGAGGCCGCGGCGGCCTGAGTCGAAGATGGCGGCCACCAGGTCGAGCGGGCCGCGGATGGTCTGGCTGCGCTCGCGCCGGCGGAAGGTCGCGGCCGCGGCGAAGGTCTCGGCCAGCTTGGCCGCGCGCTCGGCCAGGCGCCGGGCGTCGGCGGAATGGATCAGGAGGTCGTCCAGGACGATCCGCTCGGTGACGCCGCGCCGCACGCGGGAGAAGACGTAGCCGCTCTCTCCCTGCTCGGCGGTCCAGGGCCCGTCGCCCTCCTCCGCGTAGAGATCCAGCCGCCGCGCCGCTTCCCCGGTGACGCCGGCGTCGCCGAAGAGTCCCGCCAGCGCCGCCTGCTCGATGGCGAAGGCCGGCGCCCGCGCGGCCAGGCGATCGATGTTGGCCTTGGCGGCGCGGGCGGTCTGCACCAGGGCTTCCAGGTCGCGCCCGGTCATCCGCTCGCCGCTCGAGAGGTCGAGCTCGGCGCCGTCGAGCCCCTCCTCCATCAGGAAAGCCTCCATCTCCGGCTCGTCCTTCAGGTAGCGCGAGGACTTGCCCTTGGTGGCGCGATAGAGCGGCGGCTGGGCGATGTAGAGATAGCCGCGCTCGATCACCTGCGGCATCTGCCGGTAGAAGAAGGTGAGCAGGAGCGTGCGGATGTGGGCGCCGTCGACGTCGGCGTCGGTCATCACGATGATCCGGTGATAGCGGCACTTGTCGATCTCGAAGTCCTCGCGGCCGATGCCGGTGCCAAGGGCGGTGATCAGGGTGCCGATCTGCTCGGAGCCCAGCATCTTGTCGAAGCGCGCGCGCTCGACGTTGAGGATCTTGCCGCGCAGGGGCAGCACCGCCTGGTTCTCGCGGTTGCGCGCCTGCTTGGCCGAGCCGCCGGCGCTGTCGCCCTCCACCAGGAAGAGCTCGGACTTGGCCGGATCACGCTCCTGGCAGTCGGCGAGCTTGCCGGGAAGCGAGGAGATATCGAGAGCGGTCTTGCGCCGGCTGAGCTCGCGGGCCTTGCGCGCGGCTTCCCTGGCCATGGCCGCCTCGGCGATCTTCTGCACGATCAGGCGCGCCTCGGTGGGGTGCTCCTCGAACCAGCTGGCCAGCCCATCGCCCACCAGCCCTTCCACCGCCGGGCGGACCTCGGAGGAGACCAGCTTGTCCTTGGTCTGGGAGGAGAACTTCGGATCGGGGAGTTTCACCGAAAGCACGCAGGTCAGGCCCTCGCGCGCGTCTTCGCCCGACAGGGTCACCTTCTCGCGCTTGGTCGCGCCAGAGGCCTCCGCATAGCTTGTTATCAGTCGGGTCAGCGCGCTGCGGAAGGCGGCCAGGTGGGTCCCGCCATCGCGCTGGGGGATGTTGTTGGTGAAGCAGAGGACGTTCTCGTGGTAGCCGTCGTTCCACCAGAGGGCGAGGTCGATATCCACCGTGTCCCGGCTGCCGCGCACCACGATGGGGTCCTTGATCAGCGGCGTCTTGGCCTTGTCCAGGTGGCGCACGAAGGCCTCGACGCCGCCGTCGTAGTGCATCACCTCCTCGAACGCCTCGGCGCCGCGCAGATCCTTCAACCAGATGGTGACGCCTGAGTTGAGGAACGCCAGCTCGCGCAGCCGGTGCTCCAGCGTCTTTCGATCGAACTCAATGCCGGTGAAGGTGTCGGTGGAGGGCAGGAAACTGACCACCGTGCCGGTTAGGAAGTCGCCGTTCTCGCGCTTGGGCGCCTCGCCGGTGACTGCGAGCGGGGATACCGGATCGCCGTGGCGGAAGCTCATCTCGTGCTTCAGGCCGCCGCGGTAGATGGTCAGCTTCAGCCATTCGGAGAGCGCGTTGACCACAGAGACGCCGACGCCGTGCAGGCCGCCGGAAACCTTGTAGGAGTTCTGGTCGAATTTCCCGCCGGCGTGCAGCTGGGTCATGATGACCTCGGCGGCCGAGACGCCCTCGCCCTCGTGGATGTCGGTGGGGATGCCGCGCCCGTCGTCGCTGACGGTGGCCGAGCCGTCGGCGTTGAGGATCACCTCCACGCGGGTGGCGTAGTCGGCCAGCGCCTCGTCGATGGCGTTGTCGACAACCTCGTAGACCATGTGGTGCAGGCCAGAGCCGTCATCGGTGTCGCCGATGTACATGCCCGGGCGCTTGCGCACCGCGTCCAGGCCCTTGAGGACCTTGATGGAATCCGCGCCGTATTCGGCGGCGGCGTCGTCAGCTTCTTCGTCGGTCATTCACGCGTCCAATGGGATCAGGCGCGAGGCGTCCACATGAACGCCCAAGGCCCGTCCCTTGAGATGCTCGAACAGCGATTCGTCCGTGCCGGTGAGGAAAGCCTGCAGGAAAAGCGCCTCAAGCTCATCGAACAAGGCGGCGCGCCGACTCTCGTCCAGATGCGCCGCCACTTCGTCCAACAGTAATATAGGATTCGGCTGCGATTTTGCACGAGAAAGTCGCGCGGCTTGAGCCAAAACCAGGTTGAGAATCAGTGCTTTCTGCTCGCCGGTGGAACATTCGGCGGCCGGGCGGCCCCGCTCGCGGTGAACGACGGTCAGATCGGTGCGGTGAGGCCCGGTCAGGGCGCGTCCAGCGGCGGCGTCTCTGGCGCGTGCGCCGGCCAAATCCTGGGTCAGCCGCGCCTCGATCGCGGCCAGATCGGCGCCCTCGACGGCCAGCTGCTCGAACGCTCCGGAGAGGCCGAGCGAGGCCTGGGGGAACGGCCGCTCGCCGCGCTGATCGATCTCCGCCTGCAGCGCTTTCAGCGTAAAGGCCCGCGCCTCGGCCATCCGTGCGCCGGCCTCGGCCATGCGGCCCTCCAGCGCGGCGATCCAGGCCGCGTCCGAGGTCTCGTCGGCCAGGAGGCGCGTGCGCTCGCGCAGCGCCCGCTCGTAGGCGCCCACGTGAGCCGCGTGGATCGGCTCGGCGGCGAACACCAGGCGGTCGAAGAATCGCCGCCGCTCACCGGCGCCCTCCTGGAATAGCCGGTCCTGCGAGGGCGTCAGCCAGATCGGCCGGACATAGTCGGTGAGCCGGCCAGGCGGGACGGTCTCGCCCTCGATGCGCACCGTGCGCCGCGCCGCGCCCGGCGCCTCGATCCCGGTGCCGAGCCTGGCCGCCGCGCCGTCGGTCTCCACCAGCGCCGAGACCGCCCAGGCCCGCCCCTGCTCTTCGCTCGCCAGCCGCCGGCCCATTTCCGCCAGGCCGGAGCCCCGCATGCCACGGCCGGGCGAGAAGAGGCTGATGGCTTCCAGCAGGTTGGTCTTGCCCGCGCCGTTGGGGCCGAACAGGAAGACGCTACGGCCCGCCGGCGCCAGCTCAGCGCGTTCGTAGGAACGGAAGTCCGTGAGCGTCAGAGATTGAACAGCGGATCGCATCAGGGCGCCGCGTATGGGTCCTTCTCCCCTTGCGGGAGAAGGTGGCGCGAAGCGCCGGATGAGGGGTCGATGGGCATTTCAGATTGGCGTCGGGCAGGAAAGTCCCGAACGGCGGCGCGACCCCTCATCCGTCAGCTTCGCTGACACCTTCTCCCACAAGGGGAGAAGGGCGCCGAATTGCGTGGCGGCACTGTCCCTCACCGCTCGGCGTCGACCGAGCGCCATTCGTGGGTCAGTTCGTCCAGCCGAGCCTTCAGGTCGGCCGCCATCGGTTTGTCGGCGGCGGCGAGACTGTCGGCGAGCTGCTCTGGACGGCTGGCCCCCACGATCGGCGCGGTGATCGCCGGGTTGGCGAGCACCCAGGAGAGCGCCATCGTCGCCATGCTGATCCCGGCCTCGGCCGCGACGCCTTTCAGCGCCTCGACGGCGGCGAACTCGCGGTCGTGCCAGTAGCGCTCCTGGTAGCGGGCGCCGGCCGTGCCGAGGGTGAACCTGGTGCCCTCCGGCGGCGCGCCAGGCTGGTGCTTGCCGGTGAGCATGCCGCCGGCCAGGGGGTTGTAGGGAATGACGCCGATGCCTTCCTCGAGCGCCAAAGGCAAGAGGTCGCGCTCGAAGGTGCGGAAGAGGAGGTTGTAGCGCGGCTGGATCGAGGAGATGCGGGTCAAGCCCTTCAGCTCGGCGCGCCCGATCGCGCGCGCGATCTTGTAGGCCGGCCAGTTGGAGACGCCGACGTAGCGGGCCTTGCCGCTCTTCACCACCGCATCCAGCGCCTCGAGCGCCTCGTCGAGCGGCGTCGCGGGGTCGTAGCTGTGCAGCTGGTAGAGGTCGACATAGTCGGTCTTCAGCCGCTTCAGCGAGGCGTCGATGGCGTCCAGGATGTGCTTGCGGCTCATGCCCTGGTCCCAGACCCGGCGGCCGGTGCGCCCGACGCACTTGGTGGCGAGGATGTAGTCGTGGCGCTTGCCCACGAGCCAATTGCCGACGATCTCCTCGGTGCGCCCGACGGTGTTGGCGCCGCCGCCCAGCGGATAGACGTCGGCGCTGTCCAGGAAGTCGATCCCGCCCTCGGCGGCGCGGTCCAGGATCGCGTGGCTGAGATCCTCCTCGCACTGCAACCCGAAGGTCATGGTGCCAAGGCAAAGCCGGGAGACGGAAAGGCCGGTGCGGCCGAGCTGGGTGCGTTGCATGGGAGGCTAATTAGGCCCGCGAAGCCCGCCTGAACAGGCTAAGCCCGAAGTGGCATCAGCACGTATTGGACGCCGGCGTCGGTGGGGTCGATGACCAGGGTGGGGTCGAGCACCGTGGCGCCGCCGGTGTGTTCGGCGAAGCGGAACTCGGCCGTCTCGCCGCCGATCTGGCCGGTGACGTCGAGGATATAGCGGGCGTTGAAGCCGATCTCGAAGGGTTCGCCCTCGTAGTCGATCTCCAGCTCCTCCACCGCCTGGCCGGCGTCCATGTTGCGCACGGTGAGCGTCATCCGCCCGGATTCCACGCCCAGTTTCACCGCCCGGCTCTGCTCGGTGGAGATGGTCGCCACCCGGTCGACGGCGTTGGCGAAGAGGGCGTTGTCGAGGATCATCACCCGCTTGTTCTCGCGCGGGATCACCCGCTCGTAAGGCGGGAACGAGCCGTCGATCACCTTGGAGGTCATGGCCGCGTGGCCGAAGTCGAAACGCACCTTCTGGGCGCTGACCTGGAATTCGACGGTCTCGCCGGCGTCTTCCAGGAGGCGCCGTACTTCCTGGATGGTCTTGCGCGGGATGATCACGCCCGGCGCCCCGGCGACGCCGCTCGGGGCCGGCATCTCGGCCAGCGCCAGGCGACGGCCGTCGGTGGCCACGGCGCGCAGCTTCGGCGCCCCATCCTCGACCACCGCGTGCAGGTAGAGGCCGTTCAGGTAGTAGCGGGTCTCCTCGGTGGAGATGGCGAAGCGGGTCTTGTCGATCAGGCGGATCAAATCGGCGGTGTCGATGGTGATGGGGCTGGAAAGTCCATCCGACGACATCACCGGAAAGTCGCCGGCCGGCAGCACCGGCAGGTTGAAGCGCGAGCGGCCGGCCTGGACCAGCAGGCGCGGATCATCGCCGGTGTAGCTCAGCGAAACGTCGGCGCCTTCGGGGAGCTTGCGGACGATCTCATAGAGGGTGTGGGCCGGCGCGGTGATCTGGCCGGGACTCTCCACCTGGGCGGGACTCTGGTCGGTGATCTCCATGTCGAGATCCGTGGCGGAGAAGGCCACCGAGCCCTGGCCGGCCGACAAGAGGACGTTGGAGAGAATCGGAATGGTGTTGCGCCGCTCCACCACGCTCTGCACGTGTCCAAGCGCTTTGATCAGCGCCGCCCGCTCGATGGTCAGCTTCATTCAAGTCCGATCCGTAACCGCCGCCGCAGCTAAAGCCCCCGCGCGGCCCTGGGTGATGGGACGGCGGAGATTAGACGAAAAGCAGCCGCGAGGAAGGGCCTTGGACCGATCGATTTTCGGCTCTAGGCTTTGGTGTCCACGGCCGCCCCGGCGTCGGGATCGTTGGCGGCGACGTAGGGGTTCTGGGGCGCCGAATCGGCCTGCTCCACACCGGTCGAGCCCTTGGCCGCGACCACCACCATGGCCGGCCGAATCACCCGACCGAAGAGCTCGTAGCCCGGCTGCACCACCTGGACCACGCCGCCGGCGGCGACCTCGTCGGAGGGCTGCTCGAGCATGGCCTGCTGCTGGTGCGGATCGAACTTGGCGCCCTTGGCCGGGCTGATGGTCTTCAGGCCGTTGCGATCGAAGGCGGCCAGCAGGTCCTTCTCGGTCATCTCCAAGCCGATGGCGAGATTCTTGACCAGCGGATCGGCCGAGTCCTTGGGCGCGTGCTGCATGGCCCGCTGCAGGTTGTCGGCGACGGCCAACAGGTCGCGGGCGAATTTCTGGATCGCATAGGCGCGAGCCTCGTTCGACTCGCGCTCGGCCCGCCGCTTGGCGTTCTCGGCGTCGGCGGCGACGCGCAGCATCTGGTCCTTCAGCGTGGCGTTCTCGGCGCGCAGGGTCTCGAGATCATCGCCCGGCTCGGAGGCCGGCTGATTCTGCGCAGCGGTGTCGTCCGGGCCGTTCGCCGGCGTTTCGTCGTCGGTCATCGTTCCTCTCATCCGTCCATCAGCCGCCCCAGCGCCCGCGCCGTATAGTCGACGAGCGGGATCACCCGGGCGTAGTTGAGCCGGGCCGGGCCGATCACGCCGATCGCGCCCAGCACCTTCTGTCGGCCCGACATATAGGGCGCGGCGATCACAGCGGAACCCGACAGGGAAAAAAGCCGCGTCTCGGCGCCGATGAAGATGCGCACGCCCTCGGCCTCGCGGACGTTGTCCAAGAGGCCAATCAGCTGCTCCTTCTGCTCCAGGTCGTCGAACAGCATGCGCACCCGCTCGAGGTCGGCGGTGGTCTGCGGATCGCCCAGGAGATTCGCCCGGCCGCGGACGATCAGGGCGCGGCCGCTTTCTTCGCCGCCGCCCCAGGCCGCCAGCCCCTCTTCCACCAGCCGAGCGCTCGCCGCGTTCAGCTCCTGTCGGGCCAGCTCCAGCTCGCGCCCGACCTCCAGGCGTGCGTCGACCAGGGTGCGGCCGCGCAGGTGGGAATTGAGGAAGTTCGAGGCCTCCTGCAGCGCCGAGGGCGTCAGGCCCGCGGGGCGGCGCATCAGCCGGTTCTCCACCTGGCCGTCGTCGAAGACCATGATCGCCAGCGCCTGGTCGGGCCCCAGGGCCACGAACTCCACATGCTTGACCCCCGCCTCGTGCGAGGGCGCCATGACGATGCCGGCGCCGCCGGCCAGCCCCGAGAGGATCGAGCTCGCCTCGTTCAACGCCTCGTCCATCGAGCGGCCGTGGGCCGAGAGCCGCGCCTCGATCGTGCGGCGCTCCTCCTCGGCGAGGTCGCCCACCTCCATCAGCCCGTCGACGAAAAGGCGCAGGCCCGCGTGAGTCGGCATCCGCCCGGCGCTGATGTGCGGCGAGCCCAGGAGGCCGAGCTCCGCCAGGTCCTGCATGGTGTTGCGGATCGAGGCGGGCGAGAGCGCCACCCCGCCGCGCGAGATGGTGCGCGAGCCCACCGGCTCGCCAGTCTCCAGATAGGTCTCGACGATCCGCCGGAAGATGTCGCGGGCCCGCTGGTCCAGCTCGGCCAGGGCCGGGCTGCCGGGAATGGAAAGGCCGATCATCGGGTTGGTCATGGACGCATCCGTTCGGATTTAGGATAAGCGCCGCCTCCCGCCGCGCAAGCTTGCCGCGGGAATGAGGGTTAAGCGATGAGACCATCGGGCCGCGCCGAGGGCGCCTTGCGCGCCGTCAGCCTGGAAACGGGCGTCAATCGGTACGCGGAGGGCTCGTGCCTGGTGGCCTTCGGCCACACCCGGGTGCTGGTCACCGCCAGCCTGGAGGAGCAGGTGCCGCCGTTCCTGCGCGGCCGCGGCCAGGGCTGGGTCACCGCCGAGTACGGCATGCTGCCAAGAGCCACCCACACCCGCGGCCGGCGCGAGGCGGCGGAGGGCAAGCAGTCCGGCCGCAGCCAGGAGATCCAGCGCCTGATCGGCCGCTCGCTGCGGGCCGTCACCGACCTGAAGGCGCTGGGCGAGCGGCAGATCACCCTCGACTGCGACGTGATCCAGGCCGACGGCGGCACGCGCACAGCCGCCATCACCGGCGCCTGGGTGGCGCTGAAGATCGCCACGCGTTGGCTGAAGGACGAAGGGGTGATCAAGTCCGACCCGATCCTCGACCACCTCGCGGCCATCTCCTGCGGCGTGCATCAGGACACCCCGGTGCTAGACCTCGACTACGAGGAGGACAGCCAGGCCGAGGCCGACGCCAACTTCGTGCTCACCGGAGCGGGCGACATCGTCGAGATCCAGGCCACCGGCGAGAAGCGCGGCTTCACCCGCGCTGAGTTCGAGACGCTGTTCGGTCTCGCCGAAAAAGGCATCGCGGAGCTGATCCAGTTGCAGAAGCAGGCGGTCGCCGCCCCCTAAGCGCCATAGTGGCGGCGGGTCGGCGCCACGTGCGCCGCGCTTTCGATACACACCGGCTGCATCCAGCCGGCCCGCTCGGTCGCCAGCGGGCAGACGCGGAAGTCGCCAACGACCGAATTCAGGGGGCCGGGCGCGCGCGGGAGCATCTGGGCCCGCAGCGACTCGGGCAGTACGGTCGGCGAGTCCGGTTCGCCACCGCCGCCAAGCACGCCAAGGATGCGCCTCGTCCCGCTGCGCCACAGGCGAAACGCCGGCGCACCGTTGCTCGCGAACAGCACGCCATGGACTGTGAAACAGGTCGCCGCAGGATAGGCGATCGGCCGGCAACGCGCCGAGGGCTTCTCCTGGCTGAAGCACGTCGCTGTGTAGACCGGAACACGCCGGCAGCCGGCGGCGCCGGCGTCGGCCGCGCCCGCGGCCATCAACGCCAACAGAGCAAGGCTCGTCCCTGCCACGCGGCGAAATGCGTCTGCGCTTCTCATGCCCCTCGCCAATCCGCCCGCCGAAAGCGCAGACGCACGCCCTTCCCCCGTTCCAGAAGACGTGCCTAGTCTTCGTCCAAGGTGTCCAGACCCGACTTCATCTTCATGCTCACCAGGGGCGATCTCACCATCGCCGATGCGCGCGAGCGGCTGCCGCAGGCGCTGGCGGCCGGAGTGCGCCGGATCGGGTTCAAGGATATCGGCCTGCCGATGGCCGACCTGCGCGCCCTGGCCGCCGAGATCCGCGCGGCGGGCGCCGTGCTCTATCTGGAGATGGTCAGCCTGGACGCGGCGGCCGAAGCGTCGGCGGCGCGCGCGGCGGTGGAGCTGGGTGTCGACGTCCTGATGGGCGGGGTGCGGCCGACCGTGGTCGAGCCGATCATCGCCGGCGCGCCGATCCGCTACTTCCCCTTCCCGGGCGAGATCGTCGGCCATCCCAGCGTGCTGGCAGGCGACATCGAGAGCATCTGCCAGAGCGCGCGCGAGCTTGCCGCCCGCGAGGGCGTGCACGGCCTGGATCTCTTGGCCTACCGATTCGCCGGCGACGCGCCGGCGCTGATCCGCGCGGTCACCCGCGCCGCTGGCGGCAAGCCGGTGGTGGTCGCCGGCTCGATCGACTGCGATGAGCGGATCGCCGCCACGGCCGGCGCCGGCGCCGCCGCCTTCACCGTCGGCACCGCGGCGCTGGATGGCGCCTTCCCGGCGCCGCCCGGCCTCGCCGACCAGCTGGCGCATATCCTCGCGGTCGCGCAGACGGGCCTGGCGGCGGCGTAGCGCGCCTCACTCCTCCAGCGTCTCGCCCTCGTCGTCGTCGGGCGGGCCCGGTTCGAAGACGACGATGTCGCCCGGCTGGCAGTTCAGCTCGCGGCAGAGGGCGTCGAGGGTGGAGAAGCGCACCGCCCTGGCCTTGCCGGTTTTCAGGATCGAGAGATTGGCGATGGTTACGCCCACCCGGTCGGCGAGCTCGGTCAGCGACATGCGCCGGTCGAGCAGGATGCGGTCCAGGTGAACGCGGATGGGCATGGGGCGCGGCGGACCTAGATCGTCAGTTCCGCGTCGCGGCGCAGGCGCGCGCCTTCGCGGAACACTTCGGCCAGGACGAAGATCACCAGCACGGCGAACCAGGCGGTGAGGCTGTCGCTTTCGCCCGGGTGCGGTTTCATGTGCAGGACGAACCGCTCGAAGCCGCTGGCGAGATAGCGATCGATCTCCAGCAGCGCGAGGACCAGTCCGATCATCCTGAGGCGCCGCACGTTGTCGGGATGGAAGGGGTCGCCCGCGGTCATGGTGGCGAAGATCTTCCGCAGCCGCTGCACGATGATGATGACGCCGATCAGATAGAGTTCGTAGCCGGTGAGCAGCGCCGCGGCGCCGGGCGCTGACGAGTGTCCTAGGCTGGTGATCTGGGCGTAGACCGGCGCGGGTAGCAGCTGCGGATTGAAGCTGACCAGCAGCAGGGCCAGAATCACGACCGCAAAGAGGACGCCGGCGACCCAGAGGACGTAGTAGAAGACGTCGAGGATGACTTTCAGGAAGCTCGAGACAGAGCCCGGGCCCAGGGCGCGCACCACGTGACTTGTCTCCCCCTGAATACGATTTCGCCGCCGCCTCCGCCCTGGATCAGGCGAAGCGCGACGGCGAAGATGCCTCCAAGCGGGCGTTTGCGGAAGCGCTCGTCATTAGAAGCTGTTGGTGAGCATGCCGACGGCGACCAGCGGCAGGCCGATAACCACCAGGGCGTTCATCAGGCTGAGCGCCGTGCGGTCGAGAATGGTCAGGATCTTGGTCATGGTCATATCCCCTAGAGAATTGTGCAGTGCAACATTGAAGCGGCTCTCACCGCGGTTCCGAACGACCGTTTCAGGTCATCCGTTGTGCTTATCAATAAGGCCGTATCGATAAACGATCAAATGAATTTATCGATAAACGATATTAACATTTTGCAATGCATTAATTTACCGACATGCTGGGGCGACCGCCTGGTTGACGCCTAGTCCGCCATCACGCAGTTGAGGTTCATGCCCCGCCGAATTCTGCTCGTTCGCCACTGCCAGTCGCAGGCCAACGCCGACGGGCGCCTCGAGGGCAAGGGCGATTCGCCGCTGAGCGAGGCTGGGCGCGAGCAGGCCAAGCGCGTCGCCGCCTTCGTCGCATCCCAGGACATCGGCCCGGCGACGCTGATCGCCAGCCCCCTCTCCCGCGCTCGCGCCACCGCCGACGAGATCGCCGCCCTGTGCGGCTGGCCCCCCTCGCACGACCACCGCATCCGCGAGGGCGAACTCGGCTGGATGGAGGACATGTCCTATGCCGACGTCCGCAAGCACATGGTCGAGCGCGAGCTGAGCGTGCTCGACGCCGAGGTGCACGGCGGCGAGAGCCTGGACACCGTCGCCGAGCGTTGCTGGGAAGCCCTGAGCGAGGTCCTGGCCGTGACCGAGGGGCCATTGATCGCCGTCACGCACGGCTACGCCATCCATGCCCTCGTGGAGCGCCGGTTCGGCCACGAGCTTGGACTGGCCCAGATCGCCAACGGCGACGTCATCGAGATCTGGATGGATGGTGAGGCCGTGACCGGCCCGCCGACGCGCTACCCGCTGGGCTGACGGCCGACCGCCAATAGCGATCGGCGGTCGATGGACCAGAACACGTCAGCATCGAACTTCGCCCGGCCCGAAAGCAACTGCGGGGCGCCGGGCGCGGATGGTAGGCTCCAAAGCTGGGGAACGGTCAGCCGTCGTGGGAGCAGCTTGCGCATGAAGGCGAAGATTTCGATCGTCAGCCTGGCCGTGGGCGACCTGCAGCGCGCTCTCACGTTCTACCGCGACGGCCTCGGCTTTCCGACGCACAACTACGCCGACGGCGACGACTTCATCCTGTTCCGGCTCGAAGGGAGCTGGCTCTCGCTGCACGCGCGTGAGGAGGCGCTGAAGGACCCGCCGGCCGGATCGTCGACCTTCTCCAGCGTCGGCCTGTCGCACAACGTCCCGTCGGAAGCTGCCGTGAATGAGGTGTTCGAGTTCGGCCTGACCGCCGGCGCGACGCCGCTGAAGCGACCGCAGCCCGCCCACTGGGGCGGCTACGAGGCGGCCTTCGCCGACCCGGACGGCCACGTGTGGGATATCGCTTTCAACCCCTACACCGATCTCACATGAGCTCCGCGCGGGGGCGCGAGACACAGCCTGCGGACGCGCCAACGCCCTCGCGCATCCCCCCCGCCCGGCGATGCTCGTATCCGCCTCGCGCCGGCAACGCTGTGCGGGCCCTGATCGATGGCGAGCCGGCGTTTCGGCGCATCTGTGCGGCGATCGAAGCCGCCGGCCACAGCGTCTGGGCCACGATCGCGTTCATCACCCCTGACTTCACGATGCCTGACGATCAGGGCGAGCTCTTCGACGTGCTGGACCGCGCCGTCGCGCGCGGGCTGGACGTCCGCGTGGTCTTCTGGCGTCCCAATCCCGAAACGCGGCAGTTCGAACCGCGCACTTTCTGGGGATCGCTGGACCACCGCCGCATGCTGACCGAGCGCGGTTCCAGCTTCCGCATCCGGTGGGACCGCGCACACGGTGTCTACTGCCAGCACCAGAAGAGCTGGCTCATCGACGCTGGCCAGGTTGGCGAAGTCGCCTTTGTCGGCGGGATAAACCTGAACCCCCGTTCCGTCGTCGCTCCCGGCCACTTCGGGGAGCAGCACAATCACGACGCCTACGTCGAACTGGCGGGCCCGTCGGCCAGTGACGTCCACCACAACTTTGTCCAACGATGGAACGAGGCGAGCGAGCGCCGGTTGGGTGACGGAACCTGGGGACACGACGGCCGCGATGAACTGACGCTCCCGTCGAGAATCTCGGCGCATCGCGGCGCCAGCGAAGTGCAGATCCAACGCACGCTGCGGGCGGGGCGCTACACCGACGCCTGGCCACACCCGTTCGGGCGCGATTTCGACGTCAGCGCGGGCGAGACTTCGATCTTCGAGCAGTATCGGCTCGCGCTCGGCGCGGCCCGCCGGACCGTCTACATCGAGAACCAGTCGCTCGACGCCCCCGAGATCGTCGCCAGCCTGAAGGAAGCGCTGGACCGGGGCGTTGAGGTCGTGCTGCTGACGCCAGCGGAGCCGGAGGCCGAGCGCGCGATCGACGGACCCGCGCGACAGGCGTTCCTGGACGCCCGCTCGGCGCTTGGCGGCTACGACCATTTCACCTTGGCTGGCATCGCCGGGCTGAATGCGGGCGGCGAGCGGCAGAACGTCTACGTCCATGCGAAGCTGATGCTGATCGACGACGCCTGGGCGACGATCGGGTCGGGCAACCTGCACGCCTATTCCCTCTTCGGCTCGACGGAGATGAACGCGTCGATATGGGATCAAGGGTTCGCCCGAGCCCTTCGCTGCGAGCTTTTCGCTGAGCACCTGGGGCTGGACACCTCGCACCTCGACGACCTCGCGGCGCTGCGCCTCTATCGCCGGATCGCCAGCGAAAACCGCCGCAAGCGGGAGGCGGGCGAGAGCGGTTGGCAGGGGCTGGTCTTCGAAATGAGTCCGGCGACCTGGCGGGGTTGAACCCCGACGAGATCGTGGGCGACCGGGGCGCTTGCGGTCCTGGCCCGGGCGCGCGACTTAAGGGCCATGGCCCTCAGCCTTCCAGCCGGCGCGCGGATCGTCGCGGCCACCCACAACGCCGGCAAGGCGCGCGAACTGGCCGCGCTGATGGAGGATCGCTTCGAGGTGGTCTCGGCCACGGACCTGGGCCTGGCCGAGCCGGACGAGACCGAAACCACCTTCGCCGGCAATGCGCTGATCAAGGCGCGCGCGGCGGCGGACGCGTCGGGACTGATCGCGCTCGCCGACGACTCGGGGCTGTCGGTCGCCGCGCTTGACGGCGCGCCCGGCGTCCATTCGGCGCGCTGGGCCGGGCCCACCCGCGACTTCGCCCACGCCATGGCTTTGGTGGAGCGGCGGCTGGCGGAATCGGAGCGGGACGAGCGCGCCGCCTGGTTCACCTGCGCCCTGGCGCTCGCCTGGCCGCTGGGCCCCGCGGTGGTGGTCGAGGGCCGCATCGACGGCGCCCTAACCTTCCCCCCGCGCGGCGACAAAGGCTTCGGCTACGATCCGATCTTCGTCCCCGAGGGCGGGACCCTGACCTTCGGCGAACTGGATCCGGCGCAGAAGGACAGGGTCAGCCACCGCGCCCGGGCGTTCGCCAAGCTGAGGGCCGCGGTCTTTGACTGAAGCCATCGGCCTCTACGTCCACTGGCCCTATTGCGCGCGGGTCTGCCCTTATTGCGACTTCAACGTGGTCCGCGACCGCGGGCGCAAGGACGAGCAGGCGGCGCTGACCGCGGCGATCCTGGCCGACATCGCCCACCAGGCCGAGCGCGCCGGGCGCCGGCGGCTGGGTTCGATCTTCTTCGGCGGCGGCACGCCCTCGCTGATGGACCCGGCGGACGTCGCCCAGGTGATCGAGGCCGCGTGCGCCGCGTTCGATCCAGAACCGGATCTCGAGGTCACGCTGGAGGCCAATCCCACCGACGCCGAGGCCGACCGGTTCGCGGCGATGGCGCAGGCGGGCGTCACCCGCCTCTCGCTCGGCGTCCAGTCGCTGGACGACCGCGCCCTCGCCTTCCTCGGCCGCAACCATGACGCCGCCGCCGCCCGCCGCGCCGCCGCCGTCGCGCGCGAGGCGTTCGCACGTCTCTCGATCGATCTCATCTATGCCCTGCCTGATCAGACCACGGCCGACTGGCGCGATGAGATCGCCGCCGCCCTGGCGCTCGGGCCCGAGCACATCTCCGCCTACCAGCTGACCCTGGAAGAGGGGACGGCGTTCGAGCGGGCCGTGCGCCGCGGCCGCTGGACGCCGCCTAGCGCCGATCTGGCGGCGGATCTCTACGAAGCCGCCGGCGAGACGCTGGGCGCGGCGGGGTTCGACGCCTACGAGGTCTCCAACCACGCGCGGGGCGAGGGGGCGCGCTCGCGGCACAACCTGATCTACTGGCGCGGCGGCGACTACCTGGGGGTGGGACCGGGCGCGCACGGACGGATCACCGACGCGGACGGAACGCGCTGGGCGAGGCTGACGCCCGCCAAGATCGGCGACTACATCGCCCGGGTGTCAGAGACCGGCTGCGGCCTCGCCGTTCGTGAGCGGCTGTCGGCGCGCGAGGCCGCGCTGGAGCGCCTCCTGATGGGTCTGCGGACCACCGAGGGCGTGCGGACGGCGGAGTTGGCGCCGCTCGATATCGATCCCTCCGTGATCGAACAATTCGCCGAGGGCGGCCTGATGCGCACCGGCGGCGAGCGGCTGGCGGTGACGTCCCGTGGCCGCGCCGTGCTCGACAAGATCACGCTTGAGCTTGCCAGCGCCGCGCGGTGAGGCGAGGCTCGGCGCCGTTCAGCCTCAAGGAGCCTGGCCGCTTGGCCCAACGACCGCCGCCGCCCGCCCTATCCGACGCGCCGCTGGCGAGCGGACTCTATCTGGTGGCGACGCCCATCGGCAATCTGCGCGACATCACCCTGCGCGCGCTGGACGTGCTCGCCGCCGCCGACCTGGTGCTGGCCGAGGACACTCGTGTCACGGGCAAGCTGCTCAGCGTCTATGGCCTCGCCAAGCGGCTGGAGCGCTACGACGACCACGCCGCGGCGCGCACCCTCCCCAAGGCGCTGGCGGCGCTGGCCGGCGGCGGGCGCGTGGCGCTGGTCTCGGACGCCGGCACGCCGCTGATCTCCGATCCGGGCTACCGGCTGGTGACCGCCGCGCTGGCGCAGAGCGCGGCGGTGTTCCCGATTCCCGGAGCCTCGGCGGCGCTGGCGGCGCTCAGCGTCGCGGGCCTCCCCACCGACCGGTTCCTGTTCGCGGGCTTTCCGCCGCCCAAGACCGCCGGCCGGCGGGCGTTCTTCGCCGAACTCGCGCCAGCGCGCGCGACGCTGATCTTCTTCGAGGGCGCCTCGCGCCTCGGCGCCTCGCTGGCGGACATGGCGACGGTGTTCGGGCCACGCCCGGCGGCGGTGGCGCGGGAGCTCACCAAGCTGCACGAAACGCTGGTGCGCGGCTCGCTGGCCGAGCTGGCGGCCGATCCGGCGCTCGCCGCGCCTAAGGGCGAGGTGGTGGTCGTGGTGGGTCCTGGCGAGGAAGCCGCGGCCCAGGCTGGCGACGCCGAGGCGGCGCTCGCCGAGGCCCTCACCCGGCTCTCGCCGGCCGAGGCGGCCCGGGAAGTGGCCGCCGCCCTCGGCCTGCCGCGGCGCGACCTCTATCGCCAGGCGCTGGCCCTGAAGGGCCGCTGATGGCCCGCGACCGCAGCCTCACCGGGACCAAGGCGCGGCTGGCGGGCCGCCGGGGCGAGGTGATCAGCGCCCTCTGGCTGATGGCCAAGGGCTACCGCATCCTCGGCTTTCGCTTGCGCACGCCCCAGGGCGAGATCGACCTCTTGGCGCGCAAGGGCGATGTGCTGGCGGTGGTGGAGGTGAAGCTGCGCACCACGATCGAGCTGGCGCTGGAGGCGGTGGGCTCGCGTCAGCGCCAGCGGCTGCGCCGCGCCGGCGCCAGTTTCGCCGCCCATCGGCCGGACCTCAGGGGCGCGGCGATCCGCCTCGACCTGATGGCCCTCGCGCCCGGGCGCTTGCCTTGTCATATTCCCGACGCATGGCGTGGCGACTAGCCGACTCACCGAGGGACCATGACCCGCGAGCAGGCTGAGAGCATTCTCGTCCAGGCCGGTCGGGCGGCCGATGACGGCTTTCCGCTGTTCGAGGCGGCGGTGGCCTGCGCCATCCACGAAGATCCCAGCCGCGATCCGGCGTTGGCCCGCGACCTCGCCGCCGAAGCCAGCCAGCGCCTGAGGGGCCGGCTCGAGCGCGAATCGCCGGAGGAGGCGCTGGCCGAGACCATGGCCGGCGACATGCGCCTGGCGGGCGATCTGATGACCTACGACGACCCGGACAACGCCGACATCATCGCGGTCTCCGAGCGGCGGCGGGGGATTCCTGTGGCGCTGGGGGTCTTCTACCTCGATGCGGCGCGGCGCTGCGGCCTGAATGTCCGCGGGGTGGATTTTCCCGGACACTTCCTGCTGCGGATCGAGACCCCCGAGGGGCCGCTGGCGCTGGACCCGTTCAGCGAGGGCCGCGTGGTGCTGCCCTCCGAGCTCACCCGCCGCGCCCTGCACGCGGGCCTGACCCCCGACGTCGCCGGACGGCTGGAGGCGCTGATGGCGCCGGCCAGCGACCGGGCGGTGCTGATCCGCCTGCAGAACAACGTCTTCGCCAGGGCGGTCGCCGCCCGCGACTACGCCAGGGCCGAGCGCTCGGCCCTGCGCCGGGCGCTGCTGGACCCGAAGGACCACCGGCCGTGGCTGGACGTCGCCGCCGCCCGCGAAGGCCAGGGCGCGCTTGCCGGCGCCCTGCAGGCCCTGGCCCAGGCGCAGGTGCTGGACGGCGGCGCGGCGATCGCGGCCCGGGCTGCGCGGGAACGGGTGCGGCTCAAATTGAACTGAAGGCTGGCTGCGCGGGAACGGGTGCGGCTGAAGCTGAATTGAGCCGACATCCGGCTTTTCTGACTTGCTTGAGCCCTCGGGGGACCCGACAAGCACGCTAGGTTGACCACGAACCACACGAACCACACGAACGCGCGGGTCTGTCCGCGACAATATGGCGATTGCGGGCGCAAAGGGCGCCCGCACCCATTCGAGCACATCGCCTCAGCCTGTTCGTGTGGTTCGTGTGGTTCGTGGTCGACTCTTACTTGAGCGGAGCCGCCCATGCCTTTGCAGGTCGCCATCCAGATGGACCCGATCGAGCGGGTCAACATCGAGACCGACACCACGTTCCTCTTGATGCTGGAGGCGCAGACGCGCGGGCATGGCCTGTTCGTCTATGCGCCCGAGCGGCTTTCGCTGGAGGACGGCAAGGTGCTGGCGCGCGGCCGGACGCTGAACGTGCGGGCGATCAAGGGCGACCACCACAACGTGGGCGACGAAGAGGTGCGCGACCTTTCGGACTTCGACGTGGTGCTGATGCGCCAGGATCCGCCCTTCGACATGGCCTACATCACCGCCACCTATTTCCTGGAGAAGATCCATCCGGCGACACTGGTGGTGAACAACCCGGCCGAGGTTCGCAACGCGCCGGAGAAGCTCTTCGTCACCGGCTTTCCCGGTTTGCAGCCGCCGACCCTGATCACCAGCGATCCGGAGGCGATCCACGACTTCCATGCGCGCCACGGCGACATGGTGCTCAAACCCCTCTACGGCGGCGGCGGCTCGGGCGTGGTTCGTCTGAAGGCGGACGATCCGAACCTGGACGCCCTCTTGGAGCTGCACGCCCTGATCGGCCGCGAGGCGGTGATCGCCCAGAAGTTCGTCCCCGCCGTCTCCGAGGGCGACAAGCGGATCCTGCTGGTGGACGGCGAGCCGGTCGGCGCGATCAACCGAGTGCCGGCCAAGGGCCAGGTGCGCTCCAACCTCGCCCGCGGCGGCCGCGCCGAGGCGGTGGAGCTGACCGCGCGGGACAAGGAGATCTGCGCTACGATCGCGCTGGAGCTGAAGGACCGGGGCCTGCTCCTGGTCGGCATCGACGTGATCGGCGACTACCTCACCGAGATCAACGTCACCTCGCCCACCGGCGCGCAGCAGCTGAAGCGGTTCGGCGGCGGCGACTGCGCGACATCACTCTGGAACCGTATCGAGGCCATTCGCGGGATCGTCTGAACTTGACGCTCGGGTCACCCTGGCGATAGCTCGCGGCGAGACCCAAGGAGAGACCCGATGGAAATCGGCGACTGGACGGCGACGCCGGACCTCAACACCCTCTACCGCGACATCCGCGAGATGGGCCTGGAGACCAACCTCGCCGAGCTGGAGGCGTTCGGCTTCACCGTCATCGAGAACGCGCTCTCGCCCGATCTGGTGGCGGGCGTGCGGGACAAGATCCTGGAAATCTCGGAAAAGCGGATGGGCCGCAAACTCGATCTGGAGCGCGAGAGCGACTACACCGACCTGGAATTCATCCCGTTCCTGCTCTTCAAGGACCCGGTGTTCAAGGAAGCGCTGATGACGGCCAGGCCCATCGCGCTGATCACCTATCTGCTGGGCCAGCACTGCATCCTCTCGAGCCTCGGCTCGCACCTGAAAGGGCCGGGCGGCAATGGCCTCTTGCTCCACAGCGACACCGGCAACGGCGTTCCCGACCCCTTCACGCCCTACGCCCAGGTGGCCAACTGCAACTATGCGCTCACCGACTACACCGAGGAGAACGGATGCCTGGCCATGGTGCCCGGCAGCCATCGCCATCAGCGCCAGCCGACCAAGTGGGAAATGGGCCTCACCGGCAACCACCGCTACGAGCACGTCATCCCCATCGAGGTCCCGGCCGGCACGGCGATCGTCTGGCACGGCAATACCTGGCACGGCTCGTTCCCGCGCAAGGTCCCGGGCCTCAGGGTCAACCTCTCCAGCTACTTCTGCCGCGAATACATCCAGCCGCAGGAGGCCTATCGCTACAACGTGCCCGAGGACTTCCTGGAGGGCGAGAAGGACGCGCGCCTGGCCCGGCTGCTGGGCGCCGACCTCGCCCACGGCTGGACCGACGAGGGGCCGCTGAAGTTCTACGCCCGCCGCCGCGAGGCCGCCGGCAAGGTGCGAAGCTGGCACAGCTGACCAACGCCGCCCTTTTCGCCGGCGCGGGCCGAAGCTAGGGTCGCCTCCAAGGGAGACGCCCATGAGCGAAGAGATCGTTGTCGAGACCCGCACCGAGGTGCGCCTGACGGCCCGCGCCATTCCGCTGCCCGCCCACATCAGCGAGGCGGCGCGCGGGGTGCTGACCATGCCGCGTCCGTCGGGCGGCGCGATGCCGGCGCTGACCGACAAGGCCGCCTGGCGCCAGCTGGTCGCCGACCGCAACGCCGCCAGCGCGGCGATGTCCGCGCCCTTCGCCGCCCGCCTAAAGGCCGACGTCGCCGCCCGGACCATGGCCGGCGTCCCGGTCTATGTGGGAACCCCGCAGGGCGAGCGGCTGCTCTCGGCCGATCACGTGGTGTTCGACATCCACGGCGGGGCGCTGCTCTTCGGCGGCGGCGAGGCCAACGTCCGCTTCGAGGCCGCCGCCATTTCCCTGCGCACGGGGCGGGTGACCTACGCCCTCGACTACCGCGTGCCGCCCGACCACCCCTACCCTGCCGCGCTGGACGACTGCCTGGCCGTCTACCGCGCCCTCCTGGAAGAACACCCGGCCAGCCGCATCGTCGTCGCCGGCACCTCCGCCGGCGGCAATCTCGCCGCCGCCCTCCTGCTACGCGCCCGCGACGAGGGCCTTCCCATGCCCGCCGGCGCGCTCCTGCTGACCCCCGAGCTCGACCTCACCGAGAGCGGCGATTCCTTCCACACGATGATGGGGCTGGACGTGGTGCTGCAAAGCCGGCTGACGGAGATGAACCTGGCCTACGCCGCCGGCGCGGACCTGGCCCATCCCTACCTCTCGCCGCTGCTGGGCGACGTCACGGGCTTGCCGCCCACCCTGCTGCAGGCCGGGACCCGCGACCTCTTCCTCTCCAACGCCGTGATCATGCACCGCAAGCTGCGGCGCGCGGGCGTCCGCGCCGAGCTGCACGTCTGGGAGGGCATGCCCCACGCCGGCTTCGGCGGGATCACGCCAGAGGACCGCGAAGTGAGCCACGAGCTGCAGGCCTTCATCGCCTCGCTTTAGGCGTCGCTTCTCTGCGAGCGCATCAAGCGCGGCTGTTAGGTCACTGATTTGCCACAGTCTCTCGAATTGTTCCTTTTTTGTTCTTGATCCGCCCCAACCGTTATGCTCGATTGTGGATAAGTCAGTGGGCGAAAAGGGGTTTTCCTGAGTTGGCCGCTCGTGTCGTCACCGTGGCTTTCGAGGGCGTCGAGGCGCGGCGCGTGGACGTGGAGGTGCAGCTCTCCAGCGGCCAGGTGACCATCGCCATCGTCGGCCTGGCCGACCAAGCGGTGGGCGAGAGCAAGGAGCGGATCCGCGCGGCGTTCGCGGGCCTTGGCCTGGCGCTGCCGGCCAAGCGGATCGTCGCCAACCTTTCGCCCGCGGACCTTCCCAAGGAAGGCAACCACTACGACCTGCCGATCGCGCTGGCGCTGATGCAGGTGATGGGCATCCTGCCGGCGGACGCGCTGGACGGCTGGGCGGTGATCGGCGAACTCAATCTCGACGGCCGGATCGCGCCGGTGGCCGGGGCCCTGCCGGCCGCGGTGGCCGCCGGCGCCTGGGGCATGGGCCTGATCTGCCCGGAGGCCTGCGGGCCGGAGGCGGCGTGGGCTGGCGAGACCGCCGTCCTCGCGCCCCGGTCGCTGATCGCCATCGTCAACCACTTCCGCGGGACCCAGGTGATGGGCCAGCCCAAGCCCGGGCCCATGCTGGACGGCGGCCGGGTGCCTGACCTCAGCGACGTCAAGGGCCAGGAGCAGGCCAAGCGGGCGCTGGAGATCGCCGCGGCCGGCGGCCACAACCTGCTCTACGTCGGCCCGCCGGGCTCGGGGAAGTCCATGCTGGCCCAGAGGCTGGCGGGCCTGTTGCCGCCGCTCTCGGCCGAGGAGCTGCTGCAGACCTCGATGGTCCACTCCATGGCCGGCCTCATCGCCAAGGGCGCGCTGACGAGGGCCCGGCCTTTCCGCGCGCCTCACCATTCGGCCAGCATGGCCGCGCTCACCGGCGGCGGCATGCGCGCCAAGCCGGGCGAAGTCTCGCTGGCGCACAACGGGGTGCTGTTCCTGGACGAACTGCCGGAGTTCAGCGCCCAGGCGCTGGATTCGCTGCGTGGGCCGCTGGAGACCGGCGAGGTGATGGTGGCCAGGGCCAATTTCCACATCCGCTATCCGGCCAAGGTGCAGCTGGTGGCGGCGCAGAACCCCTG
>JBIOEF010000053.1:0-22914 GCA_044445785.1 Caulobacterales bacterium
AAGCCGGCGCCGTACATGGTGCGCACCACCACCGGCGTCACCGCCTTGCCGCCGAACATGTAGCGGAACTTGGCGGCCTGGTTGTAGATCTGGTCGAAGCAGACTCCCACGAAGTCGACGAACATCAGCTCCGCCACCGGTCGCATGCCGGTCACCGCGGCGCCGGAGGCCGCGCCCATGATCGCGCTCTCGGAGATCGGCGTGTCGATCACCCGGGTGGGACCGAACTCGGCGTAGAGGCCGCGGGTGACGCCCATCACCCCGCCGACCTCGCCGACCGCGCCCGTGCCCCCCTGGCCGCCGCCCACGTCGATGCCCATGACGATGACGGTGGGATCGCGCAGCATCTCCTGACGCAACGCCTCGCCGATCGCCTTGCGGTACGATTTCTTGCTCATGGCGATCTCCCTAGTAGCGGACGTAGACGTCGGTGGTGAGCGCCCTCAGCGGCGGCGGCGCGGCGGCCATGCCGGCGGCGACAGCGGCCTCGATCTCGGCGGCGACCTCGGTCTCGACGGCGTCGAGTTCGCTTGGCTCCAGCAGCGCCGCTTCGGTGACGGCGGTGCGGAAGCGCGCCAGCGGATCGCCCGCCCTGGCGCTGGCGATCTCGGCCGCCGAGCGATAGCCCTGCCGGTCGCCGACGAAGTGGCCGAGGAACCGGGCGCTGGTCAGTTCCAGGGCGTAGGGACCTTCGCCGGCGCGGGCCCGCTCCAGCGCCCGGCGCATGGCGTCGCGCACGGCGAACACGTCGGTCCCGTCGACCACCTCGGCCGGCATGCCGAACGCCCTGGCCCGCTCGGCGATCGAGGGGCCGCCCACCGCGTAGCTGGCGGCGGTGAACTCGCCATAGCCGTTGTTCTCGAAGACGAAGATGGCTGGCGCGCCCAGCACCACGGCCATGTTCATCGCCTCGAATGTCGTCCCCTGGTTGGAAGCGCCGTCGCCGGTGAAGGCCACGGCCACCTTGCCGGTGCCCTTCAGCTTCTGGGTGAGCGCCGCGCCGACGGCGATCGGCGGCGAGCCGCCGACGATGGCGTTGGCGCCCAGCATGCCCTTGGACATGTCGGCGATGTGCATCGAGCCGCCCTTGCCGCCGCAGAGGCCGCCCGCCTTGCCCATGATCTCCAGCATCATGCCCTCCACGTCGCAGCCCTTGGCGATGCAGTGGCCGTGACCGCGGTGGGTCGAGCCGATCCAGTCCTCGTCGGTGAGGTCCAGGCAGACGCCCACCGCCGACGCCTCCTGGCCGAGGTAGACGTGGCAGAAGCCGGGGATATTGCCGGCCGCGAACTCCTTCTCCACGCGCTCCTCGAAGCGGCGGATGGTGACCATCGCCCGCCAGGCGCGGAGGAGATCGTCTCGGCTCATCTGCATGGGTGGGTTCCTCCCTTAGGCGCCGATCGTCTTGAGGATCAGCGCGTTGACCTCGGCGGCCTTCTCAAGATGCGGCATATGGCCCGCGCCGTCGATCCAGGCGACGCGCCAGGACGCCGGCAGCGCGGCTTCGTCGGGCGGGCTGACGACGGCGTCGCCGCGGCTCAGGATCACCAGGGCGGGCGGCAGCTCGGCCAGGCGCGAACGCAGCGCCGCAAAGTCGCCGCCGCCCAGCATGCGCGCGCTCAGAGCGGCGAGCGCCTCCTGAGCGCCGTCCAGGCGTTTGAACTTCAAGACGTCCTCGATCATGTCGCGCGAGATCAGCGCGGGGTCCGCCACCAGCTGTTCCAGCACCGGCTTCAGGTCCCGCGCCCTCTCGGCCTCGGAAAAGCCGGTGAGGAATTCGGCCGAGACTTGCGATCCCGGCAGGCCGGCCGGGGCGATCAGGGTGAGCGAGCGCGCCAGACCCGGCCGGTCGAGGGCCAGTCGCGCGGCGACCGCGCCGCCCAGCGAGTGGCCGATCAGGTGAGCCTCGCGCACGCCGAGCGCGTCCAGCGCCTCGCCCACCGCCGCGGCGAGGCCCGCCAGGTCGCCGTCGCCCACGTCCTTGCTCGAGGCCCCGTGGCCGGGAAGGTCGATGGCCACCACGGGTGCGGCAGCCGCCAGCGCGTCGATGTTGAAGAGCCAGTTGTTCAGGTCCGCGCCGAAGCCGTGCAGCAACACGACGGGCGCGCCCTCGCCGCCCGTCGTCCCGATGCGAAGCACGCGCTCGCCCACCTCGACCATGCGCAGCTGCATCGCGCCCTCGGACTCCGCCGCCTCGGTCTCGGGCGTGAAGTTGGTCTGGAAGTCGGCGATGAAGGCGTCGATGGCGGCGTCGCTCGCCGCCTCGTCCGCGACCACGGCGAGCAGCGCGCCGACCGGCAAGGTCTCGTCGACGCCGGCCACGATGCGACGCAGCGGTCCGGACGCCGGCGCCTCTACGGTGTTGGTGATCTTGGTGGTCTCGATGTCGAGCAGGTCCTCACCCTCGGTGAGCCGCTCGCCCGGCGCCTTGTACCAGTGGACGACCTTGCCCTCGTCCATCGAGAGCCCCCACTTGGGCATCTTCACCGGCACGATGCTCATGCGGCGGATCCTTCAGCAGGCCGGTCGCGGACGAATACCGGGCCGATGACGCCGGCCACGAGGAGGACCGTGACGTCGTCCCGTTCCCTCCGTCGCGCCTATCGAGTTTACCGGTAACGAACGTTCGTTCGTCTGACAAGGCGGCCCCTGCCGCCCGCGCTGGCCGCCGTCTTTGACGAAGGAGTTGCAGGGCGCCCCGGCGACAGGTCAGGTGGCCATGGCGGTGGCGTGCGCAGGTTCGGGGCGCCACGGAGGATCGGGCGATGCGCATCGCGAGCGTCGGGCATGCGGTTTTCGCGGCGACCGTGATCCCCTCGGCGTTCTGGGCCTGATCGGCGGCGATTTCGCCCCTGTCTGGCAGCCGCCGCCGCTGCGAGGCCTCCCCGCGCGGGGAGCGCTGGCCTACGCCTGCGCCTTCATCTCCCTGGCGTGCGGCGTCGGCCTTTTCCAGCGGCGCACAGCCGCCCTCGCCGCGCGCATGCTGCTGGCCTATCTGCTGGCTTGGCTGCTGCTGTTCAGGGCGCCGGCGCTCTTCCTCGCGCCCGCCGTGGAGGGTTCCTGGTCGGGCCTTGGGCGAGACCGCTGTGATCGTCGCCGGCGCCTGGGTGCTGTATGTCTGGTTCGCCGACGACTGGGACCGGCGGCGGCTGGGTTTCGCGACCGGCGAGACGGGCCTGCGCGTCGCCAGGACGCTCTACGGCCTGGCCCACTTCATCTACGCCAAAGAGACCGCCTCGCTGGTCCCCGCCTGGCTGCCGTCGCACCTGGCGTGGGCCTACTTCACCGGCGCCGCCTATCTCGCGGCGGGGGCTGCAGTGCTCATCGGCCTCTATGCGCGACTGGCCGCCTCGCTATCGGCGCTGCAGATCGGCCTCTTCACGCTCTTGGTCTGGGCGCCGATCATGGCGGCCGGCGCCAGGGACGCCTCGGACTGGAGCGAGACCGTCATCTCCTGGACGCTGACCGCCGGCGCCTGGGTGGTGGCGGAGTCGTATCGCGGTCTGCCCTGGCTGACAGCGCGCGCTACAGCAACGTCCCCCGCAGGATGATCATGGCGACGCTGAAGTAGATCACCAGGCCCGTCACATCGACCAGGGTGGCGACGAAAGGCGCCGAGGCGCTGGCCGGGTCGAACCCCAGCCGCTTCAGCACGAACGGCAGCATCGAGCCGGACATGGATCCGAAGGTGACGATGCCGACCAGGCCGACGCCGACGGTGAGCGCGATCAGCGGCCAGTGGACGCCGTAATCGTAGAAGCCGAACACCTGCCACGCGCTGATGCGCGCCATGCCGATCACCCCCAGGATCGCGCCCAGCGTCGCGCCGGCCGGCAGCTCGCGCAGGGCCACGCGCCACCAGTCGCCCAGGCGCAGCTGGCCCAGCGCCAGGGCCCGGATCAAAAGCGACGTCGCCTGCGATCCGGAGTTGCCGCCCGAGCTCATGATCAGCGGGATGAACAGGGTCAGCACGATCGCCTTCTCCAGCTCGCTCTGGAAGTACTGCATCGCGTTGGCTGTCAGCATCTCGCTGAGGAAGAGGGCGCAGAGCCAGCCCGCGCGCTTGTAGATCATCCGGCCAAAGCCGATCTGCAGGTACGGCCCTTCGACGCCGGCGACGCCGCCGAACTTCTGCAGATCCTCGGTGCTTTCGGCGACGATGGCGTCGATCACGTCGTCCACCGTGACGATGCCGAGAATGCACCCCCGCTCATCCAGCACCGGGACGGCCAGCAGATCGTGGCGCGAGATCAGGCGGGCGACTTCTTCCCGGTCCGTCTGCGGCGTCACCGAGACCGGGTCGCGGCCGCTGGCCAGCGAGAGGATCACATCGCCCGGGGCGGCGGTGATGACGCGGCGCAGGGACACCGTCTGCAGGAGGACGCTGGTCTCGGGGTCGAGGACATAGATGGGATAGATGGTCTCGCGCGTGTGATGCACGGCGCGGATGTGTTCGATCACCTGCGCCACGGTGGCCGTCGCCGGCGCGCTGACGAACTCGGTGGTCATGATGCTGCCGGCGGTGTCGCGCTTGTAGGCCAGCAGCCGGCGCAGGTTGGCGGCGGTGTCGCGGTCGACGAGGTCGAACAGTCCCGCGCGGCTCTCCGGCTTCGCCAGTCGGATCAGGTCGGCCTGGCGATCCGACGACATCCCCGAGACGATCGCCGCCGCGCGGTCCCGCGGCATCGCGCCGATGAGCTGAGGGGCGCCCTCGAGCTCGGGTTGGTCGAAGACCTCGATGGCGCGTTCGAGCGGCAGTTGCTCGAGGATCGCCTGGGCCTCTCGCCGCGGGGACTCGTTGACGATCTCGGCGATGTCGGCGGGGTGGCGGCGAATGAGACTGGCCGTCGACATCGACGGCGCCTCGAGTGTATCCGCGCTGGTCATCACGCTCCTCCGGTTTGGCCATCGCCAGGAGGGGCGTCGGCTAGCTCGGCGAGGCTAGACGGCGAATCTATGAAGCGGAAGCCGGTCCGGCGGCCTAGGTCGAGCCTCGCCAGGCGCGGTCTTTCCAGGTCGCGAGCGGCGCCCAACCGGCGCCCACGGGCGTCATCGCCTTGGTGACAAAGGCGGGCGCCATGATCCTGTTCCGCGCGGTCGATCCAGTCGGATCGCTCGCCTTTGTTCCGACAGGAGGCTCTGGACGTAGTCCGTCGCCGCGATGAGGATGACGCCAGACACCCAGATGATGGTGACCCCGGCAAGGAGGTCGGCGAGCTGATATCCGCTGAACAAGACCGTAAGCCAGTTCTAGGGCTGCCGCTGTGCAGCCGTTCACATCCCCTAGGTTCAAACGGCCTAAGGGTTCAAAGCGCGCTTTTCGCCAGGCTGGTAAGCCGCGCATAAAGCGCAGGACTGCCGCATCCCGGAACCGGAATTCAGCGGCGCCGTGGAGCACCGCTGTGCGAAAGTCTGCATTCGTTTCGAAAGCAGTCATGGCCGGCGCCAGGCGGCTATTGCGACGGGGCCTGGCGACGCCGCCGCCTGAGTCCCTCGAAGGCATTCAAAAGCCTCGCGGGCCCGCTCACGACGATGAGGGTCGGATGTCCGCGCCGGCGGTCTGCCCGCTGACGCGAAGAGCGGCCGCCAGGTAGGCTCCGATGACCTCGACGAACCGCTCCGGCGCCGCGGGCCGGTCGCGTCCAGAGCGGGTGAAGTCTACGCCCAGCACGCAGATGGCGCCCGACGGGGTCGTGACGGGCCAGAAATCGAACGCCGACTGGTCATAGGGATAGGCCCCGGCGTGCGCCGGCAGGCGCGAGGCCAGTGCGCTGCGGGCGGCATCCTCCTCCGCGCTGGTGATCGCCGCGCCGCCGGCGCTCGCGACCGCCGCGAGAGCCGCCCCGCGCGGCATGAAGATCACCGCGGGCGCCCGGAAAATGCCGTTCAGGGCCGACGCGGCGGCCTCGACGACCTCGGCGGGCGGCCGCCCTTCGATGATCACATGCGCCAGCGCCTGCAGCGCCTGCGCCTGGTCCGCCGACGCCCGGGCCTCCATCGTGCGCCGGCGCCCGCCCGCCGCGACGGTGCTGACGATCGCCGCGGTGATCAGCAACAGCGCCGCCGCCCAGGCGTCAGTGGGGCTGGCGATCACGAAGCTGTACTTCGGCTCGGTGAAGAAGAAGTCGAAGGCGAGGACGCCCGCTCCCACGGCGACGAGTGAGGGGCCCCAGCCTAAGGCCGTCGCCGCGATCACCACCGGCAGGACGAAGATCAGCGTCAGGTTGGGCGCGCTGATCAGCGGCTCGACCGCGAAGGCGAGCACCGTGGCGGCGGCCACCAGCAGCAACGACGCGCCATATTGCGCCGCGAGCGGCGTCCGATCGGAAGCGTCGCCTTGGGGCAGACTCACGGCCCCGGATGCCGACGGGCCAAGCAGCCCGACTTCAGAAGCCAGTGACTCCGACATCGTCCAAGCTCGGCGCGGCCCTGTTGCGGCCTGCCGGGAATCTACGGCCAGGCGACATAAAGGATCGATACGAATCTGGCCGCCCGATCCTCGGAGCGCATAAGGCGAAGCCGCGCCGGCTGGTCCGGCGCCGCGCGATGCCTTAGCCTCGGACCTGAAGGGAAACGCCATGACCGACTGGGACGGACGGGGCCTCGCATCGACCGAGTGGCTGGCCGAGAACCTTGCCGATCCGGCCTTGCGGATCTTCGACGCCACCGTCCACCTGCGTCCCGCGACGCCGGGCCCCTACCGGATCGAGAGCGGCCGCGCGGACTACGAATCCGCCCACATCCCGGGCGCGGCGTTCATCGACCTGGCCCGGGACCTCTCCGATCCGGACGCGCCGTTGCCCTTCACCCTGCCGCCGCTGGATCGGCTCGCCGGCGCGCTAGGCGCCGCGGGCGTGGAGCGTGGCGCGCGTGTTGTCGTCTATTCCACGACGTCGCCCATGTGGGCGACGCGGCTCTGGTGGATGCTGCGCGCCTCGGGGTTCGACGACGTCGCGGTGCTCGACGGGGGCCTGGCGAAGTGGAAGGCGGAGGGCCGTCCCTTGGAGACTGGCGCGCGGCGGTATGCGCCCGCCCAGCTTTCGCTCGTGGCCAGACCCGGCGCATGGGCCGACAAGCAGGCGGTGCTGGAGGCGATCGGCGATGGCGCCGTCTGCACCATCAACGCCCTGTCACCAAGCGTGCACAGCGGCGAATCCTCGACCAACTACGGCCGCAAGGGCCACATCAAGGGCAGCCGCAACGTGCCCTATGCGGCGCTCCTGGGCGACGACGGGACCTATCGCCGGGACTCCGATCTGCGGGCGCTCTTCTCAGCCGTCGGCGCGTTGGAGCGGCCGAGGGTGATCTGCTACTGCGGAGGAGGCATATCGGCGACGATGGACGCCCTGGCCCTGACGCGGCTCGGCCACCCTTCGGTGGCGGTCTACGACGGTTCGATGTCGGAATGGACCCGCGACCCGGACCTTCCCATGGAGCTGGGCGCCTAGCGCAGCCTGCGGGCGCGGCTTGACGCCCCTTGTCAGCGGCGCAGAGTGACCGCGACAACCGAAGAGGAGAGGAACCGCCCATGGCCACCCGCGCCGGTCGCCGCCTGGAGGTCGTCGAGGGGCGGCCGCAGCCAAAGACCCTCAGCGTAGAGCCGTTGAACCCGGTGATCGGGGCCGAAATCGGCGGCGTCGATTTGTCAAAGCCCCTGACCGACGAGCGGTTCGCCGACATTCGCGACGCGCTCAATGCGCACCATGTGCTGGTCTTTCGCGACCAGCACATCAGCCGTGAGGATCACAAGCGGTTCGGCCGCCTGTTCGGGCCGCTGCACGTCCACCCCTACCACGCCAAAAACACCGCGCCCGAGCACGCCAGGAGCGGCGCGGCGCCCGATCCGGAGATCCTCGTGGTGAAGGCCGACCAGAGCTCGCGTTTCGTGGCCGGCGAGGAGTGGCACACCGATGTCACCTGCGACGAGCTCCCGCCGATGGGCTCGATGCTCTACATCACCAAGACGCCCGAGAGCGGCGGCGGCGACACCTGCTTCGCCAGCACGATCCGCGCCTATGAGGCGCTATCGCCGAAGACGCAGGGTTTCCTCGAAGGCCTTACGGCCACGCACGACGGCGCCAAGCCCTATACCGGCGGCTACGGCCAGGCGGCGCCCACCGGCGGCTGGCCGAAGAACACCCATCCGGTGGTGATCCGTCATCCGGGGAACGGCAAGCAGGCGCTCTTCGTCAACCGAGGCTTCACCACCCGGATCAACGAGCTCGACCGCCTGGAGAGCGAGGCGCTGCTGGAGTTCCTCTGGCGCCACATCGAGACGCATCTGGAGTTCCAGTGCCGCGTGCGCTGGGCGCCGAACACCCTGGTCTTCTGGGACAATCGCTGCACCCAGCACCATGCGGTCTGGGACTACTACCCGTTCTCCCGCTACGGCGAGCGCGTCTCGATCGTCGGCGAACGACCGGCGGTTTAGGCGGGAGGCTTTCCCGCAGCGGCGAGGACTAGGCAGACGCCGCCCGCGGGCGTCAACCCGCGGGCGTGTCCGAGATTTAGTCGTGCGGGCAACCGCCCGCAGCGGACGAGGCGGCGTTTGTGCGCCGCCTCTGCCGCCTAGCTTACGCGCGGCGCGCCTTCGAAGCGGGCCGCTTGACCGCCTTGGCGGGCTTCTTCGCCCGGGTCGGCTTCTTGGTCTTGGCCGCCAGCTTGACGACGTTGCCCTTGGTGACCTTCAGCGCCTTGGCGCTCTTGGCTCCCTTGGCGACCTTGGCCGTGATCGCAGCGCGGGCCGCCTTGGCGGCCTTGACCACCTTGGCAGGACGCGTCGCGTGCTTGCGCTTGGCCGACGTCTTGGACTTGGAGGACCGGGTCGCCTTCTTCATCGTGGCGACCTTGGCCTTGGCCGACTTGGCCACCGTCTTGCGCTTGGCAGGCGCCTTGCGCTTGGCCGACGTCGTGCGCTTGGCGGCGCGGGTCGGCTTGGCCTTCTTCTTCATCGTGACGGTCTTGGCCTTGGCCGCCTTCACGGTCTTCTTGGCCGGCGCCTTGCGCTTGGCCACGGTCTTCGGCTTGGAAGCCATCTTCGCCTTGGCAGGCGCTTTGCGCTTGGCCGAGGTCTTCGGCTTGGCCGCGCGGGTCGGGCGGGTCGCCTTCTTGACGACCTTGGCCGTCGCCGGCTTGGCCGCCATTTTCGGCTTGGCAGGCGCCTTGCGCTTGGCGGTCGTTTTCGGCTTGGCGGCGCGGGTCGGCTTGGCCAGCTTCAGATGGACGACGTTGCTCGGCATGACTTTCTTGACCACCTTCTTCGACTTGGCCGAGGCTTTCGGCTTGGTCGTTTTGGTCGCTTTGGCGGGCTTGGCCGCCTTCGGTTTACGCTGCAGAGAATTCGGCATTGATGTCACCCTCTCGGTGTTGGTACGACGCCCTTTAAGTCCAATTGTCCTTATTCTTAGTTACCAACCGGACTTATCTTCGTTTGGCCCTAGTCACCGGCGATCGCTGGATAGGAGACCTAAGTTGAGTCGAAAGACTGCGAGTCCTCTGACAGCTCATACACCTGCTGGAGCGTGGTCAGATCGTCGACTTCTGGCCCCCAGACCATAAGAACAGTCACGCTCTTCCATCAGCGCGATCTCGATGCTCATCGGAGCGTGTGCGCGGGCGCGCCAACTCGGCGAACACCCTTCCCGTGGTGCGGCCGCGGTCCCCGACCGGTGGGCGGTTCGCGACCTCACGCCCTCGGCGTGGTTGGCTGCCGCTGCGTGAATGGCGCATATGGCAGGCGCGCCTTCCGGCTGAGCGGAATCTGGTCAGCCGCCCGGAAGGCGCGCCACGCAGGAGGACCCCATGGAGATCAACGGCGTCGCCCATATTTTCGTCACCGCCGGCGACTTCGAGGCGTGCAGGGCCTTCTACATGAAGCTGCTGCCGTTCCTGGGCCTCAAGGAGGTGATGAACGCTGCGGGGGTCTACTATTGCGTTGGCGGACGTACTGGCTTCGCCGTGCGTGCGCCCTCACCGAACCACGTCGGCGAGCGGTTCGTGCAGAACCGCGTGGGCCTGCACCACGTGTGCTTCCGCGCCCGCGAACGGGACGAGGTGGACGAGGTCCACCGCTTCCTGGTCTCCATCGGCGCGACCATCGTCCACGAGCCGCAGGACGACAACTACGCCCCCGGCTACTACTCGGTGCTGTTCGAAGACCCGGACGGCGTGCGCCTGGAGGTGAACCATGTGCCGGGCCAGGGGCTTCTGACTCCCGGCGGCTCGGGCCACGTCGGCCAGCCGCTGGCATGATCGCGCTCGAGCCCATCGGCCACGTGCGCGGCGGCCGGGGCGAGCCGATCGACGACGATTGGGGAAAAAGCCGCGCCCGCATCGAGCTGGACCCGGCGCGGTTCACTCCGGACGCCCTGGCCGGGCTGGCGGACTTCTCGCACCTGGAGGTGATCTTCCTCTTCGACAAGGTGAGCGAGGGCGAGATCGAATATGGCGCGCGCCATCCGCGCGGTCGCGCCGACTGGCCGCTGGTCGGCATCTTCGCCCAGCGGGGCAAGAACCGGCCCAATCGCCTGGGCCTCTGCTCCTGCCGGATTGTTTCGGTGAAGGGCCTCGCCGTCGAGGTCGAGGGGCTGGACGCCATCGACGGCACGCCGGTCATGGACCTGAAGCCGGTGATGAAGGATTTCCTGCCCCGCGGCGAGCTCCGCGAACCGGCCTGGGCGGGCGAGCTGATGAAGGACTATTGGTGATATGGGCGAGCGTGCGTCCTTCGAGACGCCCGCTGACGCGGGCTCCTCAGGATGACGAGAATGGCGGGCCGCAACACACTTCGTCATGGTGAGGAGCGCTCTTTGAGAGCGCGTCTCGAACCACGCAGAGAATAGGTGAGATCATGAGCGAGGTTCTGGAGATCAGCGAGGCGGACGAGCGGGCGCTGCTCGATTCCATCGACCACTGGCTGGAGAAGAAGGTCGCTCCGGTGGCCGCCAGGCTGGAGGAGGCGGACGAGTACCCCACCGAGCTGGTCAACGACCTGTGCGAGATGGGCCTCTTCGGCGCCTTGATCGAACCCAAGTACGGCGGGCTGGGTTTGCCCGCGTTGACCTATTCGAGGATCGTCGCGCGGATCAGCGAAGAGTGGATGAGCCTTACCGGCTTCTTCAACAGCCACCTGATGATGGCGCTGATCGTGCAGAAGTTCGGCACGGCGGCGCAGAAAGACCACTGGCTGCCGAAGTTCGCCACCGGCGAGCTGCGCGGCGGCCTGGCGCTGACCGAGCCTGACGCCGGCACCGACCTGCAGGGGATCCGCACGGTGGCCAGGCGCGTGGGCGACGAATACCGGATCACCGGACCCAAGCTCTGGATCACCAACGCCATCGAGGGCGACATCCTGGCGGTGCTGGTGAAGACCGATCCGGCCGCCCAGCCTCGCCACCGCGGCATGACCATGCTGATCGTGCCGACGCGCGATCTGGAGACGGGCGCCGAGGCCAAGGGCGTCACCCGCGGGCGCAAGCTGAAGAAGCTCGGCTACCGCGGCATCGACACCGGCGAGATCGTCTTCGACGACTGCCCGGTGGATGCGCGACTGGGCCTCGTGGGCGGCGAGGAGGGCAAGGGATTCCTGATGGCCACCGGCGGCCTGGAGATCGGGCGGGTGAACGTGGCCGCGCGCGGCGTCGGCATCGCCAGGCGGGCGCTGAAGGAGGCGGTGGCCTACGCCCAGGTGCGCCGGACCATGGGCAAGCCCATCGCCCAGCACCAGGCGATCCAGTTGAAGCTGGGCGAGATGGCGGCCAAGACGCGCGCGGCCGAGCTGATGGTGGAGGACGCCGCCCGCGCCTACGACCGCGGCGGGCGCGTCGACCTGGAAGCCGGCATGGCCAAGTGGTTCGCCACCGAGACGGCGCTGGAGGTGGCCACCGAATCGATGCGCATCCACGGCGCCTACGGCTATTCCAAGGAGTACCCGATCGAGCGTCTGTTCCGCGACGCGCCGCTGCTGATCATCGGCGAGGGCACCAACGAGATGCAGCGGATCATCATCGCCCGCCAGCTGATCGCCCGGAACCCGGTGTAGGGGGCGCGCGCACCGCTTCCTCCGTCACCCCGGCCGGAGCGCAGCGGAGAGCCGGGGCCAGACACGCCGTGGTCAAGCTGGATATCGTCTAAGCGCCGGCCGGTCCGGCCCCGGGTCTTCGCGCTGCGCGCTTCGCCCGGGGTGACGGGGGGTGCTTCGAACCACACACCCCGCCCAAATAAGGCCGAATCATGGCAGATTCCGCCGCACCGGACGCAACTTCGGCCGGCCTGACGGGTTGTTGTGCGATGGAGCGGACAGCAGAGCCTGAGCGTCTCAACATCGTCGCGGCCGATCGGGCGGCCGCCGTCATCCGGCCGTTCGTCTGGATCGCCGTCGTTTCCTTCGCCGCCGGCTTCTGCGGCTACCTGGGGCTGGCCTCGCCGTTCGCCGGCTAGACCTTCACTCTTGAATCTAGAGCACGATTCAACGGTCAGGCGGCTCCGCCTAACCGCGTCGCGCTCTAGGCGCGGGCGACGAACCAGCCGTTCTTGAACCCCTGGTCGGCCTTGCCGTAGACGAACGGCTCGCCCTCGGGCGTCGTCACCTTGCCCCCGGCGGCGACCAGGATCGCGTGGCCGGCGGCGGTGTCCCATTCCATGGTCGGACCGTGGCGCGGATAGATGTCGGCGGCGCCCTCGGCGATGCGGCAGAACTTGATCGAGGAATCCATCGGCTCGCGCCGGTGGAAGTTGTACCTGGCGGCCAGCTCGTCGGCGGTCTCGACCTTCATGGTGTGGCTGATCAGCGCCAGCGCCTCGCCTTCCGGCCAGGGACGCGGGCGGATCGGCGCCGAGGGGCCGTCGCCATGGCGCTTGAGCACGCCCTGGGGCGTCGTGTGCCAGATCTCGCCGCTGGCGGGGGCGGCGATCGCGCCGACCACCGGCGTCCCGTCTTCGATGAGGGCGATGTTGACGGTGAAGTGCGGATCGCCGCGGACGAAGGCCTTGGTCCCGTCCAGCGGATCGACCAGGAAGAACCGCGGGCCGATGGAGCCCGGGGTGCCGAACTCGCTGGCGTCCTCCTCGGAAATCACCGGCACGCCCGGAAAGCGGCGCGCCAGGCCCTCGAGGATCTGGGTCTCCGCGCGACGGTCGGCCTCGGTCACCGGGCTCTTGTCGGCCTTGGCGATGACGGCGATGTCGGTGCGCCAGAGCGGCAGGATCAGCGCGGCGGCGGCGGCGGCGATCTCGGCGAGGTCGGCGCCGATGTCGAGGTCGAGGCGGGCGTCAGCGGTCATGGCGCGTCTCTATGACTTAGGCCCGAGGTTTCCCAAAGGAACAAATCAGGCGATCCTTGGCCCCGCCATGAGCGATGCCAGCCCCGCCGCCTTCTCGCCGCCGCCGATTTCGCCGCAGATCGCGCCCGGCCTCGCGCCCGAGGAACTGGCGGCGCGGCTGGCGGCGCGGCTCTGCCACGACTTCATCAGTCCGGCCAGCGCCATCGTCTCCGGGCTCGATCTGCTGGACGACCCCACCGCCAAGGACATGCGCGACGACGCCATGGACCTGATCGCCGCCAGCGCGCGCAAGCTGACCGCGATGCTGTCATTCTCGCGGGTGGCGTTCGGCGCCTCGGCCCAGGCCGAGACCTTCGACAGCGCCGAGCTGGAGCGGCTGGCGCAGGGGATCTACGCCCACGTCCGGCCGGAACTCGCCTGGACCATCGAGCCGCAGCCGGTGCCCAAGGCCGAGGCGCGGACGCTGCTGAACCTGGTGCAGCTGGCCGCCGGGGCGCTGCCCATCGGCGGTATTGCGCGGGTGGAGCGGCGCGCGCCGCCCGGCCGCACCCTGCTGGGCGTCGAGGCGCGCGGGCCAAGGGCGCGGCTGCATCCGGAGGTGCTGGGCGGGCTGATGGGCGAGCCCCTCGGCGAGGGTCTGGGCGGGCGCTGGGTGCAGGCCTATTACCTGCATGCGCTGGTGAAAAGCGCCGGCGGCATGCTGCAGGCGCAGGCGGCCGATGACCTGGTGATGCTCAGCGCGTCACTCCCCAGCTGAAAATTCTTTCAATTAGCCCTTAGCCATACCGCTCCTTAACCAAGGCCGCGCGAGAAGAGGCTGGACGCGTGCTGGGAGTTTTGGGGCCCGATGAGGACCTGTCTGGTCGTCGACGACAGCCGAGTGATCCGCAAGGTCGCGCGGCGGATCCTCGAAGACATCGGCTATGAGATCGCCGAGGCCGCCGACGGCATGGAGGCGCTCGCCTGGTGCCGCGCGGCCATGCCCGATGCGATCCTGCTGGATTGGAACATGCCGGTGATGACCGGCATCGAGTTCCTGCGCAAGCTGCGCGCCGAGCCGGGCGGCGATGCGCCCACCGTGGTCTTCTGCACCGTCGAGAACGATCTGGCGCACATCAACGAGGCGCTGGAGGCGGGCGCCAACGAATACATCATGAAGCCGTTCGACGGCGACATCATCGAGGCCAAGTTCGCCGAGGCCGGCCTATGACGGCCGAGGAAGTCGCTCTGATCGTCTCGTTGTGCAAGGCGCGCGCTGGCCTGAAGCTGGCGCCGGAGAAGACCTATCTGATGGAGAGCCGCCTGGCGCCGGTGGCGCGCCGCGAAGGCTTCATGTCGATCACCGAGCTCCTGGACGCCATCCGCGCCCGGCGCGAGGAGCCGCTGATCTGGGCGGTGGTCGAGGCCATGGCGGCGGCCGAGACCAGCTTTTTCCGCGACCGCGCGCCCTTCCAGGCGTTCAAGGACGAGATGCTGCCGGCGCTGGTCCGCGCCAGGGCCGGCCAGCCGATCCGGGTGTGGAGCGCGGCGTGCGCCACCGGTCAGGAGATCTACTCCCTGGCGATGATCGTCGAGGACCTGGCGCTGCAGGACCACGCCCTGCGCGTCGAGCTGGCCGCCTCCGACCTCTCGAGCCTGGCGCTGGAGCGGGCGCAGAGCGGGCTCTTCAACCAGTTCGAGGTCCAGCGCGGGCTGCCGATCCGGCTGCTGGCCCGCCACTTCGAGAAGGCCGAGGACAGCTGGCGGATTTCCGCGGCGCTGCGCCAGCGCGTCCGCTGGCGGCGGATCAACCTGATCGCGGGCCTGACCGCCATCGGCCGCTTCGACGTGGTCTTCCTGCGCAATTCGGTGAGCGCCATGACCGAGGACGCCCAGAAGAAGGTCCTGGAAGAGCTGACCCAAGTGCTGCCGGACGACGGTTATCTGGTGCTCGGCGTGAAGGAATCCCCGGCGTCGGTCACCGACGCCTTCCAGCCCATCGCCGGCCGCGCCGGCTTCTTCCAGCGCAACCCCGCCTTCCGCGCCGCCGCCTGAAGGACTGCCGCCTGGGGGACTACCTCGGCCACCCCTCACCGCACCTCTCCCCACCCTTTGGGCGGGGAGAGGGATACTGATAGGATAGGGGCGGCTTCACGAACCCATCGCAGCTCGCGTTCGAGTCTATCCGCGTCACCGCTCCCTCAGTAGCCCTCGCCCTGCAGTGGGGAGAGGTGAGGTGAGGGGTCGTGGGGCTTGAGCGCTAGCCAGCCCGTTTTCGGGCGAGACAGCGGGCCGTGGACGCTTGGCCGGTGTGTTCTTCCAGGGCGCCCAGATCCGGATAGGGGCAGATCGCCTGCTCTCTGGGGCCCGTGGCGCTGGCTCCCGTGGCGATCATCGCCGCCGGCGCCTGGCCCTGCTCCACCCAGGCCCTGAGCGCTGTCATCCAGTTGACGTTGCTGGGGCCAGGCCCGCCGCCACAGTGGAGCATGCCTGGGATCATGTAGAGGCGGTAGAAGTCACCGGTCTCGCCCATGGTTCGGCTCACGTCCTCATAGTAGACGACGCTGGCGCGGGCTGGGATCGCCGGGTCGTTCCAGCCGTGATACTGGATCAGCTTGCCGCCGTGGGCGCGGAACGCCTTCAGGTCCGGATCGGTGGAATTGAGCGTCTTGGCCAGATCGGCGCTGGCCTTGGGCGCGCCCGCCAGATCGAGCTTGAGGGTGTCGTAGTCCGCATCGCCGAAGACGAAATCCCCCCAGAAGCTGCGGGCGAACATGGCGCTGAGGGCCTGGCCGGACGTCTCCGGCGAGGGACCGGTGATCCAGCTCAGCCACGCGCCCGCTTCGCCCTCCTCGCCCGGCGTGAAACCGGGCACGTCGCCGCCGAGCCCTTTGTAGATGGCGCGCGCCGCGGCGGCCTGGGCGGCGCTGACGCAGTCGGGCCTGTCCTCGGCCTTGCAGACGATCTTGGTCGGGTCGAATTGGCAGCCCGCCGGGTCGGCGATGAAGAAGCCGCCGCCGCAGGCCTGCTGGGCGCCCGCCTCCAGCGTCCCCAGCTTGTCCGCCGGCAGGAAGGCGCCGGGCGCGGCCAGAGTCTGCCGGTTGAAGACCGCCAAACGCAGCAGGCCGGTGAAGTTGTAGGCCGGAGCGCCGGCAACGATGCCGTTGAAATCGTTCGGGAACCGCTGCGCTTCCATCAGCGCTTCGCGCCCGCCGTCTGAGCAGCCGAAGAAGTAGGCGAACTTCGGCCCGCCCGTGCCGTAGGCGCGGATCAGCGCCTTGGCGGCGTCGGTGGTCTCCTTCAGCGCTCGCCAGCCGAAGTCGACGACCTTCTCCGGGTGGCCCATCGCCCAGCGCCCGTCCGTGCCCTGGGCCTGGTGGCCGTCGTCGGTCATGGCGGCGGCGTAGCCTTGCGCCGCGAAGCCCTGCAGGAACGGGGTGCTGATCGAGCCGGCGAGGCCGCCGTTGCCCAGCTGCACGTAGCGCCCGTTCCAGGCCGCGCCGACGGGAATCCACACCTCGATGCGGATCTCCGAGTCGGAAGTCGGCCGGCTGGTGACCTCGATCTTGCAGGCCGTGAGTGACCCCGCGGGCGCGGTGGTCGCGGCGGTGACCTGCGCGTGCGGCAGGCTGACCCCGGTCAACGCCTCGCAGGCGGTCGCGGCGTGGGCGGCGGTTGCGGCCGCCATGGAGCCCAGGATCGCCAAGATCAGCCAGTGACTGCGCATGCTCTTTTCCCCCGCTCATCCCCGCAGAGGCGGGGACCCAGGTGTTTTATCTGAGAGCGCCGCGCATGCCAGAAAAAGCCTAGGGTCCCGCTTGCGCGGTGACGAGGGGGATTGTCGGCGCGGCTGCGCCCCGGTTTGCGCCCTTGCGCCGCGCCCCCTAAAGCAGGGCCATGACCATAGACCCCATCGCGCTCAGCCAGGCGCTGATCCGCTGTCCGTCGGTGACGCCGGCGGACGGCGGGGCCATGGACCTGGTGCAGCAGGCGCTGGCGGACCTCGGCTTCGCCTGCCGGCGGATGAAGTTCGGGGAGATCGAGAACCTCTACGCGCGGCTGAACCAATCGCGCCCCAACCTCTGCTTCGCCGGCCACACCGACGTGGTGCCGGTGGGCGACGCCGGCGCCTGGAGCGCCGACCCGTTCGCCGCGCGGATCGAGGACGGGGTGCTGGTGGGTCGCGGCGCGGTGGACATGAAGAGCGCCATCGCCGCCTTCATCGCCGCCAGCGCCGACGCCCTCGCCGCCGAGGAGGTCACCGGCTCGCTCTCGTTCCTGATCACCGGCGACGAGGAGGGAGCGGCGATCCAAGGCACCCGCGCGGTGGTGGAGCAGCTGATCGCCGAGGGCGAGGCCATCGACCATTGCCTGGTGGGGGAGCCGACCTCGTCGGCCCAGCTGGGCGACATGATCAAGATCGGCCGGCGCGGCAGCCTCAACGCCTACGTGACCGCCCTCGGCGTGCAGGGGCACGTGGCCTATCCGGACCGGGCGGCCAACCCCGTGCCGGCGCTGATCGCGTTGTTGGCGGCGCTGCAGGCGCGCAAGCTGGACGAAGGCTACACCGGGTTCCAACCGTCGAACCTGGAGGTCACCACCATCGACGTCGGCAATCCGGCCACCAACGTCATTCCGGCGGCCGCCAAGGCGCGGCTCAACATCCGCTTCAACCCCAACCACACCGGCGCGGCGCTGGCGGCCTGGATCGAGGCCGAAGCGGCCAGGGTGGGCGAGGGGTTCGCCGGCAAGCTCAGCGTGCGGATAGAGATCAGCGGCGAGGCCTTCCTCACCCAGACCGGGCCGTTCACCGATCTGGCGGCCGCGGCGGCGCGGGCGGTGACCGGGCGGGCGGCGGAGCTTTCCACGACCGGCGGCACCTCCGACGCCCGCTTCATCCGCGCCATGTGCCCGGTCGTGGAACTGGGCCTGGTCGGAACCACCATGCACGCGGTCGACGAGCGCGCGAGCGTCGAGGAGATCCGCCAGCTGACGGCCATCTACCGTGAACTGATCAGGCGCTATTTCGCGGCAATGTAGCTCCCACCGTCACCCCGGGCGGAGCGCGAAGCGCGAAGACCCGGGGCCGGACGCGCCGCGGTCAAGCTGGAAGGCGTCTAAGCGCCGGCCCGTCCGGCCCCCGCTCTCCGCAGCTCCGCCGCTACGGCCGGGGTGACGGGGTAGAACGTTGCACGTGCTTTCGCATTTCACCGTAGTTTACGGTGGCGGCTGCCGGCTTTCACCCACGGGTGAGGCGGCGGCAGACCTCGTCGAGCTGCTCGAGGGTGCCGTAGCGGATGCTGAGCTCGCCCGATCCGCCGCGGTCGCGGATCTCGACGGGGAGGCCCAGCGCCTCGCCAAGATCGGTCTCCAGCGCCAGGGTGTCGGCGTCCTTGTGCTTGCCGGTCCGCTGCGCCGCGGCGACGCCGCCCAGGGTCATGCGCCCGCTGGCCAGCGCCTCGACCTGACGCACGTTCAGCTCGCGGTCGACCACTTGCCGGGCCAGGGCCTCGGCGTCGGGCTTGCCCACCAGCGGGCGAGCGTGGCCGGCGGTAAGCCGGCCCTCGCGCACCAGCGCCTGCACGGCGTCGGGCAGTTGCAAGAGGCGCAGGGCGTTGGCGACGTGGACCCGGCTCTTGCCGACGGTGTCGGCCACCAGCGCCTGGGTTCGGCCATAGCGCTCGACCAGGGTGCGGTAGCCCTCCGCCTCCTCGATCGGCGAAAGATCGGTGCGCTGGATGTTCTCGATCATGGCGATCCCCAGCACCTCGACGTCGGAAAGCTCGCGCACCAGGGCCGGAACCACGCGCATCCCGGCGCGCTGGGCGGCCCGCCAGCGGCGCTCGCCGGCGACGATCTGATATTCGCCATGCGTCTCCTTGGCCGCGCGGACCAGGATCGGCTGCAGCACGCCCTTCAACCGGATCGAGGCGGCCAGCTCGTCGATGTCGGCGTCGTTGAAGCGGCGGCGGGGCTGGTCGGGGTTGCGCTGGATGAGCTCGATGGGGACGTCCATCAGTCCGGCGTTGCGGTGACTCTCGCCGATCGGCGCCTCGACTTCGTCCAGCAGGGCCGAAAGTCCGCGCCCCAGTCCCCGTCGGCTCTCGGTCATGGCGGTCTTCCTCTTTACGCTGCGGGGGCGGTCAGGCGGGCGCGCTCGCGGCCCACCAGTTCGCGCGCCAGCTTCAGGTAGGCCTGGCTGCCGGCGCATTTCAGGTCGTAGATCAGGGCGGGCTTGCCGTAGGACGGCGCCTCCGAGACGCGGACGTTGCGCGGAATCACCGTCTCGTAGACCGCATCGCCGAAGTGGGCGCGCACATCCTTGGCCACCTGGGCCGAGAGGCTGTTGCGGCGATCGTACATGGTCAGCACCACGCCCTGGATCTCCAGGCTGGGATTGAGGCTGCCGCGCACCAGATCGATGGTTCGCAGAAGCTGGGTCAGGCCCTCCAGGGCGAAGAACTCGCACTGCAAGGGCACCAGCACCGCGTCGGCGGCGGTCAGCGCGTTGACGGTGAGCAGGCTGAGCGCCGGGGGGCAGTCGATCAGCACGTAGTCGTAGGGGCCGGATGCGCGCAGCGGGCCCAGGGCGTCGCGCAGGCGGTAGGAGCGGCGCGGCGTCTGGCCAAGCTCCAGCTCGACGCCGGAAAGGTCGGCGTCGGCGGGCAACAGGTCGAGGCCGGGGAGGGCGGTCGGCATGGCCGCGTCCACCGCCGGCACGTCCTCCATCAGAACGTCGTAGAGCGTCTTGCGGCGCATGGCGCGCGGGATGCCAAGGCCGGTGGAGGCGTTGCCCTGCGGATCGGAGTCCAGCAAGAGCACCCGCTCGCCCACGGCCGCCAGCGCGGTGGAAAGGTTGATGGCGGTGGTGGTCTTGCCGACCCCGCCCTTCTGGTTGGCGACCGCCAGGATGCGGCAGGGCTTGGTCCTATCGGCCACGCGCGAGCCCCGTCACCTGGAGGATGCGGCCCTGGGGGTCGCTGAGGCTGGGGATCTCCTTGACCTCGAAGCGCCAGAGCTTCCGCGCCTCGGCAATCTCGGCGGTCGCGCCCTGGCCCTTGAGGAAGAGACCGCGCGCGCCGCGGTCGAGGAAGGGCCTGGCGAGCTCCAGCAGCCGCGCCAGCGGGGCGACGGCTCTGGCGGTGACGATCTCCACGCTCAGCGCCATCTCTTCGGCCCGGGCGTTGTGGACGCTGGCGGGGAGGCCCAGCGCCTCGACCACGGCCTGAAGGAACCGGCACCGCTTGGCCTGGCTTTCGATCAGGTGGACGTGGGCGCCCGCCTGGCCCTTGAGCAGGATGGCCAGGATCAGGCCCGGGAAGCCGCCGCCGGCGCCGATGTCGGCCCAGACCCGCGCGGCGGGCTGGATCTTGAGCAGCTGGGCGCTATCCCACGCGTGGCGGCCCCAGAAATCGACCAGGGTCGCCGGCCCGACGAGGTTCATCCGCCCGTTCCAGTCGGCCAGCATCGCCCGCAGCCTCTCCAGCGCCGCCATCTGCGCCGCGTCCGCGCCCGTCGCGAGGGTGAAGTCCGCTTGGCCGAAGTCCGCTTTGGCGGAGTCTGCCTTTGCGAAGTCCGCTTTGGCGGAGTCTGCCTTTGCGAAGTCCGGGGCGCCGCGCACCGGTTCAAGCAGCGTCGGCGCGGCGGACATGGGCGAGCAGAGCGGTGAGCGCGCCGGGGGTGACGCCTTCGATGCGGGCGGCTTGGCCCAGGGTCGCGGGACGGACGGCGGCCAGCCGCTCGCGCGCCTCGTTGGAGAGCCCGCCGACCGCGCCGTAGTTGAGATGGGGCGAGAGCGCCAGGGCCTCGTCGCGGCGGAACGCCTCCACGTCGGCGTCCTGGCGATCCAGGTACCCGGCGTAGGCGGCGTCGACTTCGATCTGCTCGCGCACCGACGCTGGCCAGCCCGCGATTTGCGGCCAGAGGCGGGCGAGGTCGTCGAAGCCGATCTCGCGATAGGCCAAGAGCTGGGTCAGGTCCCGCCGCTGGCCGTCGAAATTGACCTTGAAGCCGGCGCGGACCGCCTCGCCGGGGGTCAGGGTGAGGGCGCGAGCCTCCTCGCGGGCGTCCGCCAAGGCCTTCGCCTTCTGGGCGAAGGCTGCGGCCCGCTCGGCGCCGACGCAGCCCAGCGCGATCCCGCGGGCGGTGAGCCGCAGGTCGGCGTTGTCGGCGCGAAGGCGCAGGCGGAACTCGGCGCGGCTGGTGAACATCCGATAGGGTTCGGTGACGCCGCGGGTGACCAGGTCGTCGATCATCACCCCGATGTAGGCCTCGTCGCGGCCAAAGCTGGCCGGCTCGCCGCCGCCGGCGGCGCGCGCGGCGTTGAGGCCGGCCGCCAGGCCCTGGGCGGCGGCCTCCTCATAGCCGGTGGTGCCGTTGATCTGGCCGGCGAGGTAGAGGCCGGGGAGCCGCTTGACCTCCAGATTCGACGTGAGCTCACGGGGATCGACGTAATCGTATTCAATCGCGTAGCCATAGCGCTTCACCCGGACACCTTCGAGGCCCGGGATCGTGCGCAGGAAGAGGTCCTGGGTCGCCTCGGCCACCGAGGTGGAGACGCCGTTGGGATAGACGGTGTCGTCGTCCAGCCCCTCGGGCTCCAGGAAGATCTGGTGGCTGGTGCGGTCGGGGAAGCGGACCACCTTGTCCTCGATCGAGGGGCAATAGCGCGGCCCAACGCCCTTGGCCCGGCCGCCGTAGACCGCCGACTCCGAGAGCCGCCCCGCGATGATCTTGTGTGTCTCCGGGGTGGTGGCGGTGATCCCGCATTCGATCTGGGGCGTCGTGATCGGGCCGGAGAGGAACGAGAACGGCGTCGGCGGCTCATCGCCCGCCTGCATCTCCAGCCGCTCCCAGGTGACGGTCTTGCCGTCCAGGCGCGCGGGGGTGCCGGTCTTCAGGCGGCCCATGGCGAGGCCCAGGCTGTAGAGCCGGTCTGAAAGGCCGATCGCCGGCGCCTCGCCGATGCGGCCGGCCGCCGTCCGCTCCTCGCCCCGGTGGATAACGCCCTTCAGGAAGGTGCCGGTGGTCAGCACCACCCGCGCGGCCCGGTAGACCGTCCCGCTGGCGCCGATGACGCCGGCCACGCGTCCGTTCTCGATGATCAGGTCCTCGACCGCGTCGGCGCGGATCGTGAGGCCGCTTTGTTCGGCCAGCGCCGCCTGCATGGCCGCGCGATAGCGGGCGCGGTCGATCTGGGCCCTGGGCCCGCGAACGGCCGGACCCTTGGAGCGGTTCAGCAGCCGGAACTGGATGCCGGCGACGTCGGCGAGCCGGCCCATCAGGCCGTCCAGGGCGTCGATCTCGCGCACCAGATGACCCTTGCCGAGGCCCCCGATGGCCGGGTTGCAGGACATCTCGCCGATGGTCTCGATCTTGTGGGTGAGCAGCAGGGTCGCCGCGCCGAAGCGCGTGGACGCGGCTGCGGCTTCACAGCCGGCGTGGCCGCCGCCGATCACGATCACGTCCCACGAGGTCATGGCCCAGCCCATACTCCAGGCAACGGGCCAAATCGAGGCCGAGGCAGTGTTTCACGTGAAACAATTTGGGGGCGACACCGGACCCGGACGCAGCGACGGAGCGCGCGTTCGTCACCCCGGGCGGAGCGCGGAGCGTGACGACCCGGGGCCGGACGCGCCACCGGCAAGCTGGAGCT
>JBIOEF010000054.1:0-22716 GCA_044445785.1 Caulobacterales bacterium
CGCGGTGCTGGTGGAGACGCGCTCGTCCCAGGCATGGGGCCCACGCCTCAGCACCTCGACGCCGATCTGGCGATAGACGCCCCGCGCCGCGGCGATGGCCCAGGCCGAGCGCCAGGGCAGGGCGGCCAGGCCCGCGACCGCCGAGGCGTAGTACGGCTCGGCCTGCGCCAGCAGCCGCTGGGTGACTGAGAACACGGCGGCGCGGTGCTCGGGCGCGGCCACCGCATCGACGGGGACGCCAGCCTCCGCCAGCCAGTCCGCCGGCAGGTAGACCCGGCCGTTGGCGGCGTCCTCCACCACGTCGCGGGCGATGTTGGTCAGCTGGAAGGCGAGGCCTAGGTCCTGGGCGCGGCGCAAGGTGGGAAGGTCGTCTGGCTTCACCCCCATCACCAGCGCCATCATCACGCCCACCACGCCGGCCACGTGCCAGCAGTAGTCGAGGGTGTCCTCCAGCGTCTCGTAACGGCGCGCGGCGACGTCCATGGCGAAGCCGCCCAGGAGCTCCAGGGCGTAGCGCTCGGGGATCTGGCGCCTCAGCGCCACGCGCTGGAAGGCGGCGAAGTCCGGATCGTCGGTGGGCTCGCCGGCCAGGGCCGCGCGGGTCTTGGCGTAGAGCCCCTCCAGCCGCGCCTTGGCGGCCTCGGGGTCCGGCGCGGCCATGCCGTGGCCCAGGTCCTGGCCGTCGATCACGTCGTCGCAGTGGCGGCACCAGGCGTAGAGCATCTCCGCATCGGCGCGGGTCTCAGGTTCGAAGAGGGCGGCCGCGGCGGCGAAACTCTTGGAGCCCTTGCGGATGGTCTCGCGGCTGGCCTGGGCAAGATCGACCTCACTCATCGCTCGCCTCCCAGATCGGCGATCATCAGCCCGGCCGTCGCCTTGGCCGAGCCGACCACGCCTGGAACGCCGGCGCCCGGATGGGTTCCGGCGCCGACAAAATAGAGGTTCGCGATCACGTCGTCGCGGTTGTGGGTGCGGAACCAGGCGCTCTGGGTCAGCACCGGCTCCAGCGAGAACGCGGAGCCCCGCCAGGCGCCCAGTTCGCGCTCGAAATCCTTGGGCGTGAAGGTGCGCGAGGTGACTAGGTCCGCCTTCAGCCCCGGGATGTGGTGGGCGTCGAGGTAGTCCAGGATCCGGTCGCGATAGCGCGGGCCCTCCACGTCCCAGTCGATCTTCGCCGTCCCCAGGTGCGGCACGGGCGAGAGGGCGTAGTAACCTGAGCATCCGGGCGGGGCGAGGCTGGGGTCGCTGGCGCAGGGGGCGTGCAGGTAGAGCGAGAAATCGTCGGCCAGAGCGTTCTTGCCGTAGATCTCGTCGATCAGGCCGCGGTAGCGCGGGCCAAAGCAGATGGTGTGATGGGCCAGTTCGGGGTGTTCGCGCTTCAGCCCGAAATAGACCACGAACAGCGAGGGGCTGAAGCGGCGGCGCTTCAGGCTGCGAGCGACGGCGCGGCCGCGCGGGTGGTCCGCCAGCAGCACATCGTAGGTGTGGACGATGTCGGCGTTGGAGGCGACGGCGTCGAACGCCTCCTCCACGCCGTCCGCGTGCACGACGCCGGTGACGCGCCCGCCCTGGGTGACGATGCGGCGGGCGGGGTCGCTGACCAGCAGCTTGCCGCCCAGGTCCTCGAAGAGCTTGGCGAGCGCGCGGACCAGGGCGTGGGTGCCGCCCATCGGGAACCAGACCCCACCGTCGCGTTCCAGGGCGTGGATCAGGGCGTAGATCGATGAGGCCGCGAAGGGGCTGCCGCCGACCAGCAGGGTGTGGAACGAAAGCGCCTGGCGCAGGTGGTCGTCCTCAACGTAGCTGGAGACCTTGTCATAGACGCTGCGCCAGGCCTGCAGGCGGATGAGCTCCGGCGCGGCGGCCAGCATGTCGCCGACTTTCAGGAACGGCACGTGGCCCAGCCGGCGGTAGCCCTCCGCGTAGACTTCCTCCGAAAACTTCAAGAACCGGCGGTAACCATCGACGTCAGCCGGGTTTTTCGCGGAAATCTGGCGGTCCAGCTCGGCCTGGTCGTTGACGTAGTCGAAGCTGGTCCCATCGTCCCACTTCAGCCGATAGAAGGGCGAGACCGGGACGAGCTTCACATAGTCGGCGAGCTTCCTGCCGCTGAGGGCGAAGAGCTCCTCCAGGCACGCCGGATCGGTGATCACCGTCGGCCCGGCGTCGAAGGTGAAGCCCTGATCGTGCCAGACGTAGGCGCGGCCGCCTGGCTTGTCGCGCGCCTCGATGAGGGTGGTCTCGAACCCCGCGCTCTGCAGGCGCACGGCCAGCGCCAGGCCGCCGAATCCGGCGCCGATGACGGCGATGCGCCGGCTCATCCGGCGGCCGCCCGCGCGGCCAGGAACGGCGCTTCGGAAAAGCAGCCCATGGCCGCGGCGATGGGCACCGGCGGCTTGCCGGTGAGCAGCCGGACCTTGTCGGCCAGGGTGAGGCGCGCGCCATAGAACCGCTCGATCAGCGGCTGGGGCAGGCGGTAGAACCGCTCCAGCACCTTGTAGCGCTGGTCAGGCTTGGCGGCTTTGAAGAGCATGCGGTTCAGGAAGCGGTAGTAGCCGCGCGCCTTCCAGGCGGCCTTGGACTGGGCGATCAGCGCGGCTTTGGCGGCGGCGGTGGTGAGTTCGGGCAGGGCGGCGATGGTCTCGGCCTGGCGCGCGGCGTCCGGCAGGGAATAGCCGGTGGTGGGGTGGAAGAGGGCGGCGCGCAGACCAGCGTCCGCGGCGGGACCGGTCGCCTCGTCCCAATAGCCGTCGATGTCGCCGGCCAGCGCGATGGGCAGGACTCCGTTCTCCTCCCGCTCGACGGCGGCGATGGTCCAGCCATGCAGGGCGGCGTAGGCGGCGATGTCCAGCGCGATCGCCGGCCGGTCCAGCGCGGGGGCGTCGCTGTAGCGGGTGTCCTCGATGAGCAAGAGGTCGGGCGCCAGCGGCAGGACGTAGAGGAACCGGTACCCGTCCAGCTGGGGCACGGTGGCGTCCATGACGAAAGGGCGGGTCAGGCCATGGGGAGCGGTCAGCCGCACCTCCTGGCCCAGGAACTTCTGCCAGCCCAGCGCCAGCTTGGTCGATCGGCGCGGGCCCCTGGCGTCGATCACCAGCGGCGCACTCAGCCGCCGGCCGTCCGCCAGCTTGACGCCATCGGCGCGCACCTCGGCGGCCTCGACGCTGAGCCAGGCGTCATCCTTCAGCAAGCCGCACGTCACCGTGTTCAGCCGCGCCGAGCTGATGGCGCGGTAGGGCGTCGACAGCGTCCGCTGATGGGCCGGAAAACGCACTTCGTAGCCTGGCCAGGTGTGTACGATCAGCGGCTCCAGCCACGCCTCGATCTCGGAGGAGAGGTCAGTGGCGAAATGGCACCAGGTGTGTTCGCCGCCGATGCGGGCCTCCCGCTCCAGGGTGATCACTTTCAGCTCGGGCCTGGCGCGCTTGAGGCGCAGGGCGATGAGGCTGGCCGCCAGTCCGCCGCCGACGAGCAGGACGTCGGCGGACGTCTGGGGGTTGGCGGCAGCGTCGGGCATCGCCTGCCTCTAGCCAGTTTATCCGCCCGCGGCGAGAGCGAGGTTCGTCGCGGCCCGCGCGATTGCCTTCAGGCTCTTGTGCGGATAGGCGATCGGTCATGGCGGACAGGGAATCGGCGGCGGACGCCCAGATCATCGACGGCAAGGTCTATGCGGACGCGGTCATCGCGCGCGTGACGAGCGAGGTCGCCGCCCTGGTCCGGGACCATGGGCTGACTCCCGGCCTGGCGGTGATCCTGGTGGGCGACGATCCGGCCAGCCAGATCTACGTCCGCCGCAAGGGCGAGCAGAGCCTGGCGGCGGGCCTGCATTCAGTCACCCACCGGCTGGCGTCGGAAACCTCCGAGTCGGCAGTGATCGAGCTGGTGCGCCAGCTGAACGCCGACCCGGCGATCCACGGGATCCTGGTGCAACTGCCGCTGCCAAAGCACATCGACGAAAAGCGGGTCCTCGAGGTTCTGGACCCGGACAAGGACGTCGATGGCCTGACGGTCACCAGCGCCGGGCGCCGGGCCAGCGGCCTGCCGGCGCTGACGCCCTGCACGCCGGTGGGGACCATGATCATGCTGCGCGGGACCCTGGGCGATCTGGCCGGGCGGCGGGCGCTGGTGGTCGGCCGCTCGATCCTGGTCGGCCGGCCGATGGCCGACCTGCTGCTGGCCGCCGACTGCACCGTCACCATCGCCCACTCCAAGACCCGCGACCTGCCGGCGGTCTGCCGCGAGGCCGACATCCTGGTGGCGGCGATCGGCCGTCCGCAGATGATCCGCGGCGACTGGATCAAGCCGGGCGCGGCGGTGATCGACGTTGGTGTCAACCGTGTCCCGTTCCGCGATCCGGTGAAGGCCGCCGCCGGCAAGACCAAGGTGGTGGGCGACGTGGCCTTCAAGGAAGCCAGCAAAGTCGCCGGCTGGATCTCTCCCTCGCCAGGCGGCGTGGGGCTGATGACCGTGGCCTGCCTGCTGGAGAACACGGTGACGGCGGCCAAGCGGATCAACGGGCTGGCGTAGGGGGTCCGGCGTCTTTTCCTGCGGGCACGTCCCAGCCGTCATGTCGCGTTGCGACTTCCGCCGAACGCGTGGCTATCGTAGTCCGATGCAGGCGCTCTTCGTTCGCCGCGCGGGTCGAGGGAGAGACGTGGCCGAATTTCCAGTCACCGAGGTGGCTTCCGCCGGGTTCCGGCTGGTCCGGGAGCGGCCTAAGGTCGCGATCATCTGGGCGGCGATCCAGTTCGTCGCCTTGGTGGCTCAGAACGCGTTTGTTGAGGCCACGGCAGATTCTGCGTTTGAGAAGCTGCGAGTCTTGATCTCAACTTCCAACACGGATCCTAAGCAGTTTGCCCTAGTGCTTCAGGGACTTGAGCCGACAGCAGCCGTGCTGCTCGCTTTCTCGCTGGTGTTCTCGGCTTTTCTCTACGCGGCGATGAATCGAGCGGCGCTAAGGCCTCATGCCGACCGTTTTGGCTATTTGCGCGTCGGGCTCGACGAGGTTCGGCAGTTTGGCGTTCTCGCCCTCATAGCCGGACTCACCATGGCGGCTTGCATGGCCGCTGGCATCGTTGTGTCTCTCGTCGCCGAGCTAATTGCCGGCGCGGTCGGCACGGCGGCCGCGTCCGCGCTGATGTTGCCGGCGTTGGTCCTCTCCCTCATTGCCGCCATCGCCGTCCTGAACGTGCGCCTCTCGCTAGCTTCACCGCTCGCGTTCGCCACGGGCCGCGTCAATCTCTTCGAGGCGTGGCGACTCACCCGTGGCCGCTTCTGGATGCTCGCTCGAACATATTTGATGGCGCTGGCGCTCGGTCTCTTGGTTTGGACTCTGGGCCTGACAATCGCGGCAGGGGTCATCGCGACGATCAGCAGCGGCCTTGGGCCGGTCGCGGCGGGTACGACCCCGAACGCTGACTTCTTCAGTCCTGCGAACATCGCCTATCTGGCGTTTTGCGCCTTCGCGTCGGGCCTGACGTGGCCGATCTGGCTCATGCCGCCGGCGTTGATATACCACCGGCTAGCGCGAGCGCACGGATTGCCAGATGGCGCCAACGGTTCAAGACTTGCCTGAACACGGTGCTGTTCGCTACGCCGGCCTAGCTCACTTCCTCCACCCCAGGCGGGGTCATGAAGGCGAGGGTCGGCATGGTGCGTAGGGCCGGCAGCAGTTCCTCCACCCGCTCCACCGAGCGCCAGCAGTCGCGGAACTCCTCGGGGACCAGGTTCTGGGCCAGGATGTGATCGAAGAGATCGAACAACGGCCGCCAGAATTCCTGCAGGTTCAGGAACACGACCGGCTTGGCGTGAAGGCCCAGGCGCCGCCAGGAGAGGAGTTCGATCACCTCTTCCAGCGTGCCGATGCCGCCCGGCAGGATGGCGAAGGCGTCGGCCTCCTCGAACATCATCAGCTTGCGCTCGTGCATCGACTTGACGATCACCGTCTCCACCATCTTCAGCGGCCGCTCGTGCGAGGTGAGGAAGTCTGGGATCACGCCCAGCACGCGCCCGCCCGCCTCATGCGCGGCGCGGGCGCAGGCGCCCATCAGGCCGACGCCCCCGCCGCCATAGACCAGGCGCAGTCCTTCGTCCGCCAGGATCCGCCCGAACGATTCGGCGGCGGCGTGGAACTCGGGGTCGGCGGCGTTGGACGAAGCGCAATAGACGCATACGGAGTCCAGCCGCCCGGACTTGCTCGACATCAGTGTGCGCTCCAGGAGAGAATAGGCGCGCCCCGCGGTGTGAAAGTCGGAAGCTGACGGCCGATTGGCCGCTCGCCTGCTACGGTCCACTGGCGCGCGCCTGCGCGTGCAACAATATGTGAGGGGATATTCCGACGGAGCGCAAAGGGTTGCAAGTCGCCGCGAGGCTTATTCGGGCCGCCAGCCTGGCCGCCATCGCCCTGACGACCGGCTGCAGTCCGCAGGCCGGCGGCGATATCCACAGAGCCGCGACTGATCCGTCGGCGGCGGGCGAGCGGGGCTATGTGCCGCCGCCGGAGCTGACCGGCGCGGCGCGCACCGGCCAAGGCGTCGACCTCGCCGGGACCGCCAACCCGGGGGCGGAGGTGCGGCTGGCGAGCCCCAAGGGCGCGGTTCTCGTCGCCCGAGCCGACGCAAAAGGGGGCTGGCGGCTCACGGCGCCGGCCTCGAGTGAGCCGCGGCTCTTGGGCCTTTCCATGTCTGACCACGGGCGCATCGCCCAGGCCAAGGGCTACCTCTTCCTGGCGCCGGACGGCGAGGCGGCGCGGCTGCGCGCCGGCGGCGGCAGCGAGGCGCTGGCGGGCGCGGCGCCTGGCCTGATCGCCGCGGCGCACGACTACGACGACCAGCGCGCCGCCACGCTCTCGGGCCGCGCCGCGCCCGGGGAGGCGGTGAGCCTGCGCGTGGACGGCGTCGAGCGCGGGCAGGCCAGCGCCGACGCCGAACGGCGCTTCGTCCTGCCGCTCAACCAGCCGCTCAGCCCAGGCGCACACGACTTCGACCTTTCCGGCGCCGGCGGCGAGACCCACTTCACCGCCAACATCGCCGCGCCCGCGCCGCTCGCCGGTTCGCCGTTCAGGGCCAGCCGGGAAGCTGCCGGTTGGCGGGTCGACTGGCTGACGCCGGGTGGGGGCGAGCAGACCACGTTGATCTTCGATCCGGCGGAGCCGCGCGCTTGACCTTCATGCACGGGGCGGCGGGCCGGATGCCGGCGGTGATGGGCGCGATCGCGCCGGCCTCGGCGAAGTTCAATTTCTGGAGTTCGATGGGCGAGCTCGTTCGCCTGGTGCTTCGCTCGAAGGCGCCGGGGTTGCGCGTTCGGCTGGCGCTGGCGCTCGTGCTGGTGCTGGTCGGCAAGGCGACCGGGGTCTATGCGCCGGTTCTCATCGGTCAGGCGATCGATGGCCTCAAGCACCGGGGCGAGCTGGCGACGGTTTTCGCCGTCTTCGCGGGCCTGGCAGGCGGGTGGGCGTTCCTGAGGTTCATCTCCAGCGCCACGCCGCTGGTGCGCGACGCCATCTTCACCCCGGTTTCCCAGCAGGCCTTGGCGCGCTCGGCGCAGGAGACCTTCGCCCACGCCCTGGCGCTGTCGCTGAACTTCCACCAGGGCAAGCAGACCGGCGGCATCGCCCGGGTCATCGACCGCGGCGCGCACTCGGTGGACACGTTGCTCTCGAGCGTGGTGTTCAATCTGGGACCGACGGTCTTCGAGCTCGCCATGGCCGCCTTTGTGATGACCAGCCGCTACGACTGGCGGCTCTCAGGCGTCACCATCGGCACCATCGTCGTCTATGTGATCTTCACCTTCAGCATTTCGAACTGGCGCATCAGCCATCGGCGTGCGCTGAACGACGCCGACAGCCAGGCGGCGGGCCTCGCGGTCGACGCCTTGATGAACTACGAAACCGTCAAGGCCTTCGGCTCCGAGGCGCTGGTCGTCGATCGCTATGGCGAGGCGATGGGCGACTACGCCTATGCCGCCGTGAAGGCGAACACCTCGCTGCAGCTGCTCAACGCCGTGCAGTCGCTGGTGCTGAGCTTCGGCTACATCATCGTCACCCTGCTCGCCGGCTATGAGGTGCTGCACGGGACGATCACCATCGGCGCCATCACCACCTGCATCCTCATCCTGCAGACCGTCTACGCGCCCCTCGGCATGCTGGGCGCCAACTACCGCATGATCCGCCAGGCCTTCGTGGACATGGAGCAGATGCTGTCGCTGCGGGCGATCCTGCCGGAGGTCGCCGATGCGCCGGACGCGCGTGACCTGCCGGCCGCGTCGCACTTCGGCGCCGAGCTGGCGTTCGACCGGGTCAACTTCCAGCACACCGCCCGTTCGGACGGACTCGTGGACGTGAGCTTCGTCACGGCGCCTGGAACCACCACCGCGCTCGTTGGTCCCTCAGGCGCAGGCAAGACCACCATCGTTCGCCTGGCGCTGCGCCTTATCGACCCGCAGGGCGGGAGGGTGAGCATCGACGGCTTGGACCTCACCAAGGCCACCCAGGCCTCGATCCGGCGCGCCGTGGCGCTCGTCCCCCAAGACGTGGCGCTCTTCAATGACACCCTGGCGGCCAACGTCGCCTTCGGCAAACCCGACGCGCGAGACGACGAGGTGTGGGCCGCCGCCGAGGCGGCCGAACTGGCAAGCTTCATCGACAGTCTGCCATATAAGCTCGAGACCATGGTCGGCGAGCGCGGCCTGAAGCTTTCGGGCGGCGAGCGCCAGCGGGTTGGCCTGGCCCGCGCGCTCATCGCGAGGCCGCGCCTGCTGGTGCTGGACGAAGCCACCAGCGCACTGGACGGACCCACCGAGGCGGCGATCCAGGCCACCCTGCGCAAGGTCCGCACCGGTCGCACCACCCTGGTGATCGCCCACCGGCTCTCCACCATCGTCGACGCCGACCAGATCCTGGTGGTCCGCCGCGGCCGCATCGTCGAGCGCGGCGACCACGCCAGCCTGCTGGCCAAGGCCGGCGAATACGCCGCGCTCTGGCGAAGGCAGACCCGCGAAGACTAGGGCGACAGCCGCAAGGGGGCTGCTGCTTTTCGCGCCCGCCCAGCGTCGACACGTTGAACCCTACTCGGCAGGCTCCGGAACCACCGGGCCCACCGCCGGGCGGCGCGTTTGCGGCCGTCTCGACCTCACGCCGAGCATGCTGAGCAGCCAGGCGAAACGCTCGTTCAGCACCTTGGGCGCGGCGAGCGCCGCCGGTGTCAGGAAGAGCGTCAGCAGGGTCGAGAACGAGAGGCCGCAGACCACCGTCGCCGACAGCTGCACCCACCACTCCGAACCTGGCGCGCGGTAGTCGATGCCGCCCAGGCGGAAGTCCGGGTGCAGCTGAAACATCATCGGCAGGAGGCCGATCACGGTGACGATGGTGGTCAGCACCACCGGGCGGAACCGCTGGGTCGCCGCGCGGATGGCCGCCTCGTCGGCCGGGTGGCCGTCGCGGCGGAGGCGGTAGAAGGTGTCCACGAGCACGATGTTGTGGCCGACGACGACCCCGAACAGCGCCACCGTGCCGGTGCCGCACATGATCACCGAGATGTAGTCGAAGGTGTGGAAGAGGTTGAGGTCGATCCCCAGCACCACGCCCACGGTCGAGAGCACCACCGCCGAAAGCGTCACCACCACGCCGTAGAAGCTGTTGAACTGCCAAAGCAGGATCATGAACATCAGGAACAGCGACGCGCCCATGGCGGTGAGGAAGAAGACGCCGGCCTTCTGGCCCTCCTCGTCCGCGCCGCGGAATTTCCAGTGCACGGCGGTATCGATCCCGGCGTGCTGCAGCCAGGGCCGCAGTTGGGCGATCTTCTGGTTCGGGGCCATGCCGCGGACGTTGCCCTGAACGATCACCAGCCGCTGGCCGTCCCGCCGGTTGATGGTGGTGACCTGCTGGGCGGGCGCCATCTTGACGAAGTAGCTGGCCGGCACGGGGCCTAGCGGCGTGGTGATCTTCAGGCGGTCGAACGCCGAGAGGTCGCGGGCGCCAGGCGGAAAGCGGACGCGGATGTCGAGCTCGTCCTTGGCGTCGTCGGGGCGGAACTTGCCCACCAGGATGCCGCCGGTGACGAACTGGATCGCCTGGCCGACGGAGAGCACATCGACGCCGTAGCGTCCGGCCGCGACCCGATCGACGGTGAAGTTCCATTCGATGCCGGGCGAGGTGCGGGTGTCCTCCAGCTCGATGATCTGCGGATCGGCCGCCAGGTGCGCGCGGATCAGGTCGGCGCTCCTGTTCAGCAGCGCCGGATCGTCGCTGCGCAGTTCCACCTGCACATCCTTGCCTGTCGGCGGGCCGCCTTGCGGCAGGCGCACTTCGGTCAGCACCCCAGGCGTCTCGCCCACGCGCTTGCGAATCTCGCCGACGATCGAATAGCCGGTGACGCCCAGCGCCTTTTCCGCGTCGAAATCGGCGAACTCCAACTGGATGCGGCCGATCATGTCGTTGGGCGGGGCGTTCTGGCCGCCGCCGCCGCCTGGTCCCGTGCGGACGTCCAGCGCCCGCACGCCCTTGATCCCGGTGAGCTTGCGCTCGACCTGGGCGACCAGGGCGTCGTCTTCCTGCAAGGACATATTGCCCCGCGCCATCACGAAAACGGTGGCGAAGTTGGGATCCTGGTCGATGAAGAAGTTGGTCTTGTGTGGCGTCATCATGAAGGCCGCCACGACGCCGAAGATCACCAGCAACGCGCCGCCGGTGACCGCGAACGGCCGGCGCGCCGCCGACGTCAGCACACGAGCGTACCAGCCCATGAAGCCGCGCATCTTGGTGGGATCGCCGTGCTCCGACTTCTCGATCTCGGCCAGCATCTCGGGGTCCGCCCCCTGCTTGCGGCCGAAGACGGAGCCGAGCGCCGGCGTGAAGATCAGGGCGACGAAGATCGAGGCCCCCAGCACGAAGAACAGGGTCAGCGGCAGGAAGCTCATGAACTTGCCGGCGATCGAGTTCCAGAACAGGAACGGGATGAAAGCGCAGAGCGTGGTCAGCGTGCCGTTGACCACCGGCCAGAACATCCGCTTGCCCGCCGCGGCGAAGGCCTCGGTGCGATCCAGCCCCTCGGCCATCTTCCGGTCGGCGTATTCGACCACGACGATACCGCCGTCCACCAGGATGCCGACGCCTAGCACCAAGCCGAACATCACCATCTGGTTGAGGGTGACGCCCAGGCGCTGCAGGCAGAGGAAGGCGATCATGAAGCAGACCGGGATCGCCAGCCCGACCATCAGGCCCTGACGCACGCCCAGGCTGCCGATGATGATCAGCATCACCAGCAGCGTGGCCGTGATCAGCCCCGATTCGAGCATGGTCAGGGTGTGTTCGATGAACTCGCTGTCGTCGAAGCTGTAGTCGTTGTGGACGGTCGGCGGCCAGTTGGCCTTGTCCGCCGCCACCGTGTCGCGAACCTCGTGGACGGTATCCAGCAAGTTCGCGCCCGGCCGCTTGGTTACATAGAGGGTGAACGAGGGCTGTCCGTTGTAGCGACTGATCGAGGACGGCTCCTTGAACGTGCGATGGACCTCGCCGATGTCGCCGACGGTGATCACCTTGTCGCCGCTGATCTTGATCGGCAGCTTCAAGATGTCGTCCGGCGACTGCACGACGCCCGGCAGCTTGATGGCGAAGTTGCCCTGCTTGGTCTGCAGATTGCCGGCGGGGATCAGCTGGTTGTTGCGGCCGATGACGCTGGCCAGTTCCGTGGCGGTGACGTTGTAGGCCTCCATCCGCAGAGGATCGATGGTGACCTCGAGAACCTCTTCGCGCCCGCCGCTCATGTCGACCTTGAGCACGCCCGGCAGGCCCTCCAGCCGGTCCTGCAACGATCTCGCCGTGGCGTAGAGGCTTCGCTCCGGCGCCTGCCCGGAGAGCACGACCCCGATGCTGGGATTGTCGGCGATGTTCTCTTCTTCGATCTCTGGCGGCAGGGCGTCGGGGGGGAATTTCGAGCGGGCGAGGTCGACCTTGGCTCGGACGTCCTCCAGCACCTTGTTCTTGTCGAAGTTGACCTCGAACTCCATCGTCACGACGGCTGCGCCCTGCTGGGCGCGCACGTTGATCTCCTTGAGGCCCTGAAGGGAGCGCAGCTGCTGCTCCAGCGGCCGGCCGATCAGGCGCTCGGAATCCTCGGGGCTGACGCCCGGATAGGGCACCACCACGGCGATGAACGGCACGGTGATGTCCGGGTCGGCCTCGCGCGGCAGCGTCAGGTACGCGCCCAGCCCGAAGAGGGTCAGCACGAAGGTGACCGCCAGGATCACCTTGCGGCGCTTCATGGCGCCGTCGATCAGTCCGCCAATCATGCCGGGCTCCGTCCGGTCATCGCTCAGCCACCCTCACGACTTGTCCTTCCGATACATAGGATTGACCCACGGTGATGACACGGGTGGGACCATGCAGACCCGAAACCCACAGGCCAGCTGGGGTTTCTTCGAGCAGATTGACCACCGTGAAGCTCACCCGTCCGTCCGCGCCCACCCAGCGGACGCCCTGGCGGCCGCCGGCGTCGAGCACCAGCGCCGCCACCGGCACCAAATGGGCCGCGGCCTGGCCAGCGTCGACCTCGATGTCGGCCGACAGGCCCGAGCGCACGACGCCGCCTGGATTGCGCGCGGTGACCTCGACGCGGTAGGTGCGCGTCGCCGGATCCGCATCGTGGGCGACGTAGCGGACGCGGCCCTGGATCGTCTCGCCCGACACCAGCTTGGCGGCGACGGGTTGGCCGACACGCACTTTCGAGGTCTCGGTCTCGGGGATGTCGCCGACGATCAGCAACGGATCCAGTTCGACCATGGTCCCACAGGACTGCCCAGGCGCCAGGTAGGCCCCGATCTCGGCGTCACGGTGGTCGAAGACGCCGGCGAAGGGCGCGCGGATGTTAACCTGAGCCAGCGCCACCTCGGCCTGGCGAACCGATGCAGAGGCGTCGTCGACGCTGGCTTGGTCGGAAAGCACCTGGGTCTGCGAGCGGAAACCCCGGGCGGCCAGATTGCGCGAGGCCTCGATCTGCAGCTCCTTGGACTGGAGATTCGCCTTGGCCTCGGCGAGCGCCGCCTGGCGCGCATCCACCGAAAGCCGGCAAAGAACGGTTCCCGCGCTCACGTACGAGCCCTGCAGCACCGGCGCGACATCGACGGTTCCGGCGGTCTCGGAGCGCAGCACCACCGTCCGCGCGGCCTGGGTGCGGCCCCGGATCGTCAAGGTGTACGGCCGCTGGACCTCCGGCACGAGGCTGATCTGGACCAGCGGCGGGGCCGTCGGCGCCGCCGCCTGCGCCGCGCCGGCGCCGGGCGAATCGGCGCCCTTCTGCGGGTGGCCCATGAGCGGTCGCAGTACGAGCCAGACCGCCACCAGACCCACGATGACGGCGACCACCAGATAGGACGACTTGAACTTCATGCCCGATATTCGCGTTCGCGGGACCCCGTTGCAGCTGCCGGCTGCGTCCCGCTGTGCCCATGTGAACGATGTCCAGTTTTGAAACCGGCGGCGCTGCAACACAAATGAAAAGGATGAAAGGATTCTGTCACACGGCCAGAACACGGTGAATCGATCCGCTCCGGCGATGGGCGTGGGTATGACTTTGGCGGGCGCCTGGGGTATTGAGCCGGGCGCGGCAGCGAGGAGCGAGCATGAGATATCTTCACACCATGGTGCGGGTGCGCGACTTGGATCAGGCCCTGGCCTTCTACTGCGACAAGCTGGGCCTTGAGGAGGTCCAGAGGGTCGACAACCCCGCCGGCCGTTTCACCTTGGTCTTCCTCTCCGCGCCCGAAGACGCCGAGGCCGCCAAGGAACGCCGCGCGCCGCTGGTGGAGCTGACCTACAATTACGACGTCGAGGACTATCAGGGCGGCCGCAATTTCGGCCACCTGGCTTATCAGGTGGACGACATCTACGCGACCTGCCAGCGGCTGCTGGACGGCGGGGTGACCATCAACCGCCCGCCGCGCGACGGCCACATGGCCTTCGTCCGCTCGCCCGATGGCATCTCCATCGAGCTGCTGCAGAAAGGCGGCTCGCTCCCCAAGGCCGAGCCCTGGACCTCGATGCCCAACGTCGGCGCCTGGTAGAGCCCGGGCGGCTGGCCAGGCGCTGGGGCCGGCCTCGCCCGGCAAGGTCGTGCGTACATCCTCCATCGCCCAGCCGCCCGCTATAGCCCCTGGGTCACGGCGTGCAGGCGCGCGTAGGCGCCGCCGCGCGTAACCAGGTCGCCATGGCGGCCCTCCTCGACGATTCGCCCGCCGTCGAACACCAGGATCCGGTCGGCGCCGCGGATGGTCGAAAGGCGGTGGGCGATGACGACGGTGGTGCGGCCCACCATCAGCTCTTCCATCGCCGCCTGCACCTGCACCTCGGTCTCGACGTCCAGCGATGAGGTGGCTTCGTCCAGCACCAGGATCGGGGCGTCGGCCAGGAACGCGCGGGCGATCGCCACCCGTTGGCGCTCGCCGCCCGACAGCTTCACCCCGCGCTCGCCCACCAGCGTCTCGTAGCCGGAGGGCAGGCTGGCGATGAACTCGTGCGCGCGGGCGCGTCTGGCCGCCAGCGCGATCTCGTCTTCGGTCGCGCCTGGCCTGGCGTAGGCGATGTTCTCGCCGATGGTCCGGTGGAAGAGCGCCGGGTCCTGGGGCACTACGGCGATGGCGCGCCGCAGCTCGCCCTGGCGGACGTAGGCGATGTTCTGCCCGTCGATCAGGATCCGCCCGCCCTGCAGGTCGTAGAGCCGCTGGACCAGCTTGACGAAGGTCGACTTGCCAGAGCCCGTCGGCCCGACCAACGCCACTCGCTCGCCCGGCCGGATGGTCAGGCTGAAGTCGTGGTAGAGCGGCCGGCCCTGGTTCTCGTAGCCGAAGCCGACGCGCTCGAAGATGACCTCGCCCAGCTGGCCGCGGAAGGGCTCGGCGTGCTCATGGTCGGCCAACTGCGGTGGCGTGCGCATGTAGGACGCCACGTCCAGGGTGTCGTCGAGGCCCTTCTGCAGCATGCGGGTGCTCTCGCTGAAGTTCCTGAGGTACCCGGCCATGACGATGAAGGCGGAGATGGCGAAGGCCACGTCTCCCGGCTTGGCGTCGCCCATCGACCATGCGCGGACTAACAATCCCGTCAGGCCCGCCTGCAGGACGATGACGAAGAGGTTCTGGCCAAGACCGACGATGTTGAACCGGTCCCAGGTGCGGTTCACCGCGATCCGCCACTCGTTGACGGTCCTGGCGAAGCGCGCTTCCTCGCGCTCCTCGGCCCCGAAGCCCTTGACCACCGGATTGCCGCCGATGGCGTCGGCCAGCGACGCGCCGATGCGCGAATCCCAGGCGTTGGAGGCGATGTTGGCCGGGCGAATGTAGCGCGCCTGCAGGATCAGGTTGTAGGCGACGAAGCTGATCACCACCACGCCAACGAAGAGGCCCACGATCGGCCAGCGCACGCCCAGCTGGATGGCCAGACCGCAGAGGACGATCAGGGTCGGGACCAGCAGCAGGAGCAGCGCGTCGGCGGCGCTGTCGTAGCCCCAGATGGCGCGGGAGACCCGCCGCACCGTGGCGCCGGCGAAATTCGACGCGTGCCAGTCGGTGGAGAATGACTGCACCCGCCGGAATCCCTCGTCGACGATCCGCGCCATGATCCGCGCGTAGAAGCCGTTCATGGTCCGGAACATGCCGCTGCGGATCATGTAGAAGCAGAGGTACAGCCCCGAGAGCGTCGCCCAGGCGCGCCAGGCGGCGGTCGTGACGCGCTCAGGCGTCGACACAGCGTTGATCAGGCCCCGGGTCGCCCAGGGGATGGTCATGTCGCAGGTGGTGCTGATCAGGAGCAGGCAGATGATGAAGGCGAACCGGCGGGGCTCACGCAGCCAGTGCCGGCCGATAAAGCCCAGCACCTGGCCGTTGGTGAGCATGCGCGGACGCGTCTCATCGTCGTCGTCATCGATGAAGGCGGTCATCGGACGCTCCCAGAGGGTTTGGGCCCAGGTGTCATGGGCGCCGTGGTTACGGGGCGGAGTCGGCGGTGTCGGAGGAGCACGAGGCTCCAGAGGGTCGTGGGGAACACGGGAGGGACGTCCTTTGGTCGGAAAGCCTGGAGGGGCGCCGGCCTGGGAAGTCGCCTAAGTCAGCGGAACCCTTGGACGGCGGGGGCGAAAGCGGCCGGGGCCTGCTCGTCGCGCGGGGGGATGAACATGATGATGTTTAGCATCGGTGCGCACCCTCCTTTCCGCTTGTGGTTGAACGCCGAGTCGCGAAGCTAGGGATTGGGCGCTCGCGGGTCAACCATGTGACAGACCGCCGTTCGCCATGCATCTTTCGCGGTGCATGGAAGCCACACCCCCTCGCAAGCGGCCGGGCGCCGCGCCGCCCGCCGTCCGTTTCCGCCCTGCTGCGCTCGGCGACGCGGCGATGCTGCAGCGCTGGCTGGCCGAGCCCCACGTGCGGCGGTTCTATCGCGAGCCGTTCGAAACCCTGGGGGCGCTGATCGACTACTACGGCCCGGCGATCCGCGGCGAGGAGCCGACGCTCTGCCATATCGCGCTCGGCGATGGCGCGCCGTTCGGCTTCATCCAGTGCTATCGCAATCTCGCCTATCCCGACTACGCCCGCCTGATCGGCGCGGAGGAGGGGATCAGCATCGACCTCTACATCGGCGAGCCGGATTTCGTCGGCAAAGGTTTCGGCCGGGCGATGCTGCTGGCCTACCTCACCGACGTGGCCTTTCCCGCCTATCCAGGCGAGCCCACCGCCTACATCGCCCACGAACTCGACAACGCCGCGGCGCTGAACTGCTCGCGCTCGGTGGGTTTTCAACCGCTGCGCCGGGTCCTGGAGGACGGCGTCTGGGATCAGCTGCTGGTCCTGCGGCGCGAGGACCTCGAGCGCACCAAGGGACCAGCCGAGGTTGCCTGACGCGGCCTAGTTTTCCCAGACGTCCACCCGTGGCAGGCCCAGCTTCGTGCGCGCTGTGTCCACAGCCTGCTGGATGAAGGCCGTCTTTGCGGCCGTGTAGGCTGGCGAGTCATCGGCGAATTGAGCGGCCAGACTAGCCTTCAGGGCGCCGTAAGCGGCCGCCACGTCGGGGTTGGCGATGAGATGATCTCTGAGGATTCGTTCATTGGCGAATGCCCAGGCGGACCGCAAGACGATGTGCAGGTGGAACGACACAGGCTGAGCGTCCGCCGCCTTGCGCAGGAAGAGCCTGTTCGTGAAGCCGACGTCGATGAGTTGATAGCCCGCGGCTTCCAACCGACCCAGAAACGCGGTCACGTCATCGAGGTGCTCGACGCTGGCCATCATGTCGATGGTCGGCTTGGCCGCCAGGCCCGGGACCGCGGTGCTGCCGACGTGTTCGAACTCATCGAACGCGACGCCGGGCAGCGCCAGCAACCTGGCGCGTTCCTGCTGGAACCGCGCAGGCCAGGCCGGGTCGTAGTCGACAATTGCGACATGACCGAGGGCGTCTCGGGCCGACGTGCTCATGTTGGTCTCGCGTGGCGGGTGGCGCTTTTCACGCGAGAACCGGTCGCCGCGCAACCCTTAGGCGGCGTTTCCCCAGCCCTGCATGGCCGCGGCCAGCGCGCGGACGCGCTCGGGGCCGCCCAGCAGCTGGCGGTCGAGGCCGATGCGCTTGAACCAGTAGTGGAGGCCCAGGAGATCCGTGAAGCCGATGCCGCCGTGGACCTCGGTGGCCGTGCGGGCGACGAAGCGGCCGACTTCGGAAAGGTGGGCCTTGGCGTGGGCGGCGGTGAGCGAGGCTTCGGCCGGCAGTTCGTCCAGGGCGTAGCCGGCGTACCAGACGAGCGAGCGGCAAGGCTCCAGCTCGGCGGCCATCTCGGCGCAGAGGTGCTTGACCGCCTGGAACGAGCCGATCAGGCGGCCGAACTGCCGCCGCTCCTGCGCATAGGCCACCGCCATCTCCAGCATGCGGCTGGCCGCGCCCAGGGTGTCGGCGGCCAGCATGGTCCAGGCGCCGTCGCGCACCCGGGTGAGGGTCGCGGTGGGATCGCCCGCCGTGAGCGGCTCTGCGGGGGCCTTGTCGAAGCTGAGTTCGCCCAGGCGCCGGGTGAGGTCGATAGTGGTGAGGGAGGTCCGCGTGAGGCCCGGCGCATCGCCCGCGACCAGATGCAGGCCGCCGGCGCGATCGGCGACGACGAAGAGGTCGGCCTCGGCGGCGTCGATGACGAAGAGCGCCTTGCCCGAGAGCTTGCCGGCCTCTGCGCTGACGCCCGCGCCCTCGCGCGCGCCACTGATCCCTTCGCCGATCGCCGCCCCGGCGATCGCTTCGCCGGCGGCCAGTTTCGGCAGCCAGCGGTCCTGCTGCGCCGCCGAGCCGGCGCCCTTCAGCGCCAGCGGCGCGATCACCGCGCTGCCAAGGAACGGGGCAGGGGTCACGTGGCGCCCGAGGCTCTCGGCGATCAGGGCCGCGTCCAGCGCGCCCAGCGCCGAGCCGCCATGCGCCTCGTCGATCAGCACGCCCGCGACGCCCAGTTCAGCCAGGCCCCTCCACACATCGCGCGCCACACTCTCGCTGGTCTCGGCGAAGCGGCGCACGCGCTCCAGCGGCGCGAGATCGGCCAGGGTGCGCTCGACGCTGTCCTGCAGCGCGTGCTGTTCGGGGCTGAGGGCGAACTCCATCTAGGAGCTGGCGAGCTTGGGCTCGCGCGGCATGCCCAGGCCGCGTTCGGCGATGATGTTCTTCTGGATCTGGGCGGTGCCGCCGCCGATGATGAGGCCCAGATCGAACATGTAGCGATGCTGCCAGGCGCCGCGTTCGCGAAGATGAGGGCTGTCGCCGTAGAGCACGCCAAGTTCGCCGAGCGCGTCGATGGCCATGGCGGCCAGTTGGTGGTTGAGCTCGCACCCCTGCAGCTTGACGATCAGGGCGGCGATGCCCGCCGGCTCGCCGGTGAGCTGGCTGGTGACCAGGCGCAGGCCGTTCAGCTTCATCGCCAGCACCCGCGCCTGCAGGGCCACCAGGCGGTCGCGGAGCAAGGGATTGTCGATCAGACGGCCGCCGCCGACAGTCTCCTCCGCCGTCAGCTCTTCGATCGCCTTCAGCCGGGTCTCGGCGGCGTTGGGATCGCCCAGCATGCCGCGCTCGTGCTTCAAGGTGGCGTTGGCCACCCGCCAGCCTTCGCCGCGGACGCCGACGATCTGGGTCTTGGGCACGCGAACGTCGGTGAAGAAGACCTCGTTGAACTCCGCCTGGCCGGTCATCGTCTTCAGCGGCCGCACCTCGATCCCCGGCGTCTTCATCGAGAAGATCAGGTAGCTGATGCCGGCGTGCTTGGGCGCCTGCGGCTCGGTGCGCACCAGGCAGAAGATCATGTCCGCCATCTGCGCGGTGGAGGTCCAGATCTTCTGGCCGTTGATCACGAAGTCGTCGCCGTCCTCGTCGGCGCGGGTCGAGAGCGACGCAAGATCGGAGCCTGATCCGGGTTCAGAGTATCCCTGACACCAGATGATCTCGCCACGGAGAGTCGGCGCGATCCAGCGGCGCTTCTGCTCTTCGCTCCCCATTTCCAGGAGGGTGGGGACCAGCATCGCAATGCCCTGTCCCGACATGCCCAGCGGCGCGCCGGCGCGGACGAACTCCTCGGCGATGATCCGGGACTTCAGAATGTCGGGCTGGGCGCCGTGGCCGCCGTAGTCGCGCGGAATGGTCCTGGCCGCATAGCCCTGGCCGATCAACAGGCCCTGCCAGGCGATCATCCGCTCGCGCCGATCGCCCGCCTTGGGCCAGTCGGCCTTGTGGTCAGTCAGGAACGCGCGCACCTCGCGCTGGAAGGCCTCGTACGGAGGACTGAGGCGCAGGTCCAAGGGAGGTTAGGCGGCTTTGGACCGGCGGCCGCGCGCCAGCGCCTGGGAAAGGGTAAGGAGCGCGCGACGGGCCTCGCCGTCCTCGATCCCGGCGAAGGCGGCCAGGAGTTCGGTGGCGCCAGGGGTTGAAAGCTGCGCGTAGATGATCGCCTCCACCGGCGCCGAGCCGTCTTCGCCAACAAGCGCCGCCACGGTGGTCTCCAGCTTGGCGGCGATCTTCACCAGCATGGACGCGGAGACGCGGTTGGCGCCGCGCTCGTACTTCTGCACCTGCTGGAAGGTGATGCCCAGCGCGTTGGCGAGCTGCGTTTGGCTAAATCCCAACCAGCGTCGGCGGATACGGACTCGCGCGCCAACGGCGACGTCGATCGGATCGGGCCCTTGGCGGGTCATGGCCATCGAATTGTGTCTCCTTCGCGATGATCTCAAAACGTGAACTACCGCCGAAAGTCTAGTGACGCTAGTCCATGTTCGGGATTCGCGAGAATTCGTCGCAGGCTGTGAAGGCTGAAATCATTGCAGCGCTGCCGGCGTCCAGACGAAATAGAGCGTCTTTGACCCCTGAGGGCCACCACTTCACTCGCCACCTTCGTAAGCTTACTTTAGGGAAACTTGAACAGACGTTCAGTTGTTTTGGAATATCCAAGCAAGAAAGTTCAAAAACTGGGCATAGAGCCTCGAAGTGGCGCGCGCCTTGACTGCCCTAGGGGCGCGTCGCCAACAGTTTAACTTATCTGACCAGACCGGAGTTCGCTGATGTCACCCAACGAATTGGCGCCCGAGGAAATGGCGCGGGCGATCATCACGCCTGCCGCATATGCGGACGGGGGCGCCGCGCGCGACGCATTCGCGTGGCTCAGAGCAAACAATCCGCTGGCGCTGGCCCGAATCGAGGGGCAGTTCCCTTTCTGGATCGTCGCCAAACACGCGGACATCCTGGAAGTGTCGCGCCAGAACGACCTCTTCCACTCCGGCGACCGGTCGGCGACGTTCACCACCCCCGAAGGCGATGAGTACGTGCGCAATCTAACCGGCGGCAGCCCGCACCTCTTGCGCACGCTGGTGCAGATGGACGCGCCGGACCACCCGAAATACCGCCTGCTGACCCAGTCCTGGTTCCTGCCGCAGAACATCCGCCGGCTGGAGGACCGGATCCGCCAGATCGCCCGCGCCCATGTCGACCACATGGCCTCGCTCGGCGGAGAGTGCGACTTCGTCCGCGATGTGGCCCTGACCTATCCGCTCAGGGTGGTGATGGAGATCCTGGGCGTACCGGAGACGGACGAGCCGCGCATGCTCAAGCTCACCCAGGAACTCTTCGGCGCCGCCGACCCTGAGCTCAACCGCTCCAGCGCCGAGGTCGAGGAGAACCACGACCCGATGGGCGACCTGCAGGGGGTGATCGCGGACTTCTTCCTCTACTTCAAACAGATCACCGACGATCGCAAAGCCCATCCGCGGGGCGATCTGGCCACCGCCATCGCCACCGGCCAGATCGACGGTGCGCCGATCAACGATTTCGAGGCGATGAGCTACTACGTGATCGTCGCCACCGCCGGCCATGACACCACCTCCTCGTCGACAGCCGGGGCGATCTGGGGACTGACGCAGTTCCCCGAGGAATTCGCCAAGCTGAAGGCCGACCTCTCGCTGATCCCGGGCCTGGTGGACGAGTCGATCCGCTGGATCACCCCGGTGAAGCACTTCATGCGCTCGGCCACCGCCGACTACGAAATGCGTGGGCGCAAGATCGCCAAGGGTGACTGGCTGTGGCTGGCCTATCCATCCGGCAACCGCGACGAAGAAGTGTTCGACGAGCCCGACGCCTTCCGCATCGGCCGCAATCCGAACCGTCACCTGGCGTTTGGCTACGGCGCGCACCTGTGCCTTGGCCAGCATCTGGCCAAGCTTGAAATGCGAATTTTGTGGGAGGAGCTGATCCCGCGCCTGAAGAGTCTGGAGCTGGCGGGCGAGCCGGCGATGGCGGTGGGCAACTTCGTCAGCGGGCCCAAGCGCCTGCCGATCCGCTACGCGATGGCCTGAGCAGGCTCGCCAGGTCGATCCGGGCTTGACCCGCCGCGGCCGGACGGCTCCGTAGCGCCATGCGAGGCTTTGGCGCGGATGTCGTGGTGGCGGGCGCGGGCGCGATCGGCTCGGCGCTGGCGCTGACGCTGGCGCAAGCGGGGCTGAAGGTGGCGGTGGTCGACCCCTCGCCGACGGGGGCCAACGCCTCGGCCGTCGCGGCGGGCATGCTGGCGCCGGCGTTTGAAACCCTGTTCGACGAGGGGTCGGCAGGTCGGTTCGATCTCTTCACGACGGCGCGCGATCTCTGGCCGGGGATAGCGGGCGCCGCGGGCGTGGATTTGGAGCGCCAAGGCGCCCTGGCTGTCGGGGCCCGCCAGGCAGTCGAGGGCTGGGCGGCGCGACTGGCGGCGTTCGGCGCGGAAGCCGCCGTGCTGCGACCGTCCGCTGCGGCGGCGCTCGCCCGCGGTCTGCGCGAGGGCCTCTGGGCGGTCCGATCAACGGACGATTGGCGGCTCGACCCGGTGGCGATGCTGGACGGCCTGCGCAGAAGCGCCGAGGCGCTGGGCGCACGGTTCGTGGCTGGGCGCGTCGTCGGGTTCGCGGGCGAGGAGGCGGTGCTCGATCGTGACCCACCGATCCGGACGTCGCGGCTCGTCATCGCCACGGGCGCCGCGCGCGATCTCGCGCCGCTAGCCCCTGAGCTCGACCAGCTGACGCCGGTCAAGGGACACATCCTGCGCCTGGCGGGGCCCTGCCTTCCAGGTCCGGCGATCCGCGCGCCTGGAGTCTATCTCTGCCCGACGTCCAGCGCGCTGATCTTAGGCGCCAGCATGGAGCGGGGGCGCGGCGACAGCGTCATCGACCCCATCGTCGTCGCCGATCTCGCGGCGCGCGCCGAGC
>JBIOEF010000055.1:0-22561 GCA_044445785.1 Caulobacterales bacterium
CCACGCTACCGCCGGGTCCTGCTGAAGGTTTCCGGCGAGGTGCTGATGGGCGACCAGCCGTTCGGGATCGACCTGCCGACCCTGGACGCGGTGGCCGAGGACATCGGCGAGGTGGTCCGCGGCGGGATCGAGCTGTGCCTGGTGATCGGCGGCGGCAACATCTTCCGCGGCGTCTCCATGGCCGGCAAGGGGATGGAGCGGGCCAGCGCCGACTACATGGGCATGCTGGCGACGGTGATGAACGCGCTGGCCCTGCAAAGCGCGTTGGAGAAGATCGGGGTCGAGACCCGGGTGCAGTCGGCGATCCCCATGGACGCGGTCTGCGAGCCCTACATCCGCCGCCGGGCGCTGCGGCACCTGGAGAAGGGCAGGGTGGTGATCTTCGCCGCTGGCCTTGGCGCGCCCTTCTTCACCACCGACACCCCCGCGGCCCTGCGCGCCGCCGAGATGGGCTGCGATGCGCTTCTGAAGGGCACCAGCGTCGATGGCGTCTACACCGCCGATCCGAAGAAGGACCCCGCGGCCCAGCGCTACGACCGCCTCTCCTACCTCGAGGTGCTGGCCCAGGATCTGAGGGTGATGGACGCCTCGGCCATCGCCCTGATGCGCGACAACGGCATCCCGATCGTGGTCTTTTCCATCCGAGAGCGGGGTAGTTTGATGCGGGTTTTGAAGGGCGAGGGCGTCTACACGACCATCGCCCAGTCCCACGGCGGCAAGCAATAGGGAGGCGTCCGGACGACCATGGCCCAGACCGAAAAACCGAATATGGCGAAGTACCGTGACCGGATGGACAAGGCCGTCGGCGCGCTCAAGGACGAGTTCAGCTCGCTGCGCACCGGCCGCGCCAGCGTCGGTCTGCTCGATCAGGTGATCGTCGAGGCCTATGGCGCGAACATGCCGATCAGCCAGGTCGGCTCGATCAGCGTCCCCGAGCCGCGCTCGCTCACCGTCAGCGTCTGGGACAGGGGCCTGATCGTCTCGGTGGAGAAGGCGATCCGCAACGCCGGCCTGGGTCTGAACCCGGTGGTCGAGGGCCAGAACCTGCGGGTGCCGATCCCGGCGCTGACCGAAGAGCGCCGGCGGGACCTCGCCAAGCTGGCCGGCAAGTACGCCGAGCAGCAGCGCGTGGCCGTCCGCAATGTCAGGCGCGAGGCCATGGACGACCTGAAGAAGGCCGAAAAGGACGGGGCGATCACCCAGGACGAGCACAAACGCCTGGAAGTGGAGACGCAAAAGATCACCGATGAGGCGATCCGGCGCGTGGACGAGGCCTTGAAAACCAAAGAGCATGAGATCATGCAGGTATGAGCGGGCGACGTCGCCGCGCGGCGCCTGAACCAACAAAGGTCAGCCTCATGTCCCGCCCGACCGCCCCCCAGGAGCGCGCGCCGCGGCCGAGCGACGAAGGCGCGCCCGCCGGGCTGCACGTGGCGATCATCATGGACGGCAACGGACGCTGGGCCACCCGCCGGGGGCTGCCCAGGGCCTTTGGCCACCGCGCCGGGGTCGCGGCCCTGCGGCGCACGGTGGAGGCCGCGCCGGATCTGGGCGTCGAGCGGCTGACCGTCTTCGGCTTTTCCACCGAGAACTGGCGGCGGCCGCCGCCGGAAGTGTCCGAGCTGATGAGCCTGATGAAGGCCTACTTCCACTCCGACCTCGCGCGCCTGGAGCGCGAAGGGGTGCGGGTGCGAATCCTCGGCCGTCGCACGGGCCTGGAGCCGGAAATCCGCCGCATCGTCGAGAACGCCGAGGGGCGCACGGCGCACAACAGCCGCTTCCACCTGCAGGTGGCGTTCAACTATGGCGGCCGGGCGGACATCGTCGACGCCGCGCGGGCCTTCGCCCAGGCGGTCGCGGAAGGCAGCGCCGCGCCTGGCGACCTGGACGAGACCCTGTTCGAGGGCCTCCTTTCCACCGCGCCCGCCAGCGCGCCGGACCTGATCATCCGCACCAGCGGCGAGCGCCGGCTCTCCAACTTCCTGCTCTGGGAGGGCGCCTACGCCGAACTGGTGTTCCAGGACGTGCTCTGGCCGGATTATGGACCTGACGCCCTGAAAGCCGCCGTGGACGACTTCCATGCGCGAGAGCGCCGGTTCGGCGGCGCCGTAGTCGATAACGTCCTTGCCGCGGGCTAGGGCGCTTCCGGGTCGGTCTGAAACGGCCCACCCCGGGATTGGGCATGCCGCGGGCTAGGCGGTTCGACTGGAGCAACCTGGGCTTGAGGGTCGCCTCGGCAGCGATCCTGGCGCCGGCGACGGTGTGGGCCATCTGGGTCTTCGATCTCCCAGAGCGCCTCTGGCGCGCCCCGTTCCTGACCATGGTCGCGGTGGGCGGGACCCTGCTCTGCATCGAATGGGGTCTGATGGTCGCGCCCAAGGCGGCGGCGCGGGTGGCGGGCATCCTGACCCTGGCGGTGCTCTCGGTGGTCTTCCTCACCTACGAGCGGCTGACCTGGCCGGCATGGACCATGGTCGCGTTCGGCGCCCTGGCCGCGGTCGTCGTCTCGCGCGGACACGCGGCGCGGACGCTGGATGCGGCCTACGGGGTGCTCTATATCGCCCCCGCGTGCCTGGTCATGGTGTGGCTGCGCGAGACTCTGCAGGGCCGCGGCTGGACATTGATGCTGTTCGCGGTCACCTGGGCGGCGGACATAGCCGCCTTTGTGGCGGGCAACGCCTTGAAAGGGCCCAAACTCTGGCCTCGGTTCTCGCCCAACAAGACTTGGTCGGGTTTCTTCGGCGGCCTCCTGGGCGCCATGGCGGCGGCGGTGGCCGTGGCCGATCGACTGATGCATCTCTCATTGGCCGGAGCGGCCCTGATCGGCCTGGCCGGCGGCCTGGCCACGATGATGGGCGATCTGTGGGAATCGATGTTGAAGCGCCGGTTCGGTGTAAAGGACTCCGGAGATCTCATCCCGGGCCACGGAGGCTTGCTTGATCGGGTGGACGGATTGATGTTCGCGACCATGGTCTTCGCCGGCGCCCGGCTGATCGTCCGCTACGGGTGGGCCCACTGATGGGCGAGCGGACCGTGACCGTCCTGGGTTCCACCGGCTCGGTGGGGCTCTCCACCCTCGATCTCTTCGAGCAGGCCGGCATCGAGCCGGAGGTCCTGGCGCTGACCGCCGGCCGCAACGTCGAGCGCCTGGCCGAGCAGGCCAAACGCTGGCGTCCCAGGCTGGCGGTGATCGAGGACGAGAGCCTGCTGCCGGAACTGAAGGCGCGGCTGAACGGCTCCAACATCGGCGCGGCAGCCGGCGCTTCGGCCATCGTCGAGGCGGCCAGCATGGGCGCCGACTGGGTGATGTCGGCCATCGTCGGCGCCGCGGGCCTGGCGCCCACCCTGGCCGCCGCCAGGACCGGTTCGACCATTGCGCTCGCCAACAAGGAAAGCCTGATCTGCGCCGGACCGGCCCTGATCGCCACGGCCAAGGCGGCCGGCGGCGGGCTGATCCCGGTGGACTCGGAGCATTCTGCGATCTTCCAGGTGCTGCAGCCGGTCGGCCCTGACCGGGTCCAGCGGCTGATCCTGACCGCGTCGGGCGGGCCCTTCCGCGGCTGGAGCCGCGATGAGATGGCCAAGGCGACGCCCGAGCAGGCGGTGGCCCATCCCAACTGGAGCATGGGCCTGAAGATCTCGGTCGACTCCGCCCAGATGATGAACAAGGGCCTGGAGATGATCGAGGCCTCGTACCTCTTTTCCATGCCCTCGGAGCGGATCGACGTCCTGGTCCATCCGCAGTCGGTGGTTCACAGCCTGGTGGAGTACACCGACGGCTCGACCCTGGCGCAGCTGGGACCGCCGGATATGCGCACGCCGATCGCCTGCGCCTGGTCGTGGCCGGGCCGGATCGACTGGCCCGCCCCCAAGCTCGACCTGGCCGCGATCGGCCAGCTGACCTTCGAGGCGCCCGACGAGGTGCGTTTCCCGGCGCTGGCCATCGCCCGCCAGGCGCTGAAGGCGGGCGGCGGCGCGCCGGCGGCGATGAATGCGGCAAATGAGGTCGGCGTCGCCGCGTTCCTTGACCGCCAGATCGGCTTTCTGGATATTGCCGCGCTCGTTTCCGAGACGCTCGAGCGGCTGAACGGAACCGGGGACCTTGCCGCGGACGACAGCGCAGAGGCGCTGGACTGGGCGATGATGGTCGACGCCGGCGCCCGCCGCATCGCCGCCCAAGTCCTGTCGCGATTTGCGGGCAAAGGCTGAAGGCCTCAGAAGGAGACGACCCGGACCATGCTGGGCTTCCTCGCGAACGCGGCGTTCTACATCGTCCCGTTCCTGGTGATCATCACCGTCATCGTGACCATCCATGAACTGGGTCATTTCCTGACCGCGCGGGCGTTCGGCGTGGCCGTCGACCGCTTCTCGGTGGGCTTCGGCCGGGCGCTGATCTCCTTCAAGGACAAGTGGGGCGTGGAGTGGCGCCTGGCCTGGATGCCGCTGGGCGGCTACGTGAAGTTCGCCGGCGATGAGAACGTCGCCAGCGTTCCCGACCAGGACGACCTGGACACCCTGCGCGCGCGGATCATCGCCAGGGAGGGCCCGGGCTCGGAGAAGCGCTACTTCTACTTCAAGCCGCTCTGGCAGCGGACCTTGGTGATCCTGGCGGGACCGGCGGCCAATTTCGTGCTCGCCATCGCGCTCTTTTCGCTCCTCTTCGCGACGCTGGGCGAGGTGGTGACCAGCGGGGCGATCGGCACGGTGGAGCCCGGCAGCGCGGCCCAGCGGGCCGGCCTGCAGGTCGGTGACCAGATCCTCGCCGCCGATCACCATGCGCTCCGGGGTTTCGAGGATTTGCGCGAATACGTCGTCTACCGCGACGGCGTCCCCATCGACTTCACGGTCAAGCGCGGCGGCCGGATCTTCGACGTGACCGCGACGCCGGCGCGTCAGCAGACCAAGAACTTCTTTGGCGGCTCGCAGACGGCGGGCCTGCTGGGCGTGGCGCCCACGCAACAGCGCCCGCAAATTGTCCACTACGACCCGATCACCGCCATCGGCATGGGCGCGGCCCGGACCTGGGACACCGTCCAGACCACCGGGTTCTATTTCGGCCGCATGATCACCGGCCACGTCGGCGCCGATCAGCTGCATGGGTTCATCGGCATCGCCCACGCGTCCGGCGACATCACCAAGCAGGCGATCAAGGATGCGCCAGGCGATCCGGGCGTCCAGGCGCTGGGCGTGGTGGTCAACATGATCAATCTGGGGGCGCTGCTCTCGATTACGGTGGGCCTGGTCAACCTGATGCCGATCCCGGTGCTGGATGGCGGGCATCTGCTGTTCTACGTCTACGAGGGTGTGGTCCGGCGGCCCCTGTCGGCCGGCATCCAGGCGGCCGGCTACCGCGTCGGGCTTGCTTTGATCGTCGGTTTGATGTTGTTCGCCAACGGAAACGACCTGCACCTGCAGAGGGTGTTCCACTTCTTCAGCACCCTGTTCTCATAATTCAAAGAGTCACCGGCTAGTGATGACGCAACCGATGACATCGTCCCGCGCCCGATACGCCGCGCTTTTTTCGGGCGTCGCGCTGATCATCGGGGCGGCGATGCTGGGGCCGCTGGGCGTTTCCGCCGCCCACGCCCAGCAGCAATCGATCACCGTCAGCCGCATCGTTGTCCAGGGCAACGAGCGGATCGAGCAGGAGACGATCCTCTCCTACCTGCCGATCCAGGCCGGCGACACGGTGGACGAGGCCAAGCTCGACCTGGCGCTGAAGACCCTCACCCGAACGGACCTGTTCAGCGACGTGCACCTGGATATGCAGGGCGACGTGCTGGTGGTCTCGGTGGTGGAGAACCCGATCATCAATCAGGTGCTGTTCGAGGGCAATTCGAGCCTGAAGGAAGACAAGCTGAAGGACGAGGTGCAGGTGCGCCCGCGCGGCATCTTCACCAAGGCCCGGGTGCAGCAGGACGTGGGTCGGATCGTTGAGCTCTATCGCCGTGCGGGACGCATCTCAGCGACGGTGACGCCGAAGATCGTCAACCTGCCACAGCGACGGGTCGACCTGGTCTTCGAGATCAACGAGGGGCCCAAGAGCGGCATCCTCCGGGTCAACTTCCTTGGCGCCCAACAGTACTCGGCCAACGAACTGCGCGACGTGGTCGTGACCAAGGAAAGTCAGTGGTACAAGTTCTTCACGTCGAACGACAATTACGACCCTGACCGGATCGAGTACGACCGCGAGCAGCTGCGAAAATTCTATCGCAACAAGGGATTCTACGACTTCCGCATCGTCTCATCGATCGCCGAGCTGGCGCCCGACCGCAACGGCTTCGAAGTCACCTACACCCTGGACGAAGGCGCCAAGTACCGGTTCGGCGTCCTGTCGGTCGACACGGACCTCAAGAAGCTCAATCCGGACATCCTGCGCGCTCTCCTGCCGATCCGTTCGGGTCAGGTCTACGAGGACCAGAAGATCGAGCAGGCCACCGACGCCCTGACCTTCGCCGCCGGCGCGGCGGGCTTCGCCTTCGTCGACGTGCGGCCGGAATACAAATCCAACCCCGACAAGCACACCGTCGACGTCGTCTTCCACGTCAAGGAAGGCCCGCGCGTCTACATCGACCGCATCGACATCGTCGGCAACACCCAGACGCTGGACTATGTGATCCGGCGCGAGCTGAGCCTCTCCGAAGGCGACGCCTACAATCGCGTGCTGGTCGACCAGTCGAAGAACAAGATCAAGTCGCTGGGCTTCTTCAAGGACGTCGACATCACCACAACGCCAGGCTCGGCGCCCGACCGCACCGACCTCTTGGTCAAGATCGTCGAGCAGCCCACCGGTGAGCTCTCCGCCAGCGCCGGCTATTCGACGGTGGACCAGCTGGTGGTGGACCTCGGCTTCTCCCAGTCGAACTTCCGCGGCCGTGGCCAGGATGTCCGAGCCAGGGTGTCGATCGGCTCGCTCGAGCAGCAGATCGACTTCTCGTTCACCGAACCCAGGTTCCTGGGACGCGACCTGCACGCCGGCTTCGATCTCTATTCAACCCGCTACAACTTCACCAGCCAGGCCTCCTACAACAGCGCCTCCACCGGCGGCAGCATCCGCCTGGGTTTCCCGCTGACCGTCAGCTCGTCGATGACCACGCGCTACACGCTGCGCGCCGACGACGTGATCGTCGCCTCCAGCCTCTGCGTGCCCGGCGCGGAGCTGGTCTCGGTGGTGCTGTGCGATCAGCGCGGTTCGTACCTGACCTCGGCGATCGGCTACAGCGTGCGGCTCGACAAGCGCAACGATCCGGTCGTCCCCACGCGCGGCTACTATGTCGATCTCAGCCAGGACCTCGCCGGGTTCGGCGGCGACGTGCACTATGTGCGCACCGAAGCGGACGCCGGCTGGTACCACGGCTTCAACAAGGACTTCATCCTCAGCGTCACCGCGTCCGGCGGCTATATCGACGGCTGGAACGGCGATGGCATCCGCATCGGCGACCGGTTCTACCGCGGGGGCAACACCTTCCTCGGCTTCCAGATCGCCGGCATCGGCCCGCGCGACACCCGCTTCCAGGACGCGCTGGGCGGCAAGCTCTACCTGCTGGGCGAGTTCCAGCTGACCATTCCCACGCGCCTGCCCGAGCAATATGGGATCAAGGCGGCGCTGGTCTCCGACATCGGCACCCTTGGGCTCCTGGATCGGCAGGACAAGTTCGACCCGATCACCAATCTGCCCCTCACCACCGTCAAGGATGACCTGGCGCTCCGTGGCTCGGCGGGTCTTAGCATCTTCTGGAAGTCGCCCATGGGGCCGCTCCGCTTCGATCTCGCCTATCCTTTCGCCAAGGCGTCCTATGACAAGACAGAAGTCTTCCGCTTCTCCACCTCCACAAGGTTCTAAAATCCCCATGACAGCACGATCCCTGCTCGCCGCCGGCGCCGCCGCCGGCGCTCTCTTCGCTCTAGCCACCACGGCCGGCGCGCAGCCCGCCGCTCGTCCCGCGACAGCGCCCGGCGCACCGGCCGCCGGATCGGTCCAGGTGAACAGCGGGCCGCCGATCACCGGCGTCTGCATCTTCACCGAGCCGGCGGCTCTCACCCAGTCCACGGTCGGCCAGGCGGTCCGCGCGCGGCTGCAACAGCTGGTGACCCAGGTGAACGCCGAACTCGGGCCCGAACTCACCAGCCTGCAGGCCGACGGGCGCGCCTTCGACGCCCGCCGCGGCACGATGGACGAGGCGACCATGCAGAAGACCGCCGCGGACCTCAATCTGCGCGCGCAGAACCTGCAGAAGCTGCGCGATCAGCGGAACCAGGAGCTGGACCTCACCGAGCGCAAGCAGCTGGCGCGGATCCACGCGGAGGTCGTGCCGGTTCTGGCCACGGTCTACCAGCAGCGCAACTGCAGCCTGCTGCTGGACGGCCAGGCCGTGCTGCTCGGCAATCCGGCCATGGACCTCACCTCGGCGGTGATCAGCGGCCTGAACGCCAAGGTCCAGACCCTGGCCTTCGATCGTGAACCGTTGCCGGCGCAGACGGCCGCGCCCGCCCCGCAGTAGCGCGGGCGGCCGGAGGCGGGAGGACCCGGATTGCTGACGACGCCCGACCCGCGGTTCTTCGAGAACCTCGGCCCGATCTCGCTTGGCGCGCTGGCCGAACTCACCGGCGCAAGCTGCGATCCGGCAGTTTCGGAGCAGGTGGTCGAGGCCGTGAGCGTGCTCTCGCGCGCCGATCGCGGCTGCCTGAGCTTCGTCTCCGATCGCCGCCACGCCGAGATGGCCAAGGCGACCAGGGCCGGCGCCTGCCTGGTCACCGCGGCCGACGTGGGCTTGCTGCCGAAGGGATGCGCGCCCTTCGTCTCGCTGACGCCGCACGGCGCCTGGGCGGTCTGCGCGAACCGTCTGCACCGACCGCGCCGGCTCGATCCGGCGTCGCCGGCGATCCACCCCGGCGCCCAGATCGAACCGGGGGCCAGCGTCGGCCATGGCGCGGTGATCGGCGAGGGGGCGCAGATCGGCGCCGGCTCGATCGTCGGCGCGGGCGCGGTGATCGGCCCCGGCGTCGCCATCGGCCGCGACTGCGAGATCGGCGCGCGGGCGGTGATCGGCTTTGCGCTGATCGGCGACGGGGTGAAGATCTACGCCGGCGCGGTGATCGGCGAAGCAGGCTTCGGTCTGGCGGCAGGACCCAAGGGTCCGATCGACGTGCCGCAGCTGGGCCGGGTGATCCTGCAGGATCAGGTGACCGTCGGCGCCGGCAGCTGCATCGATCGGGGCGCCTTTGACGATACCGTCGTCGGCGAACTGACGAAAATCGACAATCTGGTGCAAATCGCCCACAACGTCAGGATCGGGCGGGCCTGCGTGCTGGCGGCGTTCACCGGCATATCGGGCAGCGTCGTCCTCGGCGACGGGGTGCAGCTTGGCGGCCGGGCCGGGATCGCCGACCACGTGACGATCGGGGCCGGCGCGCGTCTGGCGGCCGCGGCGGGTGTGTTCCGGGACGTCCCGGCGGGCGAAGACTGGGGCGGGGTGCCGGCCAGGCCCGTGAAGGGCTGGCTGCGGGAGACGGCCTGGCTGGCGCGCGCCAGCCGCCGCAAGCAGAAGGACGAGGGCTGATGAAACTGCCGCCGGCCGAAGCGACCAGTGCGACCGACATCGACGTCGAAGAGATCATGCGGCGCATTCCCCATCGCCCGCCATTCCTGATGGTCGACCGCGCCGAGGACTATCGCCCCAGCCAGTCGCTGGTGGGGATCAAGTGCGTGACCATGAACGAGCCGTTCTTCGTCGGCCACTTTCCGGGCCATCCGGTGATGCCGGGCGTCCTGATTGTCGAGGCCTTGGCCCAGACCGGCGGCCTCCTGATGTCCAAGTCGTGGGACGTACAGCCGGACAACAAGATCATCCTCTTCATGAGCGTGGACAATTGCCGCTTCCGCAATCCGGTGCGGCCGGGCGATGTGCTGAAGATGCACGTCGAGGTGATGCGCGCGCGGGGCGACGTGGTGAAGTTCCGCGGTCGGGGCATGGTCGGCGACAAGCTCGCCGCCGAGGCCGAGTTCGCCGCCATGCTGGTCGAGACCGCTCAATGACCAAGATCCATGCGACGGCGATCGTCGCGAAGGGGGCCGAGTTCGGCGAGGGGGTCGAGATCGGCCCCTATTGCATCATCGGCCCCGACGTGCGGCTGGGCGCGGGCGTGCGCGTCCGCTCTCACGCGGTGATCGAGGGCCATACCGAGATCGGCGATGGCTGCGAGATCTATCCGTTCGCGAGCCTGGGCGCCGCGCCCCAGCATGTCGCCCACAAGGGCGAGCCCACGCGGCTGGTGATCGGCGCGCGCAACCTGATCCGCGAGCACGTGACCATGCACACCGGCACCGCGATCGGCAAAGGCGTGACCACGGTGGGCTCGGACGGGAACTTCTACGTCGGCGCCCACGTGGCTCACGACTGCGTGGTCGGAGACTATGTGATCATGATTAATTCCGCGACCTTGGGCGGACACGTTCAGATCGCGGATTATGCGTTCATCGGTGGTCTGTCGGCTGTCGCGCAATACGGCCGCGTCGGTCGTCACGCCTTCGTCGGCGGCATGGCCGGGGTCAATCACGACGTGATCCCCTTCGGCAGCGTGTGGGGCAACCACGCGCATCTGGAGGGGCTGAATCTGGTGGGCCTCAAGCGGCGCGGCTTTTCCCGCGAGCAGGTCAACAATCTGCGCGCCGCCTACCGGCTGCTTTTCGCCGAGGAAGGCACGTTCCAGGAGCGGCTGGACGACACCGCTGTCGCCTACGCCAGTTCGCCGGAGGTGATGGAAATCATCCAGTTCATCCGCGAAGAAGAAGGCCGGCCGATCACCATGCCGGCGCGGGAAATCTGAGCGGGCCGATGAAGAAACTGGGCCTGATCGCCGGCGGCGGGGCCCTGCCGGTCAGCCTGGCCAGCCACTGCCAGACCGCGGGACGGCCGTTCTTCGTCCTGCGCCTGAAGGGCTTCGCCGGTCCCGAGCTGGACGAGTTCCCGGGCGAGGAGGCTGGCATCGCCGAGCTCGGCAAGGGCGTGCGGCTCCTCAAACAGGCGGGGTGCGAGGTGGTCTGCTTCGCCGGCCTGGTCGCCCGGCCCGACTTCGCAGCGCTCCGGCCCGACCTCAAGGGCCTGGCGGCGATGCCAGGCGCGATCCTGGCCGCGCGCGGCGGCGACGATGCGCTGCTGCGCTTCCTGCTGCACGCGTTCGAGAAGGAAGGTTTCCAGATCGAGGGCGCGCACGAGGTGATGGGCGAACTCACCCTGCCGGCGGGACCGCTGGGCAAGCACCGGCCGCGGGCGCAGGACGAGCCAGACATCGCTCGCGCACTGGAAGTGGCGCGGGTCATGGGCGGCCTCGACGTCGGCCAGGGCGCGGTGGTCTGCGCCGGCCTGGTGCTGGCGGTGGAGGCGCAGGAAGGCACCGACGCCATGCTGCGGCGGGTGGCCGAGCTTCCCGAGGCGGTGCGCGGCACGCCCGAGCGGCCGCGCGGCGTGCTGGCCAAGGCCCCCAAGCCGGGCCAGGAGGCGCGGATCGACCTGCCGACCATCGGCGTCCACACCCTGCAGCGGGTGGCGCGGGCGGGCCTGGCGGGCATCGCCGGAGAGGCGGGCAGGGTGCTGGTGCTGGACCGGGACGCCTTCGTAGAGATGGCCGACGAGCTTGGCCTCTTCGTGGTCGGCGTGGCGGCGGACGGCGGGTGACGGCGCCCCTGAAGGTGATGCTGGTGGCGTGCGAAGCCTCCGGTGATCAACTGGGGGCAGGGCTGGCGCGGGCGCTGAAAGCGCGGCTCGGCGAGGCGGGCGTCCGGTTCGTCGGCGTCGGCGGCGCCCAGATGGCCGCCGAGGGGATCACGAGTCCCTTCGACATCGCCGAGCTTTCGGTGCTCGGCCTCTTCGAGATCCTGGGGTCGGCGCGGCGCCTGCTCCAGCGCATCGACGAGACGACCAGGCTGGCGCTGGCCGAGCAGCCGGACGTGGTGGTGCTGATCGATTCCTGGGGCTTCATGATCCGCGTGGCCGAGGCGTTGCGGCGCCGCTCGCCCGGGATGACGCTGATCAAGTATGTCGGGCCCCAGGTCTGGGCGATGCGGCCTGGACGGGCGCGGTCGCTGGCGCGGGCGGTGGACCACCTGCTGACCATCCACGCGTTCGATCCGCCCTATTTCGAGGCCGAGGGGCTGGCCACCACCTTCGTCGGCAACCCGGTGCTGAACTGGGACTTCTCCGGCGCCGACCCCGTGCGGCTGCGCGCGGCGGTGGGCGCCGGCCCGGACGAGCCGATCCTGGCCATCCTCCCTGGCAGCCGGCCCAGCGAGATCCGCCGCATGGTCCCACCGTTCGAGGATGCGGCGATGCGGCTCAAGGATGCGCGGCCGGACCTTTGCCTGGTCGTGCCGGCCGCCAGCACCGTTGCGGCGGAGGTCAAGGCCAAGGTCGCCGGCTGGCGTCACCGCGCCCATGTGATCGAGGGCGAGAGCGGCAAGCTCGACGCCATGGCCGCCGCCACGGCCGCTATCGCCTGCAGCGGCACGGTGACCACGGAACTGGCCATGGCGGGCTGCCCGATGGTGATCGGCTACCGGCTGGGGCCGATGACCCACTTCGTCGCCCAGTTCATGATCCACACGCCCTACGTGGCGCTGATCAATATCGCCGCCCAGGCCTTCATCGCCCCCGAACTGATCCAGGGCCGCTGCACGGGCGAGAACCTGGCGCGCGAGGCGGCCTTCCTGCTCGATGATCCGGCGAGGCGCGCCGACCAGATCGCCGCCCAGAACGCCGCCCTCGCCAAGCTCGGCCGCGGCGGTCCCGACCCATCCGAGAAGGCGGCGGAGACGGTGCTGGAGGTGCTGGCCGAGCGGGGATCTGATACCGCGGAATAGGTCGCGAGATTGCTACTGACGGCGTTCTGTGTGACTATATGTGTGGAGAATCACACATGGCCACAAACTTGGCGATTGACCCGGCGCTGATCGATCGCGCGCTGGCGGTGAGCGGTGAGCGCACCAAGAAGGCGGCGGTGACGAAAGCGCTCGAGGAGTTCGTCGCTCGGCGCGAACAGAAGCGGCTGCTCGAACTCATGGGCAAGCTCGAGTGGGATAGCGCTTTCGACTACAAGCGAGAGCGTTCGCGGCGTTGACTCTTTTCGTCGACACCAGCGTCTGGTCAACGGCGCTGCGTCGCGACGCTCCGGCGCAGTCGGCGGAATCGGAGCGTCTGGCGGTCGCCCTGACGGCGGGCGAAACGCTGCTCACCACCGGCTTGGTGTTGCAGGAGTTGTTGCAAGGATTCTCTGGACCAAGGGATCGACGGGCGATCCTCGACCGGTTCTCCGCTCTGCCGCTCCTCGTCCCCGACCGGCGCGACTACGTTGAGGCGGCTGATCTGCGCAACCTCTGTCGCCGGAGCGGCGTCCAGGCGGGCACCATCGACGCCCTGCTGGCGCAACTGTGCATCCGCCACGACCTGACGATGCTGAGCGCTGACAACGACTTTCAGAACATCGCCAGGCTTTGTGAGCTAAGGCTTTGGAGCTGAATTAATGCCGTGCCGCTTGTCGCCGCTTGGTCACCCAGGCGCCTTGTGGATCGGGTCAACCCAGGGAACGGTCTCCATCGCCTCGGCGGGGGCGATGTCGAGGTTCACCACCACCGCCTCGTTGTCGCTGCGCACCAGCACGCACTCCAGGGTCTCGTCAGCCGAGGCGTTGATCTCCTGGTGGGGGACGTAAGGGGGCACGTAGATGAAATCGCCGGGGCCGGCTTCGGCGGTGAACTCCAGCTTTTCGCCCCAGCGCATCCGCGCGCGGCCGCGGATCACATAGATCACGCTCTCCAGCGCCCCGTGATGGTGCGCGCCGGTCTTGGCGCCGGCGTGGATGTGCACCGTGCCGGCCCAGATCTTCTGGGCGCCGACGCGGGCCAGGTTGATCGCCGCGGCGCGGTTCATCCCCGGCGTCTGGGCGGTGTTAGGATCCAGTTGGTCGCCGGGGATCACCCGCACGCCGGTGTGCTTCCAGGCGTCGGCGGGCGGGGGCGGGGACGTCTCATCGGATGGCATGCGCCGGCTCCTGGTTCTTAGCGGCCCTAGTGACTGGACGCCGAAGTCAGGCTATGGCGTCGGCCATGCGCGCGTCCATGCCCTTTCATCTCCTTATTTGCGCCGTAGCCGCCCGGGGCGGGTCGGTCGGAGATGTCGTGCGCTGAGACTGTCGCGATAGATGCCGAACCGCCAGCCCCGCCCAACCGGACGGGGCTTTTTTCTTGGCCCCGTCCGCTTTGGGCCAAGGAGAACCAGATGGACCAGCCAGAGCCCTCGACCGCGATCCTGATCCGCGCCCTTGAGCCGGAGGACATGCCCGCGGTCACCGACATCTTCAACCAGCCGCGCGCCGTCTGGGGGACGCTGCAGCTCCCCTTCACCTCGGTCGCGACACGGCGCAGGCGGGCCGAGACGTTGCCGGCCAGCATGCTGCGCCTGGTGGCGGTGATCGAGGATCGGGTGATCGGCGAGGCCAGCCTCAACCGCTACGAAAACCCTCGCCGCGCCCATGCCGGCGACATCGGAATGGCGGTGCACGACGCCTTCGCCGGCCGCGGCGCGGGCTCGGCGCTGATGGCGGCCCTGATCGACCAGGCGGACCGGTGGCTGGGCCTGAAGCGCCTGGAACTCAGCGTCTACGCCGACAACGCCCGGGCCATCGCCCTCTACGAGCGGTTCGGCTTCGAGCGGGAGGGCCTCTTCCGGTCCCACGCGTGGCGAGACGGCGCCTTCGTCGACGCCGTCGCCATGGCCAGGCTCCGGCTCTAGCCGCCGGCGGCTCAGCCGTGGGCGATCCAGCTCTCCACCTGAAGCATCAGGTTGAACCACTCCTGGCGGAACCAGCGGAACGGAGTCTCCGGCGCGGCCACATGCCGGTCGATCTCGCGCAGGCGGGCCTCGAGCCTGGCCTTCTGGCGCTGCAGGAAGGTGAGCTCGCCGGCGGCCTCGACTTTCTGACGGAACGTCCCATGCGCCAGGTCCCAGCGCGCCTCGCGGATCAGATCGTTGGTCAGCGCCAGCGCGAGGACGACCTCGTGGCGGATGTGGTCGAGAGCCATCGATCAGCTTCCCTCCGGAGGCGAACACGCCGCCCCGCAAGTGCAAATCCATGGCGAGCGCGAAGGTTCCTTACGCGGCGGGACTCAGCGCCGCCCGACCACCGCCGTCATCGGATCGCTGATCCGGCCATCGACCAGACGGTGCGCGCTGACCTCGGCAAAGCCGGCCGCGCGCAGGTAGGTTTCGACCAGCTCGGCGTGTCCCGCTCCGCCCAGCGCCAGCCACACCGCCACCGCCTTGGTGGGAAAGCGGCGGTTTGAGAAGCTGATCACCACCGGACCGCCCGGCCGCAGCACCCGCGCGACCTCGCTCAGGAGGGCGACAGGGCGTTGCAGGTACTGGACCGAGACGCACATCATCGCCGCATCGACGCTGGCGTCCGCCAGGGGCAAGCCCGGATCGCGGTTGAAATCGGCGGTGAAGAAGCGGCTGAGGCGCGGATTGGCCGCCAACTCCTCGGCGTTCATGCCATGGCCGATGACCTCGGCGTAGTGGACGCCCTCCGGCAGATGGCTCACCCAGCTGCTCATCAGGTCCAGGACCACGCCGTCCGGCGGCAGGACCTGGCGGTAGAACGCGCTCAGCGCGGCGATCGCAGCGTCGTCGATATGGGTGACCAGCCGCGGGAAGGCGTAAAACGCCGCGTCGTCTCCGCCGTCCTCCTTGGCGAACGCGCCCGGCGGCAGTTGCGGCAGGTCGGGGTCAGCGGGCATGGCGCCATCCTTGGCAGGAGCGGGCGCCGTCCGCCAGTGTCGCGCTGGAGGGCCGGGGGTTCGCCCCCGGCGCTAGCTTTGCCAACCAGAGGCGCCTTCGCCATAGTCCGAGCGCATGTCCACCGTCTTCATCTCCTACGCCTCGCAGACGCGGACGGTGGCTCAGCGGGTCGCGGGCCAGTTGCGGGCGCTGGGCTATGACGTGTGGTGGGACGATGATCTGCTGCCGAACCGTCCTTTCGCGGAGGTGATCGAGGAACGACTGAAGGCCGCCAACGTCGTGCTGGTGGTGTGGTCGGAGGCGGCGATCCGCTCCCAATGGGTGCGCGCGGAAGCCGACTTCGCCATGCACGCGGCCAAGCTGGTGCAGGTGGCGATCGGCGGTGTTCTGCCGCCCATGCCGTTCAACCAGATCCAGTGCGCGGACCTCTCGCACTGGTCGGGTGACGCCGGCGACCCTCAGTGGCTGAAGGTCATCGCGGGTGTGGCCGCGCTCGTGGACGCGCCGGAGGCTCGGCCGGCGTCCGTCGCACCCAAGCCCGGCAGCGCGTGGGCCAGGCTTCTGGCCAGGGGGTGGCCGGTCTGGGCCGTCGCTGTCGCAGCGGTCGTGCTGGTGGCCGGGGTCGGGTTGTGGACCCTGCGCGCACGCCTGACCCAAACGACCGGCGCGGCCAGCCAGCGCGTCGCCATCCTCCCGTTCGACACGCTAAGCCCCGGTCAGGACGCCCGCTTCTTCGCCGACGGCCTGCTGGACGAGATGACGGGAGTCCTCGCCGCCAACCAGATGCAGGTAGTTTCCCGCACCGAGAGCGCCAACCTGCGTGGGCCAGACGCGGCCGCCGCCATCAAACGGCTGGGCGCCGGCCTGCTGCTCGACGGAACGGTGCAGGAAACGGACGGCTCGATCCATGTTCGTGTCCACCTGGACGACGCGGCTCAGCATACGGTCCTTTGGTCCCGTGACTTCGTGGGCTTGGCCACCGCATCGGACCCCTTGCAGATCCAAGTCGCCGCCCAATCGACCGTTGTCGCCGCGGCGGCGCTTGCCGCACACAGGGCGGGCGTGACCGACCCGTTGGTCGTCGGTGACTTCGTGGCGGCCAGGGAGATATTCACCGACGATGGCGAGTTGGAGCAGGCCGAGCCCCTGGCGCGACAGGTCGTTCAACGCGCGCCCAGCTTCGCCGACGGGCACGGCAGTCTGGCCATGATCCTCGCCATAATGGGCCGCGACGCCACCAACGACCGGGCCGCCGTGCTCAGGGCGGAGGCCGCGGCCGAGGCGCGGCAGGCTCTGGCGCTCGAACCGCACGAAGGCGCGGCCTATGTGGCGCTCAGCCTCCTGCGACCCAACACCGACTGGCGCGGGCGCGAGGCGGCGCTCACTCAAGGATTGGCGGTCGACCAGTCAATGAGCATGCTTCCAGTCCTGGAGAGCCGATTGCTTGCCCAGAGCGGTCGTCTCAACGCCGCCACTGAGCGGGCGCGCGAGGCCGCCGCGCTGGAGCCACTTCAACCGTGGGTCAACTACACCTTGGCCAATCTGCTGTTCGAGACCGGCCAGACCCGAGACGGGGCTGCTTTGCTTGTCGACATGGTCAAGAAGTGGCCCGACAGCCAATCGGTCTTGCAAGCTCGCTTCTGGTTCGCCGCCAAGGGCGACGACCCCAAGATCGCGCTGGCCTTGCTCGATGCTCCTACGTCGCCGGCGCAGCACACCGCGCCGTTCTGGCGGGAGTATCTGCTCGCCGAGGAGTCTGGTCGGGCGGCCGATCGCACCCGCGCGGCCGCTTCCATTGGAGCGGCCGTGAAGGCCGGCCAATTTGACCCGGGCGAGGGCATGGTTGTGCTGACGCGGCTGGGCGACATCGACGCCGCCTTCGCCGCCGGGGCGGCGTACGCTGACGGGTTTGAGGCCTACTACACCGCTCAGCCGCCTTACCTCTTCGTCGCCCAGACGAGCGCGCTGCGCCACGACCCGCGGTTCATCGGGCTGGCGGCCAGGATCGGCCTGGTCGATTACTGGCGCGCCACCGGAAAATGGCCCGACTTCTGCGCCGAACCGGATCTGCCCTACAGCTGCACGGTCGAGGCGGCGAAAGTCGCGGCCGTCGAGGCGGCGCGGGTCAGGAGCTGAACGCGGCTCGCCAGGGTCAGCTTGGGCTGGGCAGGCCGAGGAGCGCCAGGACGCGGCCGCCGACGAAGTCATGCCAGCGCTCGTCGCCGACCAGCTGCGGGGCCAGGGTTTCCATGTGCATCAGCCCCAGGATGAACACCATCACCGACCAGGCGAGCAGCTCCGCATCCAACGCCGGATCGAGGCCGCCGGCGCCTTGGGCGGCCTCGAAGCCGCGCTCAAGGTCCTGGACCCGTAGGTCGAGCGATTGCCTGAGCAGCCGGCGCACCTTGGGGTCCTTGGCGGCCGCGTAGTGCACCTCGACCGCCAACTGGCGCAGCAGCTTCTGCCGGCGAGTCGTGTAGCCGCCGACGATGTCCGGCAGCGACCGTTCCGCGCCGCCTGCCTCGGACGCGGCCGTCGCCTGGACGCCGCGGCGGACGATCTCGAAGAAAAGGTCGGCCTTGCTGGCGAAGTGCTTGTAGATCGCCCCGGCGGTGATGCCGCTGGCGGCGGCGATCGCCGGCATGGTCACCCCGGCGAAGCCCCGCTCGGCGAAGAGGCGCTCGGCCGCGCTCACGATGCGCGCGCGGGTCCGCTCGGTGGCGGCGCGCGGAACAGGGGCTTGGCGGCTCGGCATGGGCGAAGACCTAGGCGGCGCGGCGACGCTTGACAAGTGAATACGCATTCACTAGATGCGCCCTATCCGGTAAATGATCATTTACTCGAAAGATGATCGTACCGCCTGCAAGGAGGTCAGCCGTGGAGCGAACCTATGTCGTCACCGGGGCCGCGTCGGGGATCGGCGCGGCGACCGCGCGCCTCCTGCGCGAGCGGGGCGGGCGGGTCATCGCCTGCGACCTGCACGACGCAGATGTGATCGCCGACCTGACGACGCCGGAGGGTCGCGCGGCGTTGGCGCAGGGCGTGGCGCGCCTTTCCGGCGGCCGGATCGACGGGATCGTCGCCAACGCCGGCGGCGGCTCGCCTGAAACCAGCCTGCAGCTGAACTTCTTCGGCGCGGTGGCGACCCTTGAGGGTCTGCGCCCGCTGCTGGGGGCCAGCCCGGCGCCTCGTGCCGTGGCCGTCTCCTCGGTGGCCTCGCTGCGGCCGGCGCTCCCAGGGCTCGTCGAGGCGTGCCTGGCCATGGACGAGGCGAGGACGATCGCCATCGCCAGGGCCGCTTTCGAGGCGGCCGATCCGGGTCGCCCGCGCGCCAACCCGATGCCGGCCGCCACGCAGGCGCCGCTGGATCTCTACGGAAACGCCAAGCAGGCGCTGCAGCGCTGGTGCCGCAAGGCCGCGCCCGGGCCGGACTGGGCCGGCGCCGGCATTGCGCTCAACGCGGTCGCGCTCGGCTTCTTCGACACCCCCGCCGCCGCCTACGTCCTCTCCGACCCGCAGACCAGCGCCGCGATGGCCGCGATGACGCCGTTGCGCGGGGCCTATCCCGGCCGGCCTGAGGAGGCGGCGGCCGTCCTCGCCTGGTGCGTGAGCGCGGAGAATTCCCAGATGACCGGACAGGTCCTCTATGTCGACGGCGGCATCGAGTGCCTCGCCCTGGCGGGGGTAAGCTGATGAGCCGGATGGTTTCGAGTGAAGGAGCGGCGCGCGTGGCTGGACTGAGTGAAGCCCTGAGCAAGGCCGGCGCCTGGGCGCAGCAGAACGCCCTGGCGACGGTGGTGGAGCTCGTCGTCAACTTCGCCTTGCCGTTCGCCGTCTTCAGTCTCGCCAAGCCGTCCCTGGGCGAGGTCTACGCGATGATGACCGCATCCACGCCGCCGATCCTCTGGTCGATCGCCGAGTTCGTGCGCCGCCGGCGGATCGACGCCCTTTCGCTCCTGGTGCTGGCCGGCATCGCGCTTTCGCTGCTGGCCTTCATCGGCGGCGGGGGCGCGAAGCTCCTGCAGCTGCGCGAGCATCTGGTGATCGCGGTGATCGGCCTGATCTTCCTGGGCTCGGCGGCGATCGGCAGGCCCCTGATCCATCAGCTGGCCCGCGCCCGGACCCGCCGCACGTCGTCGCTCGAGGCGCAGGTGCTGGAGGAGGTGCGCGAGAGCCCGATCTTCCGGCGCGCGATGATGGTGATGACCCTCGCCTGGGGCGTGGGACTGCTCCTGGAGTCGGCGATCGCCTGCGTGCTGGTCTTCGCGCTGACCATCCCGCAGTTCCTGCTGGTGAGCCCGATCGTCGGCTACGGGATGCTGGGCGGCCTCACCGCCTGGACCTACTGGTACGCCCGCCGCCGCGTCCTGGCCGCCAGGGCCGAGGTCGCGAAGGCCTGAGCCCTAGAGGTCCTAGGCGGCCAGTTTGATGCGGCCGGCGAGCATGTCGTCGATCGCCTGGGCGCCGACCGGCCGGCTGTAGAGGTAGCCCTGGTAGAGGAAGCATCCGGCCTGGATGAGACGCTCGACCTGGTCCTTCGTCTCGACCCCCTCGGCGATCACCTTCAGGTCCAGCGCTTCGGCCAGGTCGACGATCGCCTTGACGATGGCGCTGGATTCCGGCCGCTTGCCGAGGTGCGAGACGAACGCGCGGTCGATCTTGATCTTGTCGACGGGGAAACGCCGCAGATAGCTGAGACTCGAGTAGCCCGTGCCAAAGTCGTCCAGGGCGATGGAGAAGCCCATCCGACGGATGGCCTGGAGCGTGTCGTAGGTTTCCGACTCGTCGGCCAGCAGCACGCTTTCGGTGATCTCCAGCTCGAAATTGCGTGGGTTGGAACCGGTCTCCTCGATGAGTTCCTTCAGCGTCGAGACCAGGCCGCCGGACCGGATCTGGGGCGCGGAGACGTTGATCGCGACCTTCAGGTTCGGCCATCGCCTGGCGTCGGCGAAGGCCTGGCGCAGCGCGAACCGCCCGACGGCGTCGCTGAGACCGCAGCTGTCGGACAGCGGCACGAACGTGCTCGGCGGAATCTCGCCGCGCTCGGGGCTGGTCCAGCGCATCAGCGCCTCGACGCCGACGATCATGCTCTTCTCGTTGACCTGGGGCTGATAGACCATGGAAAGAGCGTCTTGCGTCAGCGCGGCTCGCAGCTCCACCTCCAGGGTCTTGCGATCCTTCAGCGCCTGATCCATCGCCGGCAGGAAGACGCTGTGACGCGCCCCGCCCAGCTTCTTGGCGCTGGAAAGCGCCATCTGGGCTTCGCGCAGGGCCTCGATCGGATGGGTCAGATCGCGCCTCAGAAAGCCGATGCCGACGGAGGCGGTGATCAGCACCTGTCCGCCTGCCGATGCGTAGGGTTCCGACAGCCGACCCACCAGGTCGGCGGCGATGACGTGCGCCTTGTCGCGCGAGACGGACGACCAGACGAGGGCGAAGACGTCGTCTCCATAGCGCGCGAGCGTGTCCCGCGCGGGACATACCGTGGCCAGCCGCGAGGCGACCTCGGTGACGACGTCATCACCCGCGCCGATCCCCAGAACCTCGATCACCTCCTCGAAGCGATCGATGCCGATGCAGAAGATGCCGACGGCGTCCTCTTCCTCGGCGCCCACCGCCGCCTTCGCCGCGGTGGTGAGGCGATCGATGAGCAGCGATTTGTTCGGCAGCTGAGTAAGCTCGTCGTGCGTTGCGAGGTACTGCGCCCGCGATTCCCTGGCCGTCAGGTCGCTCGCCGCCTTGCGCAGCTGGCGGAAGAAGATCAGACCGCCCGCGGCAAGACCGACAATGACGATGGAGAGCAGGCCGCGCGCGCCTGAGTAGCTGGCCGCCACGTAGCAAAGGATGGTCACGAACGCGGCGATCGAGCCCACGGAGACCAGGGCCAGCAGGTTGGGCGCAATTGATCGCTTTGCGTTTTCCATCGGGGTCTCGATCGGCTTAGACGGCGAAGAGTATTCGACAGCTCCTAGTTTTCGGTAAAAGCGCCGCCCGCGGCGCCGCGCTAGCGATCGTCGGCCCGGCCCTCGGCCGTGGCGTTGCTCAGACCGAACTTGCGCGTCAGCATCAGCCCGTATTCCGGCGCCGCCGCCCAGACCAGCCGCGCCTTGTAGCCAACCCGGTCGCGGGTATCGATCAGGTAGACGCGGGGCGGAAGATGCAGCGCCTCTTCAATCCGCACCCTGGCCCCGGTCTCGCTGATGTCCACGATCATGCAGCCGACGGAGAAATCGCCGTCGGCGGCGCTGATCCGGCCGCTCTGCAGCCGCCATCGCCTGGGCTTCGACCGTTTTTCAGCCGGGTCGGATGCCGCGGCTGCGCTGGTGGAAGTCATTGGAAGTAGAACCGTGCCTGGGCGCCCGCGAGCGTACGGCCGTTCACCTATCAGCGTTCGCTTAAGGCCCGGTGAATCGTATGCGGAAATAATGGTTCTTACAGATACTTGCGTGGGTGTCGGTATCGCTTCGATTAACAGTTATTTACTATCAAGAACAAATAAATTTCAGCTTTAGGACGAATTAAATCATGTTTGAGAGGCTGTGGTCGTCACACGAGACTTGATGGCGTCATGAGCGGCGTCGTCTCAAATCTTAAGAGGAGCCAAACATGCAGAAGTTCATCACGCGTTTCATGTCCAACCAGTCCGGGGCGACCGCCATCGAATACGGCCTGATCGTCGCCCTCATCGCAGTCGTCATCATCGGCGCCGTTACGACGCTGGGCGGCAACCTCAACACCAGCCTTTCGACCGCCGGCAGCGCGATCCACTAAGC
>JBIOEF010000056.1:0-22209 GCA_044445785.1 Caulobacterales bacterium
ACGCGCTTCCAGCTCATGTCGGTGACGTGCAGCAGGCCGTCGATGCCGCCCAGGTCCACGAACGCGCCGTAGTCGGTGATGTTCTTGACCACGCCTTCGCGCACTTCGCCTTCCTGCAGCTGGCTGACCAGCTCGGTGCGCTGCTCGGCGCGGGCTTCCTCCAGGATGGCGCGGCGAGAGACGACGATGTTGCCGCGCGGGCGGTCCATCTTCAGGATCGCGAACGGCTGCTCGCGGCCCATCAGCGGGCCGACGTCGCGCACCGGACGGATGTCCACCTGGCTGCCGGGCAGGAAGGCCGAGGCGCCGCCGAGGTCGACGGTGAAGCCGCCCTTCACGCGGCCGATGATCGAGCCCATCACCGGCTCGTTCTTGGCGTAGACGCCTTCCAGGCGAGTCCAGGCCTCTTCGCGGCGGGCCTTGTCGCGGCTGATCACCGCTTCGCCCAGCGCATTCTCGACCCTTTCGAGGAACACCTCGACCTCGTCGCCGACCTTCAGCGTCGGCTTGCCCTCGTCGTCGACGCCGAACTCCTTCACCGGGATGCGGCCCTCGGTTTTCAGGCCAACGTCGATGATCGCGAAGTCCTTTTCGATGGCCGCGACGTGGCCCTTGACCACCGTGCCTTCACAGAAGTCGCTGCCGCCCATGCTCTCGTCGAGCAGGGCTTCGAACTCGTCGCGGGTAGGGTTCATGCTGAGGTCGTCGGCCATGTGTTCGGTTCGAAGTCCATTGCTGGCCTGCGTCCGGGCGCTCTTACGCGCATCGCGGGCGAGGCGTTGATGTCAGGTAATGAGCGCCCGCGGCCGTGCGAGGTATGGCGCGTATGGATTGGCCCTTCAGGATTGCTCCCACCGGACGCGCGCCGCCTCGACGATGCGGCGGGCCGCATCGAAGGCGGCTTCTATAGTCATTTCAGTGGTGTCGAGCAAGACGGCGTCGGCAGCCGGCGTCATCGGCGAGTCGGCGCGCGCCCCGTCGCGCTCGTCGCGGCGCTGGATGTCGGCCAGCACGTCCGCATAGGCGACGTCCTCGCCGGCGGCCTGCAGCTGGGCCCATCGGCGCTGTGTGCGGGCCTCGGTCGAGGCGGTGACGTAGAGCTTGGCGGGCGCGTCCGGGGCGATCACCGTGCCGATGTCGCGCCCGTCGATCACCGCCCCGCCGGGCTGCCGCGCGAAGCCGCGCTGGAAGGCGCGCAAAGCCTCGCGCACGCTCGGATAGATGGCGACGCGGCTGGCCGCCTCCCCGGCCGCGCGGGTGCGGTAGGCCTCGTCGGCGAGGCTGGCGATCTCCAGGCGCGCCGCCACGGCCGCGGCCGCCGCCTCGTCGGCCAGATCGCCGCCCTGGCGCAGCAGGTTGACCCCCACCGCCCGGTACAACAGGCCGCTATCCAGCACCGGCAGGCGGTAGATCTCGCCCAGGCGCGTGGCGATGGTGCCCTTGCCCGAGGCGGCAGGTCCATCGACGGCGATGACGAAGGGCTGGGTCAAACCCCCCTCGCCCTGCTGAATGCGATATGGCCTGCGTGGTTCGAGACGCGCTCTGGCGAGCGCTCCTCACCATGACGAACTCTGTGGCGGTCCAATATCATCGTCATCCTGAGGAGCCCGCGGAGCGGGCGTCTCGAAGGACGCAGGCCGGCCCCGCTCATCCGATCTGCGCGCCCAGTCCGGCCATCAGCGGGCCGAAGCCGGGGAAGCTGGTGGCGATCATGCCGGGCTCGTCCACCGCCACCGGCTCTTGCGCGCCCAATCCCAGGATCAGGTGGGCCATGGCGATGCGGTGGTCGCCGTGCGTGCGGACCAGGCCGCCGCCGCGGACCCGGTGATTGGCCCTGGCCGTGCCAATGACGGTGAGGCCCTCCGGCTCCTCTTCGACGCCGACGCCGCAGGCGGCAAGGCCGGCGGCCATCATGGCGATGCGGTCGCTCTCCTTGACCCTGAGCTCGCCGATGCCGCGCATCCGCGTCGGGCCCTGGGCGAAGGCGGCGGCGACGGCCAGCACCGGATATTCGTCGATCATCGAGGGCGCGCGCCCGGCCGGCACGTCGACGCCCATCAGGGTCGAGTAGCGGGCGGTGACATCGCCCACCCGCTCGCCGCCCTCTTCGCGCTCGTTGGTGATTTCGAGCTCGGCGCCCATCTCCCGCAGCGTTGCGAAGAGGCCGGTGCGCAGGGGGTTGAGCAGCACGCCCTCCACCGTCACCTCAGAGCCTGGCGTGATCAGCGCCGCCACCAGCGGGAAGGCGGCGGAGGAAGGATCGCCCGGCACCGAGATCCTCGCCCCCACCAGGATCTGGCCGCCGGCCAGGCGGATATGGCGCCCGTCCGGGCGGTCCTCGACGCTGACCTCGCCGCCGAAGGCGCGCAGCATCCGCTCGGTGTGGTCGCGCGTCGCCTCCGGTTCGATCACCTCGGTTTCGCCCGCGGCGTTGAGACCCGCGAGCAGCACGGCCGACTTCACCTGCGCCGATGGCTCGGGGAGGCGATAGGCGATGCCGCTCAAGCCGCCGCCCTTCAGGGCCAGCGGCAGGCGCCCGCCCTGACGGCAGAGCCAGGTCGCGCCCATTTCGCCGAGAGGCCGCAGGATGCGCATCATCGGCCGGCCCCGAAGGGAGGGGTCGCCGGTGAACGCGGCGACCATCTCAAAACCCGCCGCCGCGCCCATCATCAGCCGAACGCCGGTGCCGGAATTGCCGCAGTCGATGACGCTGGCGGGCTCGCTGAGGCCACCGTGGCCCTGCACGCGCCAGGCGCCTTCGCCCTCGCGGGTGACCGTGGCGCCCAGCTCGCCCATGGCCTGGGCGGTGCGCATGACGTCGTCGCCCTCGAGCAGGCCATCGATCCGGGTCTCGCCCCGCGCCAGCGCGCCAAGGATCAGCGCGCGATGGGAAATCGACTTATCCCCGGGCGCGCGGACTCTGCCCTTGAGCGGACCGCCCGGACGGGCCGTAAGTCCGGTCTCGGTCATGGGATATTCCGCGTCCTCAAAAGGCGGTTGCAGCAGGGGGCTTTGCTTTTGACAGCGCCCCTGACCCATGGCAAGGGAGCCGGCTCTTCACACATCCATAGAGGTCGCCGCCTTGGCCAATCCCGAACTGGGCGCCAAACAGATTTGCCCCACCTGTTCGAGCAAGTTCTACGATCTCACCCGCCGGCCCGCGGTGTGCCCCAAGTGCGGCGCCGAGTTCGACCCGGAGGAGGCGCTGCGCAATCGCCGCGTGCGCACCCGCGCGCCGCTCCCCGAAGACGAGGCCGAAGAGGTGAAGGTGGTCGCCCCTGAGGTCGAGGAAGGCTTCGAGGCCGAACCGGAGGAAGCCCCCGAACTGGACGCCGCCGCGGCGGTGGCCGAACCGGTGGCGAGCGACGACGAGGACGAAGACGCCGAAGCCGCCGCGCCGGTCCCAGAGGAAGCCCTGGGCGTCGACTTCGCCGAGGACGAGGACCTGGAGGACGCCGACGACGACGAGGTGCCGTTCATCCAGGACGATGACGACGACGACTTCTCCGAAGACGAGATCGACGGCCTGCCCGAAGAGGGCGCCGGAGAGGACTAACCGCCGCGGCGCGCCGGGACGCCAAGGGCTTGATCGCCCAGGCGCCTCGCACTAGTTTCCGCGCCCACCGCCGAGGCGGAACGATCCTCGGGGCTATAGCTCAGCTGGTAGAGCGCTTGAATGGCATTCAAGAGGTCAGCGGTTCGACTCCGCTTAGCTCCACCATGAACCCCCGCAGTAAACCACTGTGGGGGTTCGCCTTTTTCGGAGACGCCGGCGCTGCCCGCCGCCTCTGACTCGCCCGGAAACACCCGCCAGGTTTCGATCCAGGTTTCAGGAGGCCGATGATGGCGACGATGGCGGAAATGGTGGCGTGGTGGCGGGCTCGGCGCCAAGAGCGAGCCGGTCCAAGGGAGCCTTCGCAGGCCGAAGTCGAGGAAGCGAGAGCGGCGGCCCGCAATGACCCTGAAGACGCTGGCTGGCGGCGAGCGCTGAGGGCAGACCTCGATGCGTTTTGGGAGCAATTCCCCAACCAAGACGCCGACGACTGCGTGGAGTCGCTCCGTCGATCATACCTGGACGGCTGAAGTTCGCGGCGAAGCCGGCTCAGTCCGCGGTCGCGATGGCGATCGACGACGTGACGGTCCCGTCGGGCTTCTGGCCGCACGTCGCGGTGTAGTGGCCGACCGCGCCATAGGCGTTCGATGCGTCGAAATCGAAGGCCCACCGCAGGGACGTGGTGTGATCCGGCCAGGTGACGGGCGTGGGCTCGCCGGCCAGGAACATGTGCGGCGTGAAGGTCGCCGGGTCGGTTAGGCCGGCCTGGACCTCAGCTTCGCAGATGCGCCGGAACTGGCGCAGATCATCTTTCGACACGGCGGGCGCAGCGGGAGGCGGTGGCGCCGTGGCCTTCGCTGGCGGGGGCGGCCTCCAGTTCGCATCGAGCGGATGCACGACGCCGATCAGCGCGCACAGACCAACGAAGCCGACCACGCCGGCGACGACAAGGGTTGCTCGTTTCAAGGCGCCTTCCTCCGGGCCTGACGGTCGGGCCACCATGAGCGAACGTGCCTAATCTGTCGTTAGCGAAGGCGGAACGGCCGACCGGGGTGGGGGCCCGGCCGGCCTGCCCGATCATCGCCAAGGAGATCGCGGCGACTCGAGCTGGCGGAGTTTGAGGCCACCCCCGCCTTGGCCCCCGGCGCGCATGGACGCGAACGCCGGGATTCCCTCAACGGGTAGCGCCGTAGAGCGCCCGGCCAGCCGGCGACCCCAGGACCCGGTGATAGGCGACGTGTTCGCTCACGCCCTCGCGCTTGGCGACGCGCCGGGCGCGCCGTTGCAGCTCGGCGCCCGCCCGGACCCGCTTCTCCGCCCAGTCGCCACCCTGGCTCAGCCAGGCGGGCGCGGCGTCGTTGTCGTCGGCGTCGGGATCATCCTCGTCTCCCGGCGTTCCGGTGACTGGCGGGCGGCCGATCTGAGCGCGGCCTTCGGGCTTGGTCGAGACGCCTGGCTGGCTGGCCAAGCCTCCCGGCCACCCCGGATGCGCCTGGCCGACGCCGATCGGCGGGGCGCCGTAGCTGGCGGAGCCGACAACGCCGTCGCCCCCGCTTTTGCGGATGGCGGCGCCCTTGGCGATCATCGCCTTGATCGCCTTGTCGACCTCGTTCTCGTCGGCGTCGTCCTCGCTGGCGGCCGACCACCCGTCGGGGAGCTCGTTCTCCGCTCCGAGGGCCTTGGCCCGGCGGACGATATGCGCGCGGGCCGCGATGTCGTCTTTCGCTCGGCCGATGCCCTGCACCGCGTTCCGCAAATCCTCGCGGTTTTCGATCGGGAAGGCCCCGCTCGGCATCGCCGCGCCACTGGCCGCGAGCCGCTTGCGATCATCGGCGGTGAAGGTCCGCTTGATCACCGGGTCCATCTCGCCGGCGTCGTCGCTGCCGTCGCGCTTCATGATCATGACGAGGGCTCCTTCCTGGGCGGGTTTGTCGACGCCGCTGATCTCGTGAATTTTGAACTTCGTCATCACGCCAGGGAGCGCCTTATCGAAGCCGGGCGGCGGCCCAAGGTTGGGATCAGCTCGCATCAAACCAGCCCTCCGACCGCGGCGTCCCCGAGGCCATGGGCTTTGAGAATTGCCGCCTTCGCGGCCTTCGTCTCAGAGTACAGCCTCGGGCTGTCCATCAGCAGCCGGCTATGCGCCTGGGCGTGAGATTCACCCGGCCGGCGGTGTTCTTCCACAAGGTCGGCGACTCTACCGTCCAAGTCGCTGAGCGCCTGCACGGCGGCCTCGCGCCGGTTGGTTGGCGCCTGCTTCTCCGGCGCGGGGCGCCCGGTCACCCGGGCGATGTCTTCGTCGGTGATCCTGCCCATAGGTCAGACCTCCTCCAATATGCCGGGGTCCGCCGGCTCGGTTTCAGGGTCGGCCCGCGTCGCGCGGGCGGATTCGGTGGCGGCGACCATCGCCCTCGCGGCGTCGGTGAAGCCGCTGCGGTGGCGCGTCGGGATCTGCGGCAAGCCGAGAAGATCCTGAAGGCCGTGATGAGCGAGCGCCCGCCACGCGCCGTAGGGGACGTACAAGCGGTTCAGCAGCGCCTTGGACCTTGGGTCCGGCGTCGCGGCCACCAACACCACAAGCGCCCGTCGGCGGCGCTCCACGGCCCGCGCGAGCTCGGCCGCGGCCACGTCGCAGGCCTGGCAGGCGTCAAGCACGTCCTGAGCCGGCGAGGGGATGATCGGCGGCGGCGCCGGCGCTGGCTTGCGGCCGAAGCCGAACATCATCGATCCCCCACCGGCAGGGCGGATCGGAGAGCGGGCCGGGGCAAGCGCCAGCTCGCGGACCGCTTGACCCCGTTGGGGGACCGGCCGCCAATTCGTTCGACCTCTCCGGCCGCCCGCATCCGGTCGAGCACCTGCCAGGCGGCAGGGGCGTCATTGTCGACCGCCAGAGCGATCTCTCGCGTCGTCATCGGCGCCGACGCCGCGCCCAGCACCTCCCGAATCTGGTCCGCGAGCGTCATCCCCATCCCCCTCCGACAAGCACCTCGCGGCCCCGGTGATCGTGCGTGAAGTCCGCGTCCTGGCCGTCATAGCCGGGCACGTAGTTGTCGCGAGCCCGGTAGAGGATCGGGCCGACCACGCCCTCCAGCTCGAACCGCGGCGCCTTCATCGCCGTCCTCATAGCCCCGAAGAGCACGTTCGCGTGGTCATCCGACCCACCCTGCGGGTGGTCGACCGCATCCTTGCCGGACCTCGCCGTCCGGCGCTCCAGCAGCCGCAGCTCCCGCGTCAGGATCGGGAGATCGGGGATGACCACCGCAGCCCGCATGAACAAGGGGACGCCTTCAAGGTAGAGCCCGCTCTTGGGGAGGTCGCAGCGTCGATACTCGACGCCGGCGGCTCGGAAGGCCTGGGAGACCCACTCGCCCGCGTAGGCGTCGCCCACCACCTCGCCGCAGCCATAGGCCTTGGCGAGCGCCGCATAGTCGGCCGCGACGGCGGCGGGGTTGAAGGGCGGCCGACGTCCCCGGATCACGTCGGCAACGAAGGCGTCGTGCTCCTTATGGCCGATGCAGATGCAGAAGGCATCGGCCCGCCCGGCGCTCGCGTCCACGAACGCCCGATAGCTCACGCCCTCGCGGCGCGGCAGCTCAAGCGGCCGGTTGCGGTCGACCGCGGCCTCGATCGCCTCATCGGTCAGCAGGCTGGCGATGTCCTCGCGGAACTCCGCGTCCCACTCCGACCGGCTCGCGATCGGATCGTCGGCGCGCGCCCGGGTGATCATCTTCGCGTCCAGGGTCGGGTTGAGCATCGTGCTCGCGGCCTGGATCACCAGCACGTCGCCGTTGCGGCCGAAGTGGTCGCGGTGGCGCTGCGCCAGCACTCCGATCTTGCGATAGGGCGAGCTGATCCCGATCAGCATCCCGCCCGCCGCGGCCAGGGACGGCACCACGGCGCGCACCAGCTCGATATCCGGGGTCGCGCTGGTCTCATCCCGCAGGAACGCCACCTCATCCGCCACCACGCCCAGCAGCGTCTTCCCCCGCACCGTGCGGAACGACGCCGCCCCGATCGCGAGGGTGACGCGGTTCGTCAGCACGATCTCATCGCTGGTCACGCTGGAGATCAGCGGGGCCAGGACCGGCGACGCCTGCAAGAACGCAAGGGCGTAGGCCTTCACCGTCGCCGCCTGCCCGGTCGACGGCGCCACGGCCAGGATGTAGCCGGTCTCGCCCGGCGCCAGGCGTCGGCTGTGGTCGATACAAGCGCCCAAGTAGACCGCGGCGAGCCCGGCCATGCGGCTCTTGCCCGATCGCCGGCCAGCGGCCACCCACAGCTCGGCAACGCGACGGCGCGGCGGCTTCCGCCCGCCCGCCAGCTTGCCGAAGGTCCGCAGCTCGGCGGCCGTCAGCGGCTCGGCGAAAGCGGCCTTCAGCACGGCCCGCCATGCCGACCACGGCCGGACGTCGCCCAGCGCCGCGCCCAGCAGGCCGCGGTCGGTTAGGGCATCGTCGATCGTGATCAGCGCCGTCATGCCGGCGCGGCCTCAGCCTGGCGCTTGGCGGCCAGGTATTCGGCGAGCGTCGGCGTGGCGGCCGGCGGCGCTCGGCGCTGGCGGTTGCGCTTCAAGGCCGCCAGCAGCCTCGCGGCGCTGTTGCTGACGCGGGTGAGCTGTTCGGAGTCGACGTCGCGGCCGTTCAGCATGTCGGCGGTCAGGTGCTCGCCGTGCACCACCAAACCGGCGACGGCGCGCACCTGAAGCCGTTCGGCCTCGCCAAGATCACCGCCAAGGTCGGCCGTCAGGTCGGCGATCACGTCGCGAAGCCGACGCGCTTGGGCAGAGCGGCCGTCAACGCCTTCGACCAGCACCTTGCCGTTGCCGACGCGCGAGCGGGCCATCGGTTTCCGGGCGGCGGTGATCGTGCGATCGGCGGGCATGTTCGGAACCTGGAGTGAAACCTGGAGACAGACTCGGCCGCAAAGCTGCGCGCAGATGCCTTGTGCGTCAACGGGTTGGAGTTGGAGACCACCTGATTACAGATCAAGCCGTCTTCGGGCTGCGCGCGGTCGCGGAAATGTGCGCCGGCCGGTGGGCGCCATCCGTTCCCCGGCCCCGATCAAGCCCGCCAGTGTGGCCTGCGAGGCCCAGCAGTAGCCGGCGAGGTGCGGCGTCCGGCTGCCCTTGCCGCCGCGGTGGATGTGCTCGGCCACCTCCAGCAGCAGCAGCCGCGCGCCCGGCTCCAGGCGGCCATCCCGGCGGACCAGCGTGCACCATTCGGCCCGATCTCGCGGATTCAGGCCGACGTCGCCGGTGCGCATGTTTGTCGCGACCGTCATCCCGACGCTCGCCATGGCGCTCTCCCTCAGCCGTCGGCGGCGTCGGTCACCGATGTGATGAGGCGCGGCGCCAGCGGCCGGCCTCGATCGGATTGGGCGATTGCTTGCGCCATGTCGTCGATGGGCTGCCAGGTCTCCAGGAAGACGGTGACCGCTGGCGAAAGCGACTGGTGCATGATCAGGTCGGTCCGCAGCCGTAGGCCTTCCTTGTCGATCTCCACCAGCTTCGCCGCGAGCATTGCATCGATCCGGCTGTGGGCGACCCGCCGCATCTCGGCTTTCGCCTCTGTCGTGCTGTTGCGGTAGCCGTTGTGCCGCCACCCGATCGTCAGGTTCGGCGCGAACTCGTCCGGGATGCCAAGCTCCCGGCAGCGCGCGCTGATGACCGCCTGGGCGGACTTCACCGCCTCGCCCGCCGACTTCGCCGCCGCCTCCCACACCTCATCGTCATCGAACGCGTATTGGGCGGCGATCTCCGCCTCGAAGTCGGCCTTTGCCCTCTGGGCCCACTCCTTTGCCGCGGCCTTCAGCACCTTGATCCTGGGGTGCACCAGCTTGGCGAGCTGCTCCGCCTCTCGGGCCGTGAGCTTCCGTTCATCGTCCATGGTCGACTCCCGTTGTGATGAAACCGCGCCAGCCGCAGCCGCACCTGGCGCCGATGAGGTTCTCAGCGCCGCGGCGGATTCGCAGATCGGGGCGATGGCGAAGCCAGCCGCCACATGCTGGGCAGCGCCGATGCGCATCTGTATGGTGGGGAGGTCCGCCGCTCGGCTGATCACCACCCCCGCCCTCGCGCGCCGCACCCACGGCCGCGAGGGCTTCCTGGGTGGCCATCTCTAAGCCGCGCGCTCGCGGCGGCCCTGTAGCCAGGTTTCGATCTCGGACTCGTCCCAGCGCCTTGCGTTGGCCGACAGGAGGAAGCCCTTGGGGAAGCTGGCGTTTGCTATGAGGCGGGCGAGCTGCGTCCTGTTGTTGACGACGCCGCGAGCCTTCAGGTCATCGAAGGTGAGTAGCATGGTGAGTCCTCACGGGTGGTTGCGTGTGCCACCGCGTGATGCACCGGACTCGCAGTCGAAAACCGGACGCCTCTGTCAGCCGGCGCCAGGTTTCTCGGTCCTGACCTTCTTGCGGATCGTGTCGACGTCCACGTCCAGGCCGAGCTTCTTCCTCACCAGCCGGGCGACGTCGGTGGCCTTCATGTCCGGCCGGCGCACCCAGATCGCGCGGGCTTCCGCCCGCCAGCGTTCATGCTCGGCGTTCGTCACGGTCGCGCGGGTCTCACTCAGCCTTTGGCGGGCGTCTGCCGCCGTGCTGGCGATCGCCCACATGGTCGCGCGCTCCTGGCCGGCGGCGAACGCCCACCGACCGAAGCCGCTAACGTCGCCGCGCACAAGGGCCTCGCGGGCGTAGGCCAGCTTCTTCAAGACCAGCGTGGCGCTCTCCGCCGCCGCGGGGCCGCCTTCCTCCAAGATCGCCCGGGCCTCCTCCTCGGCCAGCGCAGCCGCGCCCTCGAATGTCGTTCCTGCGGAAACAGTCGCACGCCACTCGGCGAGCGCGGCCTCGTGGGCCTGCCGGGTCAGCGGCGACACGCCGGCCGGCAGGGGGCCGGGAGGCAAAGGGACCAAGCGCAGAGACCGTCCCCTGCCATCTGGGCGCCACTTCAGCGTCACGCCCGCGCGCCCTCAAGGTCGATGACGTTGAGACCGACCAGCGCCTCGATTCGGAGGGTCCAAGCCGCCAACGCTCTCCGCTGTTCCGGCTCTTCGGCGTAGCGGTCATAGAGCCGCGTCATGCCGCCCTCGGCGTGGTTGAGGATTTTCGAGACCGTCAGGCGGTCGACGCGATCATCGCCCATGACGCCGGCGTCCCGCAGGTGCGTGGCCACCGATCGGCGGATGTCGTGCAGGGTGAAGGGCGCGAGGGCGTGGCGCTCCATGTCCAGTTCCTCCTTGGCGTCCTTCGCCACCGCTTCGGCGATCAGCTTCTCGAGTCTCTCGCGCGCCCGGCTCCAGCCGCCCACCGCCGCCGGCGGGGCTTTCTTGCCGTCCGGTAGGGTCGTCCGGCGGCGGGTGGTCGTGAACACCAGGTCCGTTCCCTCGACGCGCTTCTGTTTGGCGAGAATCCTCACGGCCCGCGGCGACAGAGGAATCACATGGCCCTTCCCGCGCTTGGCTCTGGCGTCAGGCAGGCGCCAGACGTCGCCGTCGATCTCGGGCCACCGGAGCTCGCCGACCTCGCCGCGGCGCTGAGCGGTCAGGATGAGGAGCTGGACGATGGGCCCGAACGGATAGCCAAGTGCGTCCGCCGCCCGCCACACCCGCGCGATCTCCTCCATGGTCAGGACCCGATCGCGTTCGGTTTCGTCGCCCGGCGGGTCGATCTCCCATGCCGGATTGGCGGAGATCAGGTCCTCGCGGGCCGCCCACCGCAGGATGCGCCTGACGAGCGCCAGGAGGCGGTTCGCGGCCACCGGCGACGTGGCCGCCTTCCCCCGCAGCAGCTCCTTGACGTCGGCCTTGGTGATGCTGGCGACGGGTTTCTCAGCCCACTCGGCGCAGTCGACCTTGACCTTGCGCTCCAGCTCGGCGCGGCTCCGCAACTTCGCTCCGCCACGCTTACTCGGATCGGCGAAGTAGCTGGCCGCGACCGAGGCGAAGGTGTTGCGGGCGGCCTCCGCGGCCGTCTCGGCGGCGTGGCGCTCCTTGGCCTCTGCGACGGCCCTGGGGTCGACCCCGCGCTCCAGCTCCGCCAGCATCACGCGAGCCTGTTGGCGCGCGTCGTCCGGCCACAACTCGCCGGGCGGAAGCTTGTCGTCAGGTTCGACCGATGGCGGGGGCGCCTTGCCCACGGTCCGGCGGACCATCTTGCCCTTGACCCGCCGCATGACGAAGTAGGTCCGTGCGCCACCGGCCGCGATCCGCAGGCCAAAGCCCGGCGTGATGCTATCGCGCAACTCTACCTGGCCAGTCGCTGGCGCGGCCCTGCGGATGGACTTCTTGTTGAGCAACACCTTCGGCACGGCGACCTCCAGGTTTCATCCAGGTTTCGCGCGTTGCGTTCGTCGGCGTCACGCGATGTGCGCAGCCGTTCCACGAAATCGCTTGTCTTTCAAGGGGAAACAGCTTCACAGCAGTGAACAACGTGGAACGCGCCACCACACCGAAACACCGAAAATTCCGAATGGCATTCAAGAGGTCAGCGGTTCGACTCCGCTTAGCTCCACCATTCAGTCTGGGGCGCGACGGCCGTCGCGCCCCAGCGCCGAATTCCCTCCGACATTCCCGCGCCTTAGCCGACCACTAGTCGCGAAATTCGTCTCCAGAACCACACCCGGAGAGCGTTTCTGGGCGCTTTCTCACGCCCGTTCTCTGGGCCGATTCCAAAAGTAGGAGTTTGGCCTTCTGCGACCGCCCTTCCCTGCTTTCAGGGAAATCTACAGGGAACCGCGTCAACCAGCCTGCAGTGCGCTTACGCCCAGGACAGCATCGCTCGGAATATCAACGACTTCACGCCAATGCGGCCCACTATTCCCTACTCAACGGAACAGGGAATTTCAGCGCCCGAGCAGTGTCAAGTCGGGCTTTGGCGGGCTGGAACAGGGAAAGCCGCTGAGCAGCGTGTCGTTCGCCGGAGTTCAGGTCGCGCAGGGACCAGGCGCATCGATACGGCCGAGCGACTGGAAGCCATCATCGCCGAGCACAAAGTCCTCGTGCGCGCAGCTGGTAACCGCCCCACCTGCATCAAGGTGCGCAGCCCAACGCGCCCGAAGGAGCTTGCTGTCCTTGACGAACTCGATGGACAGCTGCGGCGCGTTGGGACCGCTGCGAGGCAAGTTGGCGGCAGCCCCGTTGGTTACGTCGGTCGCCATTCCGACGAGGCAGCCGACACCACAGGCAAACGTCGTCAGTGAATATGTGCCGGCGAAGTTGGGGCCGGATTCGACCCCGGCCTTTATCTTCGGAAAGTAGGAGGCGACAAATGCTGGAGGGGTGCCCTTGGGGTCCGGCACGGTGATCGGGCCGGTGTAGACGTCGGTGCGGTATTTGGCGAAGAGCTCGGCTTCTGAGGCTGGGAGGTCTGCAATTGAACCCGCCGCCTGGCCGTCCGAGGAAAACGGCGCTGGGTCCGGTGGCGGCGAAGGCGGACCATCGGTCGCCACATTGGTCGTCTCATTCGTGTCGGCTATTGGCGCCGCGTCGTTGTTGAGGGACGTCGCTGGCGAGGCGGTGTTTGCCGCAACCACCGGCGTTGGCGCATTGGACGTCTCGGTTCCCCAGAAGGGAGAAGGCATCAACGCGGTTTCAAGGCCTAACGCGGCGAAGACCCCGAAGACGGTCAGCACGCCGATGGTCTGAGGCCCCACCATCCAGAACAGCCTCTTCTTGGCCATGTCGATGGCGCCCGACCCAAAGTAGAAGGTCGGCATCGCGAACTGCCGGAAGACGTCCGCGGCCCACCAGATGGCCGGCGCGCAAATCGCAAATAAGACCGCTAGGCCAAGGTTCACCGCCGTTCCAATGAAGTGCAGCATCACGCCAGCGGCAGTCGCCGCCACGAGGAAGAACACGATGCCGGCTCGAACCAGGAACCGAAGCAACCCCGCATAGGGCGGCTGCCTTGGGGTTGGCGCTGTTGGTCTCGGCGGCTCGGGAGCTGCAGGCACGGGCCGTGAGGGTGCGGCCACGCTGGCAGGCACTATGGCGGGCGCATCCTCGAGCATTGAGTGACAGAACTGGCACTTGATGGCTGCGTCCTGGATCTCGTTGGCGCAGAAAGGGCACGTCTTCATGAGGCGCGAACCCGCTGTGGCTGGTCGAGAGCCATACATACTATAGTTGATAAACCCGAGGCCACTGATTGGTCGAGCTTGCCGCCATGGATATGCGGCAGCTCGTCGGGCGAAACTTGAAGCGGCTGCGGGCAGCCAAGGGGCTCACGCAGGAAGAGCTCGCCGTGAAGTGCGGATTCTCGCAGCAGTTCCTGAGCGGGATCGAGCGCGGCAAACGCAACCCGACCATCGTGACCCTCTACGAGATCGCCCAGGCGCTGGAGGTCTCGCACATGGACTTGGTGCGGCCGGATGACTCGGCTGACTAGGCGCACGGTCCGGCTGCCTTCGGGATCCAGCCAGCGCAGATCGCACTCACCACCGCTCGCTGCCCCTCCCATAACAAAGGCAGCGGCTGCGCAGTCAGGGTCTTCAGCGAGAGGGTCGGCGGATGCCTCCCCTCCCGGACCATTTCGACGATATCCGGTGCGAGATAGCCCAGGGGCGCAAGGCGCATCGTGTGCGCTGGGCAGAGACCGAAGCGAAGGGCCAGCGCTTTGATCGAATCGAACTCGCCGGCTGCGAGGGCTGTCGCCCATGCTCTGGCGAGGACAACGGCCTTCACCAGCGTCCTGTCGAGCCGCGGTTTCGGCGCGACTGCCCCGCCGGCTGGGAGGATCAGAATTGCGCTCTCACGCCGCTTCAGGGCGATGGCCAGTCGAACCTCGACCTCGTCGCCGTCGTGCGCCTCGGGGCTTACTTTCAGAGCAGCACATCGCAGATTGAGCGCCACCTCCTCGCGTCCTAGTGTCACTCCGGTCAACGCGGCCCGGACCCGATCCCTCAGGTCAGCCTGTGGCCGCCAACCGAGGGCCAGCCGGCCCTGCACGGCATCCAGGACAAATGCATCGAGTACGCCGGCAGCAATGCGCGGAAGACTACCGACCGTCTCGCCCTCGCGGCTGCGCCGGGGGCGGGAAAGGTAGTAGCGGTAGCGCTTCACCCCGCGCCGGGTGTGAACGGGGGCCATGGGGTGGCCGCGGTCGTCCACCAGCAGACCCGCCAGTAGGGCGTCTTCCCCCACCCGGCCGGCGCTTGGCATCGTGGTCCCGGCCTCGGTCAGCTTCACCTGGACGGCGGCCCAGGTCACCTCATCGATGATGGCCTCGTGGGCGGCTTCATGGACGATGGACTTGTGGCGATTGGCGCCGCGATAAACGGGGTTGGTGAGAAGGTGATGCAGGGCGCCGCGCGTGAACACGGCGCCGCCGACCACGTCGCCACGCCGGTTGGTCCACCGCTTCGACCTGACGCCTGTGACCCGAAGCTCCTCGGCGAGCGCCGTCACTGAGCCAAGATCCAGGAGCCGCTTGAAGATGTGCCGCACGCGCTCGGCTTCTTCCGGGTTCACGACCGGTCGGAGATCGACGACGTCGTAGCCGAGCGGCGGGCGGCCGCCCATGCGCAGCCCCTTGGCCTTGGAAGCGGCGATCTTGTCGCGGATGCGCTCGCCAGTGACCTCTCGCTCGAACTGGGCAAAAGAGAGCAGCACATTGAGCGTCAGCCGCCCCATGCTGGTCGTGGTGTTGAAAGCCTGGGTGACGGAAACGAACGACACGCCCCTGGCGTCGAAGATCTCCACGATCTTGGCGAAATCAGCCAATGACCTGGTAAGGCGATCGACCTTGTAGACGACCACTACGTCGATCTGGCCCCGCGCGATGTCCGCCAAGAGCTGCTGTAGGGCGGGCCGGTCCATCGAACCGCCGGAGAAGCCACCGTCGTCGTAAATGGCTTGGACGAGATGCCATCCCTCGCCGGCCTGGGATTTGACATAGGCCTCACACGCCTCGCGCTGGGCGTGGAGGCTGTTGAACCCTTGCTCCAGCCCCTCCTCGGTCGATTTGCGGGTGTAGATGGCGCAGCGCAGACGCGGGCTCATCGAAGGACCTCACGCGCGACTCCACGGTCCTTGAGGCCAAAAAAGACCAGCCCGTTCCACTTCGTGCCGGTGATCTTGCAAGCGGCCTCAGAGAGCGACCTGAGGCGCTGGCCGCGATAGCTAAAGCCCTCCTCCAGGACGATGACTTCGTGTCGCTCACCTCGCCATTCGCGGATCAGGGACGATCCGGGCTTGAGGACCGGGCCCGGTGTCGGCGTGAAGCCCGGCTCGCTCACGAATCGCTGGGCGAGATCGGCAGCGCGTCGCCGCAGCGGCGCTGGGATGTCTCCCAACGCCTTGACCTGCAGTTCATGAGCGAGCGCGCGGGCCAACAAGTCTGCTGAGCGCAGCTTGGGCGGTGGAGCGCCTAGCATGGCCCTCCAGGCCGCTCGCAGCTCGTCCAAGGACATCCTACCGACGAGCGCAACCTGCGCCGCCAGGGCTTGCTCTGACCCCGCGCTCGTCATTGGGCGCCCGGAGCGGCGCGGTAGACCCGGCCGCCCTCGGTCTTCTCAGAGGTGATCGCAAGGCCAAGTTTCTTCTTCAGGGCGCCCGACATCGCGCCGCGCACCGAGTGGGCCTGCCAACCGGTCTCGGCGACGAGATCGGCGAGGCTGGCGCCGTCGGGCCGGCGCAAAAGGGCGAGGAGCTGTCCAAGTTTCCCCTTAGGATCCGAGGGCGGGGCGACTTGAGGCCGAGCGGCGGCGGTTGCAGGGTCTCCGCGTTTCGGCGTCTCCGAATTCTCGGGGGCGCCGAGGCCTGCCTCTTGGGCTGCCTGAGTGACGAAGTTGCGCCGAGCGCGGCTGACTTGGGTCATCGAATTCTCCTCTCCGAGCGACGATGGGTCGCCCGCTACCGCCGCGAGCCCGGACTGGAGCCGGGCCGGTGGGTGGGAGATATCGAAGTTCAGTCCCGCCGCAGGGACCGGCGCACGAGGACCTCCATGGCAGCAGCCAAGGCGGCAATATCGGCGCCGACATTGGCGAGAGTCTGAGCCTGGTCGCGATAGCCTCGGAATTGCGGCGGCGATCGGATGGCGACCCCTTCGGCGTCCTCGATGAACTCGCCGATCGCCAGCGCCAGCGCGTCCGCGCCCCTGGCCGCCGTCGCCCGATCCACCATCTCCGCCGCCCCTCCTTCAACGCGTCCGACTACCGCTTGCCCTGCAAAGGAAGTCCAGTCCGCAGAATGGCTTATGTCGATCTGGCGCATCTCGCCGAGGTCATCCGTCCAGCGGAAGCAGCACATGGCCGCGGGTGCATGGAAGTCCAGTGCGGACCGCGAGATATCGGCGAGTAAAGTGCGGTTTAGGCGTGAGCGGCCGCCAGCGCCGTAGGCGACGGGCGGGCTAGGAGTCGATCTCCAGGTGATGCGGTCTCGGCGGACTCAGGCTGGCAAGCGCATATTCGCTCTTGATCGGGCGCCGCGCCTCGCCGGTAGCCAGGGCGTCGAGCTGCTCAAGTATGTGGGGCTCGGCGTGCGCCACCACGTCGATGTCGTCGCGCCAATAAAACTCAATGTCCGCCTGCGATGCGATCTCGATCACCAGAGGCGTCAAGAAGCGGTCGCCAACCGTCAGGGCCGCTCGCCACCACACGACATCACAATCGCGGAGAATCTCACCGTCCGGCCAAACGGCGATGCAGGACAGACCCTCGCCGCGCAGAACGGCCTCGCAGGCTTGCCCGAGCTCTCTGGCCGGCGTGAAGGGATAGGGACGGCTCGTGGACGGATGCAGGTCGCCCGCCATCGCCGATCCGAAGCGATGCACTTTGTCTGGGTGGGTCATGGACGACGGCCCGTCCCCCGTGAGCCACCCGGCGCGCGACCCGTCGAGACGTAGTTCATCGGTCCGGCCCGCGGATCGCGCATTGGATGGCGCGGGTGGCGGGAGGGGTTAATCCCCGCGAGGATCTTCGGCGCAAACCAGGCCGGCCCGACCTCCTTGATTACCTTCAGGTATTGGCTGAGGGCATCTACCTGATCGTCGCTGGCTGACCCCGGAAAGGCGCAGACCTCGGCGAGGAACGCCTCGTTGAAGGTGGCGTACTGGGGGATGTGGACTTGGCGGGCGTTGATCACGTCGAACACCGCTTGCAGGCGTTCGACCTTAGACCCCGCCGGCCGTTCCAGGCGGACCTTGCCTGGGAGGTCGGGCTCCAGCTTGCTGGCGATGGCGGGGCCGAACCCGGCGTCCTCGATGACCACCAGCGCCGGGCGATAGCGGTTGAACAGTTCCAGGATTTGGCCTCCAGCCATTGATAGTCCACGCGGTCGCGCCAGACGTCGACGAGGAAGTGGTTGCGCCCATCGGTCTTGAACACCAGGCAGACGCTGTAGCTGGCGCCGCTCGCCTTCACGGCGGTGTCGAACGAAAGCACACAGCGTTCCACCCCGGATGGCAGCTGGTCATAGCGCGCGAACCGGTCCTGACCGATGAGGGCGGCACCGGCGGCCAGAGGCGCCTGCTGGTACTGGGCGGCGAACATCACCGGGTCGCGCTTCAGATCTTCGATGACGTCTGGGGGGAACCCATCGGGGTCGAGAACGTCACCGGCGCGGCGGCTCCAAACCCAGTCGCCCACCTCGTAGTCCTGGTCCTCCGGCGCCACCAGGGGGACCACCAGGTGTTCGAAGCCGCCGCGTTGTCTTAGGTAGCCGCTGGGATCCTCCTCGTGCAGGCGCTGCTGGAGCACCAGGACGATGCTGTCGACTTGGCTCTGAAGGCGCTGCAGCAGGCTCCGGCCCAGCGTCAGGTTGGCGTTCTCGCGTTCTCCGGGGGCGTCGGCTTTGCGGGCGTCGATGGGATCGTCAACGATCAAGAGGTGGGCGCCGTGGCCGGTGACGCCGGAGGCGAGCGAAATAGCCAGCACCTGGCCGCCCTTCTCGGTCCGGAACTGATCGCGGCCCGAGAAGTCCGCCCGCAACCGGGTGTTGGGGAAAGCCGCCTGGTAGAAGGAGCTGCGGACGATCTGGCGCACCTTGTCGGCATGCGTCTCGGCCAGGCGCAGGTCGTGGCAGGCGATGATGATCTGCCACTCGGGGTGATGTCCCAGCTGCCAGGCAGCGAAGGCCACGGCGCCGAGGATCGATTTCAGGGTCCGCGGCGGCTGGTTGATCACCAGACGCCGGATATCGCCCTGGCGCACCCGCATCAGCGTGCGGCAGATGAGCTCGATGTGCATCCCCGGCCGCGGGAAGGTGTTCTCAAGTTCGAACAATGCGCGCGAGGCGAAGGCCGTGAAGTCGGACCGGGCGATCGCGGAGAGCAGGTCGGGGCTATTGTTCATTGCCGCCTCCCTTGGCGCCGGTCTCGGCCATGGCCCGCTTCAGGAAATCGTCGATCACCTGTTGGTCCGCCGCCGTCACCGACACCTCGGTTTCCGCCAGCGGCCCGGTTTGGTCGCCGAGCTTGACCAGCAGATTGATCAGCAGCGCCGCGGCGCGCGCCTCGCCCTTCAGGGACTTGGCCACCAAGGCCTTGACCATGGCTCGCTGCTTGGAGACCGACCGCTCGCGATCGCCCTCGCGGATGCGGATCTGCTCGGCGAGCTCGTTCATGATGTCGGTGACGAGGTTCGGCTGCCCGCGCGGTCGCCCGCGCGGGTTGCCGGACTGGCCCCGTTGGAAGCGGCTATGCTGTGGCGGGCGCCCGTAGCCCACCTCGTAGTCGCGCTTGTGGTCGGCCATGGCTTAGCCCTCCCAGCCCGATGGGCCGAGAAGGCGCAAGGCGGGCGCCGGCAGCGCCAGCGGCGCCTCGGTGAGCGTCCTGGCCATCGCGTCCCGGCTGGCAGCTGCGGCTCGCGGCCGGTCTCGGCCTCCCAGCGGCTCAGGATCACATCGACGTAGAGCGGATCGAGCTCCACGCCGAAGCAGCGCCGGCCTGTGCGGTGGGCGGCGATCAGCGTCGTCCCGGAGCCCAAGAACGGGTCGAAGACGAGATCGCCGCGGCCGGAGACGTCCTTGATCGCGTCGGCCGCCAAGGCGACCGGCTTGACCGTGGGGTGAGCGCCGAGAAGCTCATCGCGATCGGCGCCGAACGACGACATGCCGCGGTAGGTCCAGACGTTTGAGCGCGACCGTCCCTGCTTGCCCAGCTCCACGTTGTTGACGTGCGGCGCCTCGCCCTTCTTCAGGACGAAGACCAACTCGTGCTGGCTGCGATAGAGGGATCCCATGCCTGGGTTCGTCTTCGTCCAGACGCAGAGATTGATGACCGTGAAGCCGACGGCCCGGGCAGCCGCGCAGGTCTCCTCGACGTGGCGCCAGTCCATGCAGCAGAAGGCGACCCCGCCGTCCACGAGCCGAAGCCAGATCGAGAGCAGCGCCTCGGCCAAGAACACCGTGAACTCGGCCGTCGACATCTCGCCGGAGCCGAAGGCGAACTCGCGATGGCGGCCTTTGCCGACCGCATTTCCGTCGATGACCACATTGTAGGGAGGATCTGCGAAGCTCATCCGCGCCGTCGCGCCGGCCATCAACCGGTCGGTCAGAGCGACATCACGGCAGTCGCCGCAGGCGAGGCGGTGACGGCCGAGGATCCAGATATCACCAGCTTGGGCCATCGCCGGCCCGGCGCCGGGCCCGGGCGGTGCATCCTCCAGCGCCCCCGACCCAGGCTCGTCGATGGCCAGCGCCATGTCGATCTCAACGGTATCGAAGCCGGTCAGATCCATGTCGAAGCCGATTTTCAGCAGGTCCTCGAACTCAAGCTTCAGCCGCGCCTTGTCCCAGCCGGCCTCCTCGGGGATGCGGTTGAGGGCGAGGCGGATCGCGCGGATCTCGGCCTCATCGCGGCTCGGCGCGACAATGACCGCGATCTGTTCGGCGCCCAGGGCCGTCCAGGCCTTCCAGACCGCCTCGCCATCGACGATAGTATCATCACGGTCGATGATGATCGGGGTGATTTGCCCGAACCGCCCCAAGCCGTTCTTAAGCTTGTCGAGTTGCCGGCGGCTGTGGATGTGCGGGTTGTCCAAGTAGGGCTTGAGGTCGTTGGTGTTGCGATATTCGATCGTCAGCGCATTGTTGAGCATGGAGGGCGTCCTTGAACGCCCGCGACGAACCAGCGAGGGGTCGATCGGGTCGGCTGGCCTCGCCAACGCTGGAGGGCCGACACGTCCTCGCCGACCGCCGCGGGAAAGAGCGATTGGCAAGGAGTGGGTCCCACCACGTCCGTAACACTTACGATCTATCCGGGTATTAGTCGGCCAAAGACGCCGTGTCGTTCAATCAGTAAGGGAAATTCGAGCCCGGCCAGCGCCGAACCCGCCACCGCACCACGGCGCCGTCGAGGGAAGGCCCGCTGTCCGGCAGACCGCGGGCCGAAATCGAAGCCGACCCGCGGCCCGACCGACCGCATTGACGCCTACGCTGTCCTAGCCGACGTCGTCCAGCGCCGACCCGCCGTAGCGGTAGGCCATCTCGGCGGGGCTGAGCTGGTAGAAGAACAGCTTCGGCAGGATGACGTCGTCCTCCTGCGCCTCCTCGCGTTCGAAGAAGTCTTCCCACTCGAGGGACGCCGAATCGACGAAGACCACGTCGTCTTCGATGTGGCCGGAGTAAGCCAGCGGAAACGTGTGGGAGAAGACGAACTCGGAGCCGTTGTAAGGGTGGTTGCAGCTGAACTCGATCGTCACCGTTCCGCACCCATTGTATTTGTACGCCCCGTAGGCCGAGATATGGACCTCGAACAACACAACGTCATCGACGGTTGCGCAGTCGGCCAGGAGCCCGAGAGCTTCGATCGTGTGCTTGGACGTCATGACGGTTTGGCGGACCTTGGCTGAGATTGATGTCGCGAGGGCAACGGCCGAGGATTCGCTTGTTTTGTTGACGGACATAGTGTGACTTTCGACTGACGGCGAGCGAGCAAGGTTGTTCATTGGGCTCGGATCGCCTCGCCAGCGCGTTGAAGCGAACGGTCCAGGCCTCACTAACGGGCCGATGAAGGACGCTGGCGGCCATAAAAAATTATAACGTCTTTCCCACTTTGAGTGGCGCGAGGCCGAATTCCCCGCCAAGTCTCTTGGGCACTCATCCCGTAGCGCGCTACCCAGATATGCGACTTGGAGTGGGGGTGTATGGTGATCGCCAGATATCGTTGGAAGAATTACTCCAGTTCCGATCGATCCACTTCTCAGTCCTGCGAAGTGTCGAGGACACCTTCTTTCAGCACCGCCAGAATCTGATCGATGATGAGTCGTTTCAGAGCACCGCTACCTCGGCGAAGGCCCTATTCAGATACATTGGCGCCAGGGCTAACTGGAGGGTCGTGCGGTCACGTTTCGATCCCTCGTTCGCGGATTTCCTTGACCAAACGATGGCTGGGGTTCCGCTTTCTCACGAGGTTGATGAGCTGGGGGAATGGATGGCCGCGCTCGACGCCGAGATTGAGGCTCCCGCGAACTCCCCGCGCCAGGGATTTCGAACCTGAACATCTGTCGGACGGTCCAGCCGCTGTATGGCCGACGCCCGCGGAAATGTCCGCTTTGGGTCGATAGCGGACATCACCCACCTTCCGGGAAGCGATGGGGTGGACGCCCCCCGACGGCATCTAAGTGCCAGAGTGGAGGTGTTGAACACCACTGAGGGAGGCGTCCATGGGTGAAGTTAGCACGATCGGGCTGGATCTGGCGAAGTCGGTTTTCCAGGCGCACGGGTCGG
>JBIOEF010000057.1:0-21636 GCA_044445785.1 Caulobacterales bacterium
ACTTTGCGGCGCCTCGGCCGGTCGTGAAGCGCGACGGCATGCTGATCATGCGCGACGACGATCGGATGCCGCTCCTGCCCGGCGAGGCGGAGGAGACCAAGTGGGTGCGCTTCCGCTCGCTCGGCTGCTACCCGTTGAGCGCGGCGGTCGAGTCGCACGCGGCCACCCTCGATGACATCATCGGCGAGATGCGCGCCGCCCGGACCTCCGAACGGCAAGGGCGGCTGATCGACGTGGACGAGTCCGCCTCGATGGAGAAGAAAAAGCGCGAGGGGTATTTCTGATGAGCGCTGGGCGCACCTCTCCCCTCACCCGCTACCGTCACCCCGGCCGAAGCGCAGCGGAGAGCCGGGGCCGGACCCTCCGGTTCCCATGTGATCGTCGTCTTGGCGGCTGCCCGTCCGGCCCCGGCACTCCGCGCAGTCGCGCTCCGGCCGGGGTGACGGTGGATTGTGAGCGGAGTTTGTGATGGCCCACGCGTCCGATCTCATCGCCACCGACATCGACGCCTATCTGGAATCCCACCAGCGCAAGTCGCTGCTGCGGTTCATCACCTGCGGCTCGGTGGATGATGGCAAGTCGACGCTGATCGGCCGGCTCCTCTACGATTCCAAGCTGATCTTCGAGGACCAGCTGGCGGCGCTGGAGGCGGACTCCAAAAGGATCGGCACCCAGGGTGGAGAGATCGACTTCGCCCTCCTGGTCGACGGCCTGGCCGCCGAGCGCGAGCAGGGCATCACCATCGACGTCGCCTACCGCTTCTTCTCCACCGACAAGCGCAAGTTCATCGTCGCCGACACCCCCGGCCACGAGCAGTACACCCGCAACATGATCACCGGCGCCTCCACCGCCGACCTGGCGGTGATCCTGATCGACGCCAGGAAGGGCGTGCTCACCCAGACCCGCCGCCACTCGTTCCTGGTCAGCCTTATCGGCATCAGGAAGGTGGTGCTGGCGGTGAACAAGATGGACCTGGTGGGCTACGAGGCCGCCGTCTTCGACCAGATCGCCGCCGACTACCGCGCCTTCGCCGCCGAGATCGGCCTTGCCGACATCCTCGCCATCCCGGTCTCGGGCCTGAAGGGCGACAACATCACCTCCGCCAGCGACAAGACCCCCTGGTACGCCGGGCCGACGCTGATGCAGCACCTGGAGACGGTAGAGATCGACGAGACGCGCCTGCAGGCGGGGCCGCTGCGCATGCCGGTGCAGTGGGTCAACCGGCCGAACCTCGACTTCCGCGGTTTCTCCGGCGAGATCGCCTCCGGGCGCGTCCGGCCGGGCGACGAGATCCGCGTGCTGCCCTCCGGCCGCGAGAGCCGCATCGGGCGGATCGTCACCAAGGACGGCGACCTCGACCTCGCCGTCGCCGGTCAGTCGGTGACCTTCACCTTGACCGACGAGGTCGACTGTTCGCGGGGCGACATCATCGCCTCCGCCCACGCGCCGCCGGAGACCGCCGACCAGTTCGAGACCACCATCGTCTGGATGGCCGAGGAGCCGCTGCTGGCCGGACGGCCCTACTGGCTGAAGATCGGCGCCAAGACCGTCTCGGCGACAGTCACCGAGATCAAGCACCGGATCAACGTCAACACCCTCGAGCACCTGGCCGCCAAGCAGCTGGAATTGAACGAGATCGGGGTCTGCAACATCAGCCTGGACCAGGCCATCGCGTTCGATCCGTACACGGATAACCACGACACCGGTGGCTTCATCCTGATCGACCGGGTGGGCAACGGCACGGCCGGCGCCGGGATGATCCGCTTCGCCCTGCGCCGCGCGCAGAATATCCACTGGCAGGCGCTGGACGTGAACAAGGCGACCCGCGCCGCCGCCAAGAGCCAGCAGCCGGCGGTGCTCTGGTTCACCGGCCTTTCGGGCGCGGGCAAGTCGGCCATCGCCAACCTGGTGGAGAAGAAGCTGCAGGCGATGGGCCGCCATACCTACCTGCTGGACGGCGACAACGTCCGCCATGGCCTCAACCGCGATCTCGGCTTCACCGACGCCGACAGGGTGGAGAACATCCGCCGCGTCGCCGAGGTGGCCAAGCTGATGGCCGACGCGGGTCTGATCGTGCTGGTCTCGTTCATCAGCCCGTTCCGCTCCGAGCGGCGGCTGGCGCGGGACATGATGCCGAGCGGCGAATTCCTGGAGGTGTTCGTCGACACCCCGCTGGCGGTCGCCGAGGCGCGCGACGTCAAGGGCCTCTACGCCAAGGCCAGACGCGGCGAGTTGAAGAACTTCACCGGCATCGACAGCCCCTACGAGGCGCCGGAGAACCCGGAGATCCACGTCGACACCACGGAGCTTTCCGCCGCCGAGGCGGCCGAACTGATCGTGCAGACGATGGACGAACGGGGCGAGGACTACAGCATCTAAGCTGGGGGCCAGATTGGGAGACCCACTTGAAGTGTCCTAGGTGCGATGGCGAGTTGGCGCCGGCCACCCGCCACAAGATCGAAGTCAACGCCTGCCCGTCGATGCGGCGCGAGGGCCACACCGCGCTCTGCCATACCGCCGCCGCCTCCAACCTCGGCCAGATGCTGAACCGGATCTGTCTGCAGGACGGGGTCGAGCTGGTGAACGTCGTACGGAGCCCCGCGCAGGCGAAGCTGCTCACGGCTGCTGGCGCCAAACACGTCTGCGATTCCAGCGCGCCCAGCTTCATGACCGACCTGATCGCGGCGCTCAGCGCCACCGGCGCCACCATCGCCTTCGACGCCATTGGCGGGGGCAAGCTCGCCGGCCAGCTGCTCACCGCCATGGAAGTCGCCGCCAGCCAGAAAGCCGGCGCCGGCTTTTCCCGTTACGGCTCGAACACCTACAAGCAGGTCTACATCTACGGCGGGCTCGACACCGGCCCCACTGAGCTCAACCGCGCCTTCGGCATGTCGTGGGGCCTGGGCGGGTGGCTGCTCACCAACTTCATCCAGAAGGTCGGCCCGGCCGACGCGGCCAAGCTGCGCCAGCGCGTCGCCGACGAACTGAAGACGACCTTCGCCAGCCACTATACCGCCGAGATCAGCCTCGCCGACGTGCTCAACCCGAAGATCATGGCCGCCTACAACAAAAAGACCACCGGCGAAAAATACCTGATCAACCCGAACAAGGGGCGCTGAGCCGCCCTACTCGCGCCGGCAGAGGACGTCGCGGAGGCTGCCGGCGTCGGTGTCGTAGTAGAGCGCGGGGCCGAGGTCGCGGTCTCGGCAGAAGGCGTCGGCCGCCTGGCGGCCCTCGCCGGTGATGTCGGCGCCGTTTCGCTCCGGGCGGATGAAGAAGATCGCCGAATGGCCGGCGACGCCCTGCTGGACGCCGGGCGCCTCCGGTTCACGCCATGGGCGACGCACGCCCTGGGGCTGGTCGGCGTCGGCGTGAGCCTGGCGGTTGTCGTAGTCCTGATCCTGACCGCTGTTTCGGGTGACGCGTTCGGACCGGTCGGAGTCGCGGTCTTCGTCCGACGTCACCCCCTGGCGCAGCGAGGTCAGGCGCTCGCCAAGGCCGACGGAGTCCAGGTCGTTGACGTCGCCGGAGACGGTCTCGCAATGGCCGCGATACTCGGCCGCGTCGCAGGCGGTCCAGTCGCCGTCGAAGTGGCCGCTCCTGGCGAGACTGGCGAAGCCCTGGCCGGCGAGGTTGGGCGAACCCTGCAGAATGGTGATCGAACGGCCCTGGAAGTTCGGCTGGTCGAAAAGGATCGCGCGGCCGCCGCCGGCGTAGGGCTGGGCGGCGAGCGAGCCGGCGGCCAGAGCCGCCAGCGCCCCGCCCGCGGCGAGGGCGAGTACGAACCTATTCATGGGGATACTCCTTGGCGGGGCGAAGCAAGCCTAGCGCCCCAGGCTCACCCGGCCAGTCTGAACGGGTGCTGAACCGGCCCGCAGGGGCGGCGGTCAGATAGTTGCGGGCGCTGGCGCGGCGGTCGGGCGCGCTGGCAGTAAGAGCGCGCCGCAGGTGAGCGCGACGAAGGCGATCACCGAGATCGCGCCGATGTGCGGGGTGGTCACCTCGCTCACCGCCACCAGCGCCAGCAGGCGCCAGATCCAGCCGGGCGCCGCCAGCTGCTGGGTGGCGATGGCGGCGGCCGCGGGGACCAGCAAGGTCGCGTCGTAGTGCATGGCGTAGGGCGCGGCGAGGAGGCCGGCGCCGAGCAGCGCCGCCAGTCGCAGCGCCGGCTCGCGCGAACGCGAGAAGACGCGCCAGACGATCGCCAGACCGGTCAGGCCAAAGACGATGCGCAAAGCGGTGGCGGCGATCCCGGAGAGGCCCAGCTCCCAGGCCAGGCCGAAGGGCGTGATCACCCCCCACATCATTCGCGGTATCTCTTCGATCACGCCCTGGAAGGGCGCGAACGTGCCCAGCCACTCGCTCCACCGCGCCGCGCCGAAGAGGACGACGCTCATCGCCGCCAGGGCGGCGAAGGCCAGCGCGGCGCTGACCAGGGCCTCGGAGGCGCCGGCGGCGAGGAGCGCGACCGGCGCCAGCAGCACGACCTGGGGCTTGATCGCCGCGGCAATGGCCAGGAGCACGCCGGCCAGGCGCGGGCGCTTCTCCAGTTCGACCACGGCCAGGATCGCCAGGCCCGCCGCCAGGAGCACGGTCTGGCCGACGAGCACTGCCAGGATCACCGCCGGCGAAACGATCATCAGCGCCAGCGCCAGCAGGCGGTGTTCGCGCACCAGCCGCATCCCGGCGTAGAGGAAGAGCCCGAGGCTGAGCGCCAGCCAGAGCCCCACCGCCGGCCAGAACGGCAGCGCTCCGAACGGGGCCAGGAAGATCAGCGCCGTCGGCGGATAGGCGAAGGGCCTTGGCCAGCGCAGATGCGGCAGCAGCCAGTACTGGGCGTTGGTGACGGCGGTGAAGTCATAGACCTTCCCCGGCGCCGTCCAGGCCATCTTGCCGGCGGTCCAGAGCGGCAGGAAGTCGATCGCCGCCGGCTGGAAGTTCATCAGCGCCCAGGACTGCGGCACGGCCAGCACCGCCAGGGTCACGACCAGCGCCCAAAGGGTCAAGAGCTTCAGCTGGCCCCTGGGGGCGGGCGTCGGAGGGGGATTCAAGGGCGCGCCGATCGGTTGATGCGGCTTAACCCTATGCGCCAATCTCTAGCAAAGGCTTGCGCCTAGGCTGGACTTTCGCCGCGCGCCATCTGCGGCGCCGGGACGCCCAACGCCGGCGCCGTCGCATCCTCCCGCGTCAGCGCCACCATCAGCACGAAGAGGATCACCGCCGCCGCGCCCCAGTGTGGGATCGCCGCGCAGCAGAGCACGGCGCCGGCCGCCAGCGCGGTGATCCAGGCCCTTGGCGCGGCGCGGTGGGTCAGCATCAGCGCCGCCGCCGGCGCCAGCAGCGCGGCGTCGTAGTGCATGGCGTAGGGGCTGATGAAAAGGCCGCCGCCCAGCAGGGCGGCGAGCCGCCGGGCCGGGTCCTGAGTGTTGCGGAACACGAACCAGGCCAGCGCCACGGCGCCGACGGCGAAGAGCAGGCGCCAGGTGGCCAGCGACCCCGGGTCGAGCGCCAGGGTGACGCCTAGGCCGGTCGGGGTGATGACGCCCCGCTGCAGGCCAGGCGTGGTCATGATGAAGTGCTCGAACCTTGGCACCGCCGCCAGCCATTCGAGCCAGGCGTGGAGGCCGAAGACCGCCACCGAGGCCAACGCCGCCAGGGCCGCGGTGACGCCAGCGCTGACCAGCACGCGCCACTGCCCGATGGCGATCATCGCCACCGGCAGCAGGATCAGTGTCTGCGGCTTGATCGAGCCGGCCAGGCCAAAGAGCACGCCGGCGAGGATCGGCCGGGTCTTTAGGGACAGTAGCCCCACCACCACCATGGCGGCGATGACGAAGGTGAGCTGGCCGGTGATCATCACCAGCACAGAAGCCGGCGAGAGCACCATCGCCGTCAGGATCAGGATCCGCTGCGACTTCACCTGCCCGGCCATGGTCGCGACGATGATCGCCAGGCCCGCCACCGTCCAAAGCGCATTGGCCGCCCAGAAGGGCGCCAGGCCCAGCGGCGCGAAAGCCAGCAGCGCCGAGGGCGGATAGACGAAAGGCCTGAGGCCGTGGAAGTCGGCCAAGAGCGGAATCTGCACCTGCGTCAGGGCGACGAAGTCATAAACCCGCTCGGGGTGCGCGAAAGCCTCATGCGCCGCCGCCCAGATCGGCAGGAAGTCGATGCCGAGCGGCTGGGTGTGCAAGAGCGCGGTGGTGTGTTCCCACGCCAGCCAGGAAAGGACGAGAACCCCGGCGGCCAGAACGCCCAGCCGCACGTAGTCCTTGCCCCGCAGGAGTCGACTCACGGAAAGGGTCCCTCACGAACACGGGTTCGTGATACGTGAGTCGCGCGCCGTGATGCTCCCGTCAAGCTCGATCGAGCGTTGCAACGCGATTTCTTGTGCGTTGCAGCGGAGCAAGGCAAAGCGCGCCGACCAGCCCTGCAAGAGCGATGAGGCTCATCGCCAGGTATCCGTAGGCCCCGGCCGCGTCGAAGAGTCGCCCCGAGGCCATGGTCGCCAACCCGATCAGAAGGCCCCCCGAAAGCACCGAATTCAGCGTCTGGGCGGCCGAGGCGCTCCTTGACGGCGCCAGCCGCTCGATCATCTGCAGCGATCCGACGAAGGTGGCGGTGAAGCTCAGCGCGTGCAGGGCCTGGACCAGGAACAGCACCCAGAGCGACGGCGACATCGCCAGGCACGTCCAGCGGACGACCGCGCCCACGCCGCCGATGATCATCAGCCGCTCCGGCCCCACCTGCCGTCGCCATGGCTCCATGAACCATAGGAACACCACCTCCACCGCCACGCCCAGGCCCCAGAGGACGCCGACGAGGCTCGAAGAAAGGCCCTGCGCCTTCCAGACCAGGGCCGAGAAGCCGTAGTAGAAACCGTGCGAGGCCTGGATCAGGCCGGCCGAGACCACCGCCAGCATGAACACCGGGTCGGCGATCAGCGCGCCAAGGCCCTTCACCCGCTCGGCGCCCGCCAGCCGCTCGCCTTGCTCGTGCACCTTGTCCGGCGGCAGCAGCCAGCGGGCGGAGAGGGTCGTGGCCAGGGCGGCGGTGACGATCCACGGGAGCAAGGCGTCCGCCGAGGTCAGGCTGATGACGGCGCCCATGCCGACGGCGCCGACGATGTAGGCGGCCGACCCCATGCCGCGCGGCCAGCCGTAGTTGAAGCCCTCGGCGCGGGCCCGGCGCAGGGTGATCACGTCGGCCAGCGGGCTCAGGGCGCCAAAGAGCGTCTGCGCCACGAACCATAGGGCGAACCAGATCCAGAAGCCGTGGGTGAAGGCCAGGCAGGCGTAGACGACGGCGACCCCGGCCCCGATCAGGATCAGCGGCGATCGCCGGCGCACGAACCCGTCGGCCCAGATCGCCAGGCCAGGACCGGTCACGGCGCGGCCGAGCAGCGGCGCGGCGAGGATCAGGCCGATGGCGGCGCCCGAGAGCCCGTGCGCCCTGAACCAGACGCCGGCATAGGGCCCCGCCGCGCCGTTGCCGATGAAGATCGCGGCGTAGTAGAGGCCGAGGCGCACGGCGAGGGGCATGGCGCGGCCTAGCAGGAGTCGCCGCCCAGGCGAGACCCGTTGCTGGCGGCTAACGTCGCCGCGCCACGAAGAGGCTCGGCCAGTCGTCGGAAAGGACGCCGTGGCATTGGTCCATGACCCGGTCGGAGAGGAGCTGGAAGGCCTTGCCGTCCCACACCCACTTCTCGTCCGACCCGCAATCGCCAAGGCCCCGACCCTTGGAGAAGCTGGAAAGCGTCTGGGTCTTGGCGTCGAAACTGACGTTCATCAGGATATCGTCCCGCGCCTGGCCTGAGCCTGGCGGTTCGGGGAAGGTGATCCGGCGGGCGTTCCCGTCGCGTTCATCGGCGATGAAGAAGATATTGACCTCGTTGTAGGCGCCGCTGCCGCACGGCGGTCCCCACAGCACCACGCCTGGCGCCAGCCGCGCGATCAAGGGGTCGAAGCCGTCATCGGCCCGGCCGTCGTTGCAGTCGTCCGCGCTCTGGGTGAGCGAGGCGGGCGCGACCTTGGCGAGGCCAGCCTGGCTGACCGGCGGAGCAGCGACGATCACCGGCGGCGCGGGCGGCGCCGGAACGGCGGAGGCGGGCTGGGCGCCGCGGCGGGCGAGCGCGGTCACCGTCCCCACCCTCCCCTGCTGGTCGTCGACCCAGATGAGGATGGCGGCGCTGCCGGAAAGCGAGACGCCGGTCAGCTCCTTTCCGGCCTGATAGATCTCCAGTTCGTCGCCGTTGCGCAGAGCCTCGATCAGCGCCGCGCCGGCCACTGGGCTGAGGTCCGCCCGCGCGCCGCTTTCCTGGCCGACCGCCGCCACGGCCCCGACGCCCGCGATCGGCCGGCCGCCGATCTGCAACGTCCAGGTCGCGGCCGGCGCCTTGTCGCCGGTGACATAGACGATTGAGACACGCGGCTGCGCGGTCGGCGCGCCGGTCCGGGCGATCTTGACGTAGGCGTCGGCCTCGCCGCCCTCGCCCGAGAAGCCGAAGGCGGCGCAGGTCCTCAGGTTGTCGCAGACGGCGGTCCAGTCTTTCACCGTCTTGGACCCCGCCGCGTGGGCGGCGGGCGCCAGGATGAGGGCCAGGGCGATCGCGTTCAGCAGCGTGCGCATGGCTGGTCCCTCAGGGCGCGCTCAGCCGCGCGGCAGGTCCATCCGCCGGCCAGCGGCCATCCGACAGTAGAGGCCCAGGATCTGGCGTTCCAGCGCCGCGTCGCCCGCCTCTTCGACCCGCTCATGCAGGGCGATCAGCTGACGCCGGAGCTGCGCGTTGGCGGCGTCGAGCGCCTCGATGTCGAGATCGGCGCCGTCGACCTCGACCGCCGCCCTGCCGAGCGCGCCGCCCAGGGCCGCGTCATGGCGCCCAGCCTCGGCGAACAGGGCGCGTATGGCGACGTTCTCGGCTCGGCAGTCGGACGGCGCGCGCTCGGCCTCGAGCGACGCCAGGTGCTGGAGCAGGCCAAAGAGCTGCATTCGGCCCGCCAGGTATTCGCCCGACGCTTCCGGCGGAACCGGCGCGGCCATCCCGGCGGCGCACCCCTCGAGGATTTCACGCGCGCTCGGGGTCATGGGCCCTCCGATCCGGCCAGACGCTCGGCCAGGATCTCGTCCTGGCGGCGGGCCGTGTACCAGCCCGAGAGGCAGAGGACCGGCTCGAGATAGCCGCCCTCCCTGAACGCCTTGGCCGAGGAGATCCAGATCGCCTGGGCCTTCACCGAGGCGAAGAGCTCCCACCAAGCCAGCGCCTTCAGATCGACCTTCATCCCGCTCGCCCGCTCCCAGATCGCGATCGCCTGGGTCTTGGAAACCATCGAGCCTGGCCGCTCGTCATCGCGAGGGCGCCAGAGCGGGTTCATCGCCCAGCCCAGATCCTCCAGCGGATCGCCCAGGTGCGCCATCTCCCAGTCGAGCACGGCGATGATCTTGCCGGCGCCGTCATGCAGGAAGTTGCCGGTCCGGTAGTCGCCGTGGACCACCGAGATCTTCGCCGCGGGCGGCGGCGGATGGCGGCGCAGGCGGCGGATGGCGGCGTGGACGATCGGCTGGGGATGCTGCTCATCCTCCTCGATGACGCCGGCCCAGTAGTCGAGTTCGCGTCGCCAGCATTCGTCGCGCGCCGGCGCCTCGGCCGCCTCGGCGATCGGCAGCTTGGCCGGATCGGCCGCGGCGATGCGGCCGAGCGTCGAGAAGAAGTCCTCGCCGATCGCCGCCGCGTGTTCGCCGTAAGGATCGACGGCAAAAGGGCTCTCGGTTCCGCCGCCGTCGATCCGCGCCATGATGAAGAACGGCCGGTCCAGTTCGCGCCCGTCCTCCTCCAGGATCAGCGGCTTGGGCGCGGCGACGCCGCGGCCATGGAAGGATTCGATGGCGGCGTATTCGCGCTTGCGGTCGGTCTCGATCAGGCTGCCGCGCGGGTCGCGGCGCAGGATCAGCGGCCGACGCCCCCCGGGCGTCAGCGCGTCGAACCGGTAGGTCTCGCGGCTGGCCCCGCCGGAGATGCGCGACAGACCTTCGACCTCCACAGGCTCCTTCCAGGCGCGGCTCAGGTAGCCGGCAAGCCGATCGCTAAGCGTGGCGCTCAACGCGCGAAGTCCAGCATCTGGGTGAAGCCCGAGGGCGCGTGGGGACCGATCGCCAGCTGCTCCAACACCCCGCGGCCGACCTGGCCGCCGCCCTGGCCATCGCTGTAGGTCACCTTGCAGATCGCCTGGATATGCAGGTGCTGGGGCGAGCGCGGGTCGACGTCGGCAAGCTTCAGGTCCTCGCGCTCCACCGCCAGCGCGCCTTTGTTGCCGCCGTGACCCCAGGTCGGGTGGCCGTAGCCAAGGCCCAGCATGTAGAAAGCGAACTCCGGCTCGAAGATGATCTTGCGCTCGCCGCGGGGCTCTTTGAGCGTCACCGTCGCCTGGCGGGCATGGCGGGTGTTGCTCGCCCAATCGATGGCGATCGAGCTTTCCTTGATCTCGGTGAGACCGGAGGCGTCGGCGCCCTCCGGCGCCCAGACGGCCCGGCGGTTCCAGGGCTCGCCCTCAGCGTCGTCGTTGGTGTGGAAGAAGAACGCGCCCGAGGCGAAATTGCACGGCGACCAGATCCAGAAGAACTGCGGCGGCTGCGGCGGGGCGCCTTCCTGCGCATCGCGCGCGCCAACCGGGCGGATGCCCCACGAGCGGTCGCGCGTCCCCGTGAAGCCGTCGACGTTCTCGCGCCGGCCGTCCAGCTCGATCCAGCCGGTGTAGCGGCCGTTCTGGGTCAGGCGCGTGTAGTCCATCATCGCCCGTGGGCCCTGACGACGGATGAAGCGCGGCTCTTCGATGGGAAAGGCGCGGCCGGTGAAGACGATCTCGGCCTTCAGCCCCTGGTTCGGCGCGTCGACCTTGATCTTCAGGCGCTGCAGCGGCTCCAGCACCTCCAGCGAGATCGGCCCGACCGTCAGGTCCATCCGCTCCATGTTGAGCCACCGGCTGGCGTGCAGCGAGGTCTGCGCGCCGTCGCGGATCACGCAGAAGCTGGCGTCGGCGATGTTGAGGTGCGGATAGACCCCGAACGCCATGGCGAAGAAGAGCTCGCCCTCGGCGCCGTAGCCGTTGAAGAAATAGCGGTCGTAGAAGTTGCGGTCGGTGCCGGCGTAGGCGATCGGCTCGCTGGTCTGATGGATCGGATAGTCGTCGCCGCGTGTGAGGGCCATGGCCGATCTCCTCCCGCAATCTTGGCGTTCCGCCAAGCGTCTTCTGCTCAGGGGCCGCGCGCCCTAAGGTCCCCTCTGGTTGGTGATGATGACGGTAGGGCAGTCAATGCGCTGGACGAGACGGGTTTGGATGACGCTGGCGGCGCTGAGCGGCCTTGTTTCCGTGGCGGCCGGCGCCTTCGCCGCCCATAGCCTGAAGGACCCCGCCGCCAAGGAGCTGATGAAGACCGGCGCCAGCTATGAATTCATGCACGCCATGGCCAGCCTCGCCTGCGCCACGTTCATGCAGGTGGGCGCCGCGCGGGCGAGATTCGCGCCGGCGTTCTTCCTCTCGGGCACTGTGCTCTTCTGCGGATCGCTCTACGCCCTGGCGCTGGGCGCGCCGCGGCTCACCGGCGCGATCACCCCGATCGGCGGCGTGCTCTTCCTGACCGGCTGGGGCGTGCTGGCATGGGCGGCGCAGGGCGTCGATCACAAAGCTTCGTGAGCCGCCGTGGGCTTGGCCAGACCATAGAGCGCGGCTGACGAGGCGAGGATCATCGCCAGGATCAGCGCGGCCAGCGGGCGGGCGGTGCCGTCGTGCAGATAGCCGGCGACGGCGGAGATCATCGCGCCCACGGTGAAGGTCGAAGCGCCGACGATCGACGAGATCGAGCCGGCCCGCGCCGGGTCCACGTTCATCGCCGCGGCCTGGGTGTTGGGACCGACGAGGCCGAACGAGCCCAGCGTCACATAGAGCGGAACGATCACCCCCAGCATGCCGCCAAAGCCGGTGTAGGCGTCGACGGCCAGGATCAGCGCCGCGGCGACCGACGCCAGCCGCGCGCGGGCCAGCACCTCCTCGGGCGTGCGCCAGCGCAGCAGATGGGCGTTGACCTGGCTCATGCCGATGAACCCGGCCGCGTTGGCGCCGAACCACCAGCCGAAGTTCGCCGGCGAGACGCCGTAGACCTGGATCAGCAGGTAGGGCGAGAGCGAGATCCAGGAGAAGAAGGCGCCGGAGTTGAATGCGCCGGTGAGCGTGTAGCCGACGATCCGCGGGTGGCCCAGCAGGTAGCGGAAGGTCGCCGCCGGGCTCTCGCCGCGGGCGTGGTCGCGCAGGGCCTGGGTGCGGCTCTCGCGGAAGCGGACAACCGTCGCGATCAGGATCACCGTCGCCACGCCCGCCTGGAACCAGAAGATCGCGCGCCAGTCGCCCACCACCAGCAGGTACCCGCCGAAGATCGGCGCCACGATCGGCGCCAGTCCCAGCACCAGGATCAACAGCGAAAGCACCCGCGCGGCCATCTGGTGGCTGAAGGTGTCGCGCACCGCCGCGCGCGCCACCACCTGGCCGGCGCTGCCGCCGAAAGCCTGCAGGAACCTCGCCAGCACCAGCAGCCAGATCGAGGGCGCCAGCGCGCAGAGGACGGCGCCGACGAGAAAGAGCACGACGCCGAAGATCACCGGCGCGCGCCTGCCGATCCGATCGGAGAGCGGGCCGTAGACCAGCTGGCCAAGGCCGAGCCCGGCGAAGAACGCCGCCAGCGTGATGCTAACCGCGCCAGGTGAAGCGTGCAGGCCGCGCGCGATCGCGGGCAGGCTCGGCAGATACATGTCGATGGCGAGGGGCCCAAGCGCTGTCAGGCTGCCCAGCAGCAGCACCAGGCCCCAGGGCGTGGGTTCGGTCAGGGGGGCGCGGTTGGCGGCGGACATCGGCGCCCTGTACCCGAAGTCCCGCGCCCGGCGATAGCTCCGGACGCCGGGTCAGCCTTGCAGCGGGCCGCTCGAGGCAGCACAAGTCGCCAACCCCCCGCCCCAGCCGACGCAAAGGTCAGCCATGTCCGAGCCCCCGATGATGCCGCCCGTGAAATACGCCGACGTGGGCGGCGTGCGCCTGGCCTACTACGAGGTCGGACCGCGCACCGGCGTGCCGGTGGTCTTCTGCCACGGCTTTCCCGAGCTCGCCTTCTCCTGGCGCCATCAGCTGAAGGCGTTCGCCGACGCCGGCCGCTGGGCGATCGCGGTGGATCAGCGCGGCTATGGCCTCTCCTCGCGCCCGCACAAGGTGGAGGACTACGACATCGTCCACCTGACCGCCGACATGGCCGGACTGCTGGACCATCTCGGGGTCAACAAGGCGGTTTTCTGCGGCCACGACTGGGGTGGGATCGTCGTCTGGCAGATGGCGCTGCGCCATCCGGGCCGCACCGCCGGCGTGATCGGGGTCAACACCCCCTTCATGGCCCGCTCGCCGGCCGACCCGATCGAGATCATGAGGAGCCGGATGGGCGAGGAGATGTACATCGTCCACTTCCAGAAGCCTGGCGAGGCCGACGCGGCGCTGGCCAAGGACGTGGCCAAGACCATGGGCTTCTTCATGCGCCGCCCGATCGCCGGCGACGCGCCGCCGTCCGCGGGTCTCGCCAGCGAGCGCAAGCCCGGCGATCCTTCGGTGTTTCCGCTGGTGAAGATCCTGGAGGCCTACGATCCTGCGACCGATCCGCGCGAGACCTTCCTCACCGACGCCGAGATGGCGGTCTTCGTCGAGCGCTTCCAGAAGAGCGGCTTCACCGGCGGCATCAACTGGTACCGCAACTTCACCCGCAACTGGCGCCTGGCCGAGGGCGTCGAGGAGAAGGTCAAGGTCCCCTCGCTGATGGTGATGGCCGAGCTGGACGCGGTGCTGCCGCCCTCGGCCGCCGACGGCATGGAGGCCTATGTGCCCGACCTGGAAAAGGCGCTGATCAAGGGATCCGGCCACTGGACTCAGCAGGAGAAGCCGCAAGAGACCAGCCGCGTCATCCTGGACTGGCTGGCGAGGCGCTTTCCGGGCTAGAAGTCTTCCATGGAACGCAGCACGCCGGCGCCCGCCGTCATGTCCGCCGCCGGTCGGCGCGGGCTCTACCCCGACGTCGACCCGTTCGCCTCCGGGTGGCTCGCCACCGGCGGGCCGCACGAGATCTATTACGAGGAGTGCGGGGCGGCGAACGGCAAGCCGGCGGTGGTGCTGCACGGGGGTCCCGGCGGGGCGATCAACGCCACCATGCGCCGCTTCTTCGACCCGGCGCGCTGGCGCGTGGCGCTCTTCGACCAGCGCGGCTGCGGCAAGTCGCGGCCCAACGCCTCGCTGGAGGACAACACCACCTGGTCGCTGGTGGAGGACATCGAGCGCCTGCGCAAACACCTTGGGATCGAGAAGTGGACGGTGTTCGGCGGCTCCTGGGGTTCGACCCTGGCGCTGGCCTACGCCATCATCCATCCCGAGCGGGTGGAGAGCCTGGTGCTGCGCGGCATCTTCCTGCTCACCGAGCGGGAGCTGAAGTGGTTCTACCAGGACGGCGCCTCGATGATGTTCCCCGACGCCTGGGAGCGGTTCTGCGCCCCGATCCCGCTGGCCGAGCGCGGCGACATGATCGGCGCCTATCACAAGCGCCTCACTCATCCCGACCGGCGCGTGCAGGCGGAGGCGGCGGCGGCCTGGAGCCAGTGGGAGGGCGACACCATCTCCCTGCGCGGCCCCGAGGCGCGGCCGGCCAAGTTCAACGAGGTGGACTTCGCCATCGCCTTCGCGCGGATCGAGTGCCACTTCTTCGCCAACCGCGGCTTCTTCGAGGAGGACGGCTGGGTCCTGAAGAACCTGGCGCGCATCGCCGGCATACCCGGCTGGATCGTCCAGGGCCGGTTCGATGTGGTGACGCCCCTGGAGAGCGCCTGGGCGCTGAAGAAGGCCTGGCCGGACGCGCGCTTCGAGGTGATCTGGGACGCCGGCCATGCCTCCACCGAGCCTGGCATCATCGACGCCCTGGTCCGCGCCACCGACCAGGCGCTCAGCGTCTAGCGGGCGGCCGATGACCAAGCTGACAGTGCGCGGGACGACGAACAGGTTCGGGCCTGAGCACGTCGAGGCCTGGCGCCGCGACGGCGGCGTCTCGATCCAGGATTTCTTCACGCCAGAGGAGGTCGCCGCCGTCAGCGCCGACTTCGAGCAGGTGTTCGGGCGCACCCAGGGCGCCGACGAGGCGCTGAGCAAGAAGAAGAAAGGCGAGATCGGCAAATTCAACCCCGCCCAGTTCGCGACCCTGGAGGCGGTGCCCTTCGATTGCTCGCCGGCGCTGAACCTGATCGGCGCCCACCCGGCCCTGATCGCCTTCGCCCGCCAGGCGCTGGCCTGCGAGGACGTCCACCTTTACCAGTGCCAAGCCTGGGCCAAGTTCACCGGCGACGCCGACTACGACCAGCCGTTCCACTGCGACTACAGCAACCACACCCTGACCGCGCCCTCGGAAGACGCGCACCTGAACTCGGTGACCATCCTCTGCTACTTCAGCGACGTCACCGAAGCCCATGGTCCGGCGCACTATGTGACCCGGCCCGACAGCGCCAAGGTCGGCGGCCCGGAAGTCTCGCTCTCGGCCGATCCGAAGGTCCAGGCGCGGCTGCAGCGGGACCTTAGCCGCTATGAGCGCTCCACCGCCGCGCCCGCCGGCAGCGCCTTTCCGTACTGCATCGACGTCTATCACCGCGGCACCAATATCACCGCCCCGCGCGCCCATCGCTACGCGGTGATGGCCTGCTACAAGCGCGCCGGCGACGAGAGCATCGCCTTCCACGCCTGGGCGTTCCATCATCGCAAGCCCTGGCGGCGGATCTTCGAGCACGCGACGCCCGAGCAGCTGGCCTGCTTCGGCGTCCAGCCCCCCGGCGATCCCTTCTGGACCGACGTCACCCTGCAGCGCGCCCAGACGCGCTACCCCGGCTGGGACCTGGCGCCCTACCGGGCGGCGATGGCGGGGGCGTCGGCCTAGAACAGCAGCGAGCCCTTGCCGCTGGTGATTTCGGAGTAGCGGTGGACGCGGACGGCCAGCACCAGGCCAAAGCCCACCATCATGCTCATCATCGCCGTCCCGCCCCAGGACAGCAGCGGCATGGGAACCCCGACCACGGGGGCCAGGCCCATCACCATCGCGCCGTTCATCAGCACGCAAAGCGCCACGGTGACCGTGACGCCGGCCGCGCCCAGGCGGCCAAAATGGCTGTGGGCGATGGAGGCGATCCTGAGCGCCATGAAGATCACCGCCGCGTAGAGGATCAGCATGCCGATGCAGCCGATGAAGCCGAACTCTTCGGCGAGCGAGGCGAAGATGAAGTCGGTCTGCTTTTCGGGAAGGAAGTTGAGCTGGCTCTGCGAGCCCAGGCCAAAGCCCTTGCCGAGCAGCCCGCCCGACCCCAGCGCGATCTTCGACTGGATGATGTGGTAGCCGGCGCCGGATTTGTCGGCCTCCGGATTGAGGAAGGTGAGCAGGCGGGTGAGCTGATAGGGTTTCAGCGCAAACTTCACCGCCAGGGGCGCGGCGACGCCCAGCAGCAGCGCGCCGGCCGCGACTACGCGTAAGGAAAGCCCGGCCAGGATCATCATGGTGAGGCCCGTGGCGGCGATCAGCAGCGCCGTGCCGAGGTCCGGCTGTTTGATCACCAGGGCCACCGGCGCGCCGATCATTGTCGCCGGGATCAGCAGCCACCAGGAGAACTGGGCGCTCTTGGCCGGCAGGCTGTGGTAGAAACGCGCCAGCGCCAGGACCAGGCCCACCTTCATCACTTCCGAGGGCTGGAACTGGTGGATCGGCCCCAGATTGAGCCACCGCTGGGCGCCCAGCGACGAATGGCCGTGGGCGGCGACGGCCACCAGAAGCACCAGGGCGACGACGTAGACCGGGTAGGCGATCACGAACCAGACCCTCAGGTCCACCATCGCCAGCGCGATCATCACCATGAACCAGAGGCCATAGCGGATCAGGTGCTGCGCGGCCCACGGACTCCAGGCGCCGCCGGCCACCGAATAGAGCATCGCCCCGCCGGCCAGCGCGATCATCGTGATCACCGCGCAGAAGGTCCAGTCGATCTGGCTGAGCTTGACCGTTATCCGGTCGCGTTCGCCGGGCCGCGTCAGGGCGCTGACGGTCACGTAGCGGCCCCCGCGGCGTTGGCGGGCGCCGGCGCGATATCCGCGGGCGGCGTAGCGGGCGCGGCCGCGGACGGATCGGCGGCGGCGGGCGCGCTCGGCGGCGCCGGTCGCGAGCTTTGCGGCAAGGGCTGCTCGATCCGCGCGCGCACCTCGGAGTCCTTCAAGAGCGCCACGCGCATGATCTCCCGGGCCCGCGGCGCGGCGGCGGAGGCGCCGAACCCGCCGTGCTCGACCAGCACGCTCATGGCGTAGCGCGGGTCGTCGGCCGGAGCGAAGGCGATGAACCAGGAGTGGTCCCGCTGGTCCCAGGCGCCGGTGGCGCCGTGCGCCCCGCGCCCCGCGCCCGAGTAGGAGTGCGCCTGGGCGGTGCCGGTCTTGCCGGCCCAGGTGATCGGGCCCAAGTCCAGCTTGCCCACGCCGGCGGCGGTGCCGCTGGTGATCACCGCGGCCATGGCCTCGCGGATGAAGGCCAGGTTCTCCTTGGAGACCGGCAGGTCGATGGCCGGCGCGGCGGCGGGCTGCAGCTGATCGCCGACCGAGTGGACCAGCCTTGGCAGGATCGCCTTCTGGCCGTTGGCGAGCCTGGCGCACATGACGCAGAGCTGCAGCGGATTGACGTTCACGTAGCCCTGCCCGATCCCCATGCTGGGGGTCTCGCCGGGGTGCCAGACCGGGTCCTTGGGGAACGTGCGGCGTTTGTACTCGGTGTCGGGGATCAGGCCCGGCCGCTGCTCGTTCATGGAGAGGCCAATGTCGTACCGTTGGCCCAGGCCGAAGGTGCGGGCCACCTTGGCGATCGGGTCCGGCCCCTGGGTGAGCGCCAGCTGGTAGAAGTAGATATCGCACGACTTGGCGATCGCGCCCTTCATGTCCAGCGTGCCGTGCGCCGAGTCGCAGTGCCAGACCCGCCCGCCCCACGCCCAGGAACCGGCGCAGGTGAACTGCTTGGAGGTCGGCACGCCGTTCTCCAGCGCCGTCAGCGCCACCATGGTCTTGAAGGTCGAGCCCGGCGGATAGGTGGCCAGCAACGCCTTGTTGAGGAGCGGCTTGCGCTCGTATTCGGCCAGGGCCTGGTATTCCGGCCGCGTCAGGCCCTTGACGAAGCGATTGGCGTCGAAGCTGGGCGCCGAGAGCAGACACAATACGTCGCCCGTGCGGCAATCCATCATCACCGCCGCGCCGCTCTCGGCCCCGAACACTTCCAGCGCCCGGTTCTGGACATCCGCGTCGAGGGTCAGCTTCAGCGGCGCGCCGGGCGTCGCCGCCAGGTCGCCGCCAGGGTCCTCGCGCACCACGCGGCCCTTGACGTCCACCTCGACCTTCTTGGCCCCGGGCTTGCCGCGGACGTCCAGGTCGAAGGTCTTCTCCAGGCCCGACTTGCCGATGCGGAAGCCGGGATTGAGCAGGATCGGATCGGCGTTGGGACCGGTCTTGGTGACGTCGTCCTTGGTGACCTTGGCCACGTAGCCGATCACGTGGGCGAAGGCGCCGCTGTAGGGATAGACGCGGATGTCGCCCATGTCGGCGGTGACGCCCGGGAGTTCGGGCGTGCGCACGTTGATGCGCGAGAACTCTTCCCAGGTGAGGTCCTCCATCACCGTCACCGGGGCCCTACGCGGCGCGTCGTTGATGTCGGTGATCAGCCGCTGGCGATGATCGTCGTCGATGGGGATCAGCTTGGCCAGGCGGTCGAGCAGTTCTTCGACGTCGGTGTGCTCGTCGCGGCTGACGAAGAGGCGGAAGTCCGGCCGGTTCTCCGCCAGCACCACGCCGTTGCGGTCCAGGATCAGGCCGCGCGGCGCGGGCCTGAGGCGGAAGTCGAACTGATTGTGCTCGGAGAGCACCTTGTAGCGGCCGGCGTCGACCAGCTGCAGGCGCGCGAGCTGGACGCCGAGCGCGATCATCCCGACCCCGGTCACCCCGCCCAGCAGGAACGCGCGGCGGTGGAAGACGCCCTGCCGCTCGTTGACTTCGTTGAAGTAGATCTCGGGCCGGGTCATCGGAAACGCACGTCCGCATCCTCATACCGCTCGATCAGGCGGTGGGCGAAGGGAAACAGGGCCAGGGTGGCGAGATATTGCCAGACCACCGAGAGGACGTCCGGCGGCGCGCCGGCGTCCATGGTCAGCAGCAGGAACCCGGCGCCGAAGGCGACGGCGACGACCGCGCCGTACCAGGCCCAGGTGATCAGGAAGTCCTGGCCCATGATCAGGCGCCGGGCCCAGAGCACCGCCGCATAGGCCGTCAGCAGGCAGAGCGGCCAGAGCCCCTGGGGTCCGCCCCAGTAGACGTCCAGGAAGAGTCCCAGCGTCAGCAGCGCGAACGGCGGCAGGATCGAGGGCCGGATCACCGCCCAGGCGAAGGCCATGGCCAGCGGAAACACCGGCTCCGGCAGCGCCAGGTGGAAGACCCGCAGCGGCGTGGCGAAAAGCACCGTCGCGCCCATGCAGATCAGCATCGGGACGCCCAGCCAGCGGATTGGGCTCAGGGGCCTGGTCGTGGCGCGGGAAGCGGCGATGCTCATCAGAACGGCGTGGCGGACGACGCCGCCCCCTGGTCGGGCGGGGGCGGAAACGAGAGCGCCGGTCTTGGTTTTGGCTTGTGCCTGACGGGCGCGGCCTGGGACGGCGCCGGCTTGGGCTTGGCCGCGGCGGCCTGCGCGCCAGGGGCCTTGGCCTTCGGTTTCGCGGGGGCGGCCTGAGCGCCGGGCGTCTTCGCCTTTGGCTTGACCAGGGCCGCCTGCGACAGGGCCGGCTTCGCCGCCGGCTTGACGGCGTGGGCAGTCTTGGCGGAGGCGGCCTTGACCTGGGCGGCGATGGCGCTCTGAGCCGCCGCGGCTTTGGCGGCGGCGCCCGCGGCGCTCGGGCTCTTGATCAGCGCGCTGGTGGTCGCCGGCGTCGACGGCGTCGTCGGGACGGTGGTCGGCGCGATGATCGACTGGCGCGGCTCCTCGGTCATCGCCGTCGGCAGCTGCTTGGAGGCCAGAGCCTGCTCGTCAACCAGCTGGGAGAAGTCCTGGAAGAGCAGGATCTGCACGTCGTCGATGGGCGAGGAATCGGAATCCAGCGAGACCCTCAAGCCCCCATCCAGACCCTTGATCACCGTCCCCACCGGCAGGCCGCGTGGGAAGACGCCGCCGTCGCCGGAGGTGAGAATGCGGTCGCCCTCGCGCAAGGCGGCGGCGGAGCGGATGTAGTCCAGCTTGGGCGCCGGCGCGCCATCGCCCGAGAGGATCGCCCGGCCGTTGGTGCGTACGATCAGCACCGGCGTGCGGCTCTCCGGATCGGTGAGCAAGAGGATGCGGCTGACGTGGTCGCTGACGCCGACGATCCGTCCGACCACCCCGCGCTCGGAGAGCACGGGATTTCCCTCGGCGACTCCGCGCGCGGCGCCGACGTCGGCCAGGCGCGTATTGGCGAAGGGACCGCGGGCGTCGGAGACCGTGCGGGCGAACACCATCGGCAGCGGCGGGTCGGTCTGCACGCCCAGCATCGCCCGGTAGCGGTCGTTCTCCAGCTTGGTGGCTTCCAGCTGGTCGCGCCAGGTCTGCGCCTTGGCCAGCTCCAGCTTCAGCCGGCGGTTCTCGGAGATCGCGAAGAAGTAGCTGCGCACATAGTCGAGGCCGCCATGGGTCCAGCGCACCGGCGCCGAGAGCACCCCGCCGACGGGCGCGGCCACCACGTCGACCGCGTGGCGCGCCGTGTCATAGGCCTGGGCCTTCATGGTCTCGCGGCGGTCGCTGAGCAGCAGGGCCGCGGCGATGATCACGGCGATGACCAGCGCAGCCGCGGCCGACCACGTCAGCGGTACCCGGATATCGCCTAAGGGACCATCCCGAAGGGACAATCACCGCCTCCCAGAGCCCCCGCCCTAGCTCAACTCAGTTGGAGAGCCTCCAACGCCAATCCACCGCCAACTTCGCTGGGGGCGCTCGCGAATCGCAGTTTAGTCTAGGCGAGGGTCGATTCCAGCACGCCCTTCATCCACTTGGGATGTTCGAGCACCTTGCCGCACCCAAGGGCGACGCAGGACAAGGGATCGTCCGCCACGGTGACCGGCAGGCCGGTGTGGTCGCGGATCTCCAGGTCGAGCCCGCGCAGCAGCGCGCCCCCGCCGGTGAGCATGATGCCCTTGTCGGCGATGTCGGCGGCCAGTTCCGGCGGCGTCGCCTCCAGCGCCACCTTCACCGCCTCGACGATCTGGGAGACCGGCTCGGCGACCGCGTCGGCGGCCTGTTTTTCGCTGATCCGCACCTCGCGTGGGACGCCCTGCATCAGGTCGCGCCCCTTGACGTCGATGGAAAGCCCCACGCCGTCCTCGGGCGTGCGCGCGGTGCCGATCTCCTTCTTGATCCGCTCGGCGGTGGTCTCGCCGATCAGGAGGTTATGGTGGCGGCGCATGTAGCTGATGATCGCCTCGTCCATCTTGTCGCCGCCGACCCGGACCGAGCGCGAATAGACGATGCCCGAGAGCGAGAGCACCGCCACCTCGGTGG
>JBIOEF010000058.1:0-21407 GCA_044445785.1 Caulobacterales bacterium
TGAGGTTGGCGGCGTTGGCGCCGTCGAGGACCCCGATGCGCACGCGCTCGGTGGTGAAATAGTCCTGACCGACCCGATAGGTCTCGGCGTACCAGCCGTGGGCGGAGTCCTTGGCGTAGTGCCGGTCCAGCGCCTCGAAGGTCTTGCCGTCAGCCCCCTCGATCGGGGTGGCGCGATACCAGGCGCGGGTCGCGCTGCTGGCGAAGCTGTCGTTCAGCGGCGTCAGCGCCTCGCCGGCTGGCACGTCCACGACGACCTGGGCGTAGCGCCAGACGCCGTCCTTGCGCTCATAGGCGTTGTGCGCGCCGCAGCCGACCAGCAGCGCGGCCAGGGCGAGCGCGATTAGGGATCTCATCGCAGCAGCCTATCGCAAAGCGCCGGCATTGGCCCGCCTCGAACCTTGGCCTCTCAGCGGGCAAGCCTGGCCTTGCGCATGGCTTTCAAGGGCTGGCATGGTCATCGAAGCGCCGCCGCGTGAGGGCCGCGTTGAACCCTGACGGAGACGACGCTTGGACGCCAACGCCCCGCACCGCGCCCGCAGCCTGGCCGAAATGCGCTCGATCCAGAGTCGCATGGCCAAGCCGGAGGACTTCCCCGAGTCCGTCAAGTCCTACCGCCCGCGTCCCACCGACATCGTCATCTCGCCCTACGGCAAATGCGGCACGACCTGGCTGCAGCAGACCTTCCATTGCCTGCGCACCCGCGGCGACATGGATTTCGACGACATCTCCCGCGTCGTCCCCTGGATCGAGACCGCCCGCATTGTCGGGCTGGACCTGGAGGCGCCCCAGCGAGCCGAGCCGCGAGGGTTCAAGAGCCATCTCTCGTACGAGCTGATCCCCAAGGGCGCGCGCTATGTCGTCTCCCTGCGCGATCCGAAGGACGCGATGGTCTCGATGTACCGCTTCGTGGAAGGCTGGTTCCTGGAGCCCGGCGCGGTGTCGATCGAAGAGTTCGCGCAGGGCCGGCTCGACGATCGCGACGAAGGCGGCAGCTATTGGCGCCACCTGATCACCTGGTGGGCGCAGCGCGACAATCCGGATGTATTGCTTCTCTCCTACGAGCACATGACCGAAGCGCCGGCGGCGCACGTGCGCGCCCTGGCGGCGTTCTGCCGGATTCCGCTGGATGACGCGCTGCTGGAGCTGACCCTGCAACGCTCCTCGCTGGCGTACATGCTCGAGCACAAGGACCGGTTCGACGACCTGATGATGCGCCAGGTCTCCGAAGAGCGCTGCAACCTCCCGCCCGGCAGCGACTCGGCGAAGGTGCGCAAGGGCGGCGTGGGCGGCCACCGCACCGAACTCTCGCCCCAGATCAGCGCCGCCTTCGACGAGCGCTGGACCAAGCTCGTCACCCCGGTCCTCGGATATGCCGACTACGCGGCCCTGGAGGCGGACCTCAGGCGACGCCTGCCCACCTAGCGGCCGGCGCGGCCCTGCGCCCTACGCGAGTTCGTTCGAGGGCTTGAGCACGACCGCCGCCCGGGCCGCGCGCCTGGCGCTGACGAACCGGCGGCCAAGCTCCATCCACCAGGCCTCGAAGCGGAACGTCGAGAGGTGGGCCAGGGCGAAGGATACGGCCAGGGTGACCGGCCGCTTGACCATGTAAAGCAACCACTTGGGCCCGCCGCCCATGAACCCTGCGGCCGCCGCGGGGTGGATGATGTAGAGGGCGTAGGAGATCTTGGCGATGTAGGTCATGGGCTTGGAGGTCAGCAGCGCCGTCAGCCAGGCGCGCCGGCTGTGCATCACCGAACCCACCAGCAGCGCCGCCGCGTAGGCGCGCAAGCAGGCCACGTAGCCGCCCGACGGATGGCAGGTCACCAGCAGCAATAGCGCCAGGACCGGCGTCATCCCTCCCAGGAACGACCAGAGACGTCGGTGGTCGCCCAGCGCGCCGGCGGTCGAGAGGCACAGGATCGACCCGGTCAGGATCTCATCGCCGCGCAGGTGGGTGAAGGTGCTGTAGGTCGCCTCCGCCTGGAGACGCATCGCGGTCAGGATCAGGCAGAGGGCGAGGATCACCCATTTAGCGCGCAGGCCGAGCAGGCGGAAGAGCACGCCGACGATCAGGTAGAACTGAACCTCGATGCAAAGCGACCAAAGGTGGGCGTTGAATTCATTGGCGTATTGGTAGTTGTAGTTGAGCGTGAAGGAGAGCTCGTAGAAGAGGCTCGACAGCTGACCCCGGAAGAGGACGAAGACGACGAGGCAGTAGAGATAGGCCAGCGGAATGATCCGCGCCAAGCGCCGGACCAGGAAGTCCACCAGCGTGTTGTCGCTGATCAGCAGCCGGGTGATCAGAAAGCCGGAAAGGGTGAAGAACAGCGACATGCCGCAACCGGCGGCCACCCCGTTCAGCTGCAGGAACTTCGGACCCAGCGGCAGCAGGTGGCCGGCCAGAACCGCCAGGATGCTGACCGCCCGCACCCCGTCCAGCACGCCGATGTGCCCGCTTTGGGGGCTCGAGACCTGCGCTGTCGTCGGCATCCGGGCCCTTGGGCGAAATCGGCGCCCGCATGCAGCGCTGGAGCACTTTCAGCAAGGCCTGTGCCAGCCACCCGCGGCCAGGCGCCCACCCCGCCCCTAGGCGCTGGCGGTCTCGTCCGGCAGCGCCAGCTTCGCCGCCAGGGCGACGAAGATCACCCAGCGCAGGTCGTTGTAGGTCACCGCGACGCTCTCGGTGAGGCTCATCAGGGTGTAGACGACGAAGAACGGCAGAGCGAGATAGGCGCCCTTCTCGCGGTAGAGGGCGACGACGTTGGCCGTGAGCGTCTGCAGGTAGAAGCCGACCCAGGCCGCCAGGCCCGGCACGCCCAGCGCCAGCCACTGCTCGAGCCAGGTGTTGTGGGCGTGGTGGGCGCGGAAGCCAGCGTCCTTGGTGATCCAGGCGAGCGGCCCCCATTGGTCGGTCTCGTCCCAGATCGCCGCATAGCCGTAGCCCTGCCAGGGCCGCTGGGCGATCTGTCGCCAGACCGCGGCCCACAGCTTGGTGCGCCCGGTGAGCGTGGCCTCCTTGCCCAGCAGGCCGAAGAAGGTGTTCGAAGCAAAGACGGTGAAGCCGGCGACCAGCGCCACGGCGACGACCGCCGCCCAGGTCGCGACCACGCTGGCGACCGCCCCGCGGCGCACCGCCCCGACGAGGATCACCGCGCCAAAGCCCAGAAACAGCGAGACCAGCGAGGTCTTGGAGCTGCTCATCACCACCAGCAAGACCGAGAGCGCGGCCATGCCCCACCAGGGGCTGGCCCGGCGGGGATTGAGCATCGCCGCGGCGGCGCAGAGCACCGCGCCAAGGGCCATGTTGCCGCCAAAGCCGTTCTTCTCCGGCCAGAGCCCGCGCCAGGCGCCGGGATAAAGCTCGCTCATGCGTCCGATCGAGGGGATGAAGACGCAGGTGATCAGCGAGAGCACGGCGAGCAGCGCGAAGACCAGCGCGATGACTTCCGCCAGCCGCGCCCAGGAATAGCGCGCCGCCAGCGTCACGCCGCCCAGGGTGGTGAGGACCAGGGCGAAGATCCGTCGCTCGGTCTGCTCGGGCGACACCGACCAGAAGATCGAGATCGCCGCGATGGCCACCAGCGCCACCAGCAGCGGCTGGCGCGTGAGCGCGCGGGTGACACGCCAGGGTCCCAGGGCGAAGAGGAACACGCCGGCGGCGTAGGCCGGCAGGAAGAGGGTCCTAACGAAGGCGTCCTCGGTGGTCTCCTCGACCCCGCCGGTCAGCGGAAACTCCCAGCCCTGGCTATAGATCAGCAGCAGCAGCACGGCGGCGGCGAAGGCGGCGATGTCGACGAGGCTGGGTCTGGCCTCCCCTTCCCGCGCCCGGAGGCCCGGTCCTACGGCGGTGGTCACGGCAGCACGCCGCGCAGGAAGGCCGGCGCCTCCACCTGGGCGCGGTTGAAGAAGAGCCCGGCGCAACGCCCGCCGGCCTCGATCACCGCATCGCGCAATTGGCCCTGGGCGCGCACGTCCCCCTCGTCGGCGGCGACCACCAGGATCACCTCATCGACGAACGGGGCGACGATCAGCGCCGCCTGCGATCGCTCGGCCGCCGGCGCGTCGACGACGATCAGGTCCGCGTGCCGGCGCAGCGCGTTCCAATAGTCGGCGATCGGGAGGATATGGACGCCCTGACGCCCGCGCATGGCCTCGCGCCGGAAATGCGTCACCCACAGGCCCGACCCGCCCACCTGATGCGCGGAAATGTAGCGCGCGTCCGGCCATGGGCGGCCGTCCGGACGCTTCAGGGCCGGTTGGACAGCGAAGAACATCGACCCGTTCGGCGTCGCCTGCGCCGCCGGCCCCAGCGATCCGTAGCGCACGGCGTCGTCGGCCAGGATCTGCGCCTGGGTCTGGGCCATCAGGTCCAGGTCGATCAGCCACACGCGCCGGCCAAGTTCGCGGGCGGCATAGAGCGCGAACTCCCGCGCGACGGTGGAGACGCCCTCGCCGTTACGCGCGGCGACGAACTCGAAGCTGCGGGCGCGGCCCGGCGGCGGGGCGCCGAGGGACGCCCAGAGCTCCGCCATTTCGGCGCTCAAATCCACCATTCGCCCGAATCGCCGCGCACCAGCCAGGCGCCCAGGTTAGTCCAATCGGGGACGACGCGCACAAAGACTAGGGAGCGGAACCGGGGCACGCCGGGTCACGCCGGTTGCTTCAGCCCCGCCGCGCCCAGCACCGGCAGGTCGAGCGTGCGCGACGCGGAGGCCGGCGTCGGCAGGCCCGGCCGCAGGAACATCCGCATCAGCCCGGCGCAAAGGGCGGAAAAGGCCGCGAACAACAGAACCAGGACGAGCACCGGCCGTTTCAGGCTCTTGCCCTGGGTGGGGACGGTCGCGCGCTCGACGATGCGGATGTTGTCATTGGTGGCGGCGGCGATCTCCTGGGAGGCCTGGCTCTGCTCGGCCTTGACGGTGAAGTCGCGCACGTTGCTCGAGAGCACGTCGCGGTCGCGGTTCAGCGCCTGGTACTGCGGCTCCAACTCCGCCAGCCGCAGACGCCGCTCGGTGAGCCGGCTCATCTGGTCGGCCAGGGTGGCGGACGTGTCGTGCAGGGCCGCGACCTCGGCGGTGAGCTGCAGCTTCTCGGTCTGGAACGTCTGGTAGACCGGGTTGATCCCGGTCCGCTCGGCGCCGCGGCCCTGGGCGCGCCCCGAGGCGATGGCGGACTCGAGCCTGGCGATCTGGGCCTCGATGTCCTTCACCGGCTGAGCGTCGGGGCGGTAGCGGGAGAGCAGGCCCTCGCGCTGCACTTTCAGGTCCAGCAGCTTGGCCGAGGCGGTGGGGTCGGCGTCGTGATAGAGCCCGACCTCGGGCGAAACCTGGGCCAGTTCGGCGTCGATGGCGGCCAGGCGCCCCGACTTCTCCTTCAGCGATGAGTCGGTGGTGTACTGCTGTTGCTCGATCTGGGCGGCGAGCTGGGAGAGCGAGGCCTTCTCGGCGTCAAAGTCACCGATCTGATTGCTGGTGAGGAAGCTCTGATAGGCGGCGTCGGCCTCCGAGAGCCGCTGCTCGAACGAGCGGCGTTGGTCGTCCAGGGCCCCGGCGGTGGGGCTCATCAGCACGGCGCGGCGATAGACCAGGTATTGCTCCAGCAGGGTGTTCAGCACCAAGGCCGAGAGCTGGGGGTCGCGGTTCTCGTAGGTGAGGCGAATCACCGGCGCGTCGGGGGCGGTGTCGATCTTCAGCGACCGACCGATACCGAACGCCAGCTTGTTCAACATCTGCTCCCGCTTTTGCGGAGAAGCCGCGGAATAGGCGTGAGATTCGCCGGGCGCGAGGCGGGCGACACCCAGCTTGCGCACGACCTGGGCCTTCAGCGTATCGCTGCCAAGGATCTCGGTCTCGGACTGCAGGACATGGTCGTTGTCCGGCGTCGCGCCGCGTCCCGCATCGCCGGCGCGCGGCTCGTAGACGTACTCCTGGCCCAGCCGCACGAGCACGCTGGAATGGGCCGGATAGAGTGTCTGCAGCGAGAAGGCGACCACCAGTCCCAGAACCGCGATAGCGGCGAAGACGCCGGCCATCACCCAGCGTTCACGCCACAGCAGCGCCGGAATGTCGGAGAGCGCGTACCTGGGCCTGGACGACCGCTCGCCCGGCCGGCGCGTATCGCCGGCGCGGAACGCGGGCCTTGCCGGGAAAACGCCTTGCGATGCCATGCAATCTCGCCGCCGGTCAGACGCGACCTCTGCTAAGGCTCGCCGGGCGCGATTAAGGTTTCCTTACCCATTCTCCTTAACCTTTGGCTCATCATGTTGAGCCGACGCGCCCTCTCCTTTCTCGCCCTCGCCCTGATCGCCGCGCCGCCGCTCGCCAGCCGCGCCGGCGACGCCTTTCCGAACATCCCCTACGCCAGCTGGAAGGACGATGAGCCGCAGTATCGGTTCTATCCGGGGGACGAGATGGATATCGCCGTCCCCTCGGCGCCGGAACTCAACAAGACCGTCACCGTGCAGCCGGACGGGCGCATCAGCCTGCCGCTGATCGGACCGCAGATGGCCGCCGACCGGACGGTGAGCGAGCTGCAGGCGGCGCTCTCAACCGCCTACGCGAGCCAGCTGTTGCGGCCGGAAGTGAGCATCACCGTCCGCGCCCAGCCGCTGAAGGTGTTCGTCGGCGGCGAGGTGGACAAGCCTGGCGTCTACGACATGCCCGGCGACATCGACGCCCTGCGCGCGATCATCGAGGCGGGCGGCTTCCGCGGCACGGCCAAGCAGTCGCAGGTGGTGATCATCCGCCGCGGCCCTGGCGGGAGGGCGATGCTGCGGACGGTGGACCTGAAGCGCGCGTTCCGCGATCCGGCGCACGCCGATCTGGTTCCACTTCGCCGGTTCGATGTGGTTTATGTGCCACGCACCGGCCTGGCGGAAGTCGCCAACTACATGAGCCAGCTGCGCAGCGCCTTGCCGGTGAACTTCAGCTACGCCTCGGGCGGCCTGGCGATCTACTAGGCCGCCGACTTCAGCCCTCAGGCCGCCGCCCGGCCGGAGTCCGCCAGCAACCGGCGTCCTAGCGGCGTCAGGGTGACGACCGGCGCGCGGCCAGCGCCGTCGGGGCGGCGTTCGACCAAGCCGCCGTCCACCGCGTCCTCCCAGATGGTGAGTCGCGGACAGGAGGTTCGCCAGACCTCCATCACCTCGTCATAAGGCCGCGGCGCCGGCGCCAGCCAGGCCAGCAAGTCCAGAATGAGAGGGGCGTTGATCTGGGCGGTCGTAGCGACCGTGGATCCCTGGTGGGAATGTGTCATCGTCAGGCTCCTTTGCGCCGGCAGGAGGGGCGCACAGGGCCCCTTCGCGTCGCGTCACGCAGGCAATGTCGCGCCAAAGCTGCGCCATCGCAAGGGCCAGCGCCTCGCTGGCGCGGCCTCGCTCGAGGAGATGTAGCGCCTGAAGCGCCTGGGCCTCAGCCCTCGGCCAGCCACTGGCGGGCGGCGCGCTGGGCCTCGGCCACGTCCGCAGGATCCATCTCCTGGCTCAGCTCCTTGCGGTAGACCTTGGCTTCCAAGGACCCGCGCATGGCCGCCAGATTGAACAGCATGTGCGCCGAGACGTAGTCGAGCGGCGCGCCGCCCTGACCGGTCGAATAGAGCAGCCCCATGCGGAACAGCTCATCCCCCGTCGAATTGGGTCCCGGCAGGGGCAAGCCCACCGCTGACACCACTTCCCCAACCCCCAACATGGTCTTCGTCCTTCCTCTAAGACCCGTCGCCGATCCGTTCTGGACACGGCGTTTGGATTCCCGGATGAGAGGAAAGTCGATCTTGGCTGAATATATAGTTAAGCTCGAAACCGAAGCCTGCGCCAAGTCGCCGCGGCAGAATTCGCGAGTTTTACTCGGCGTAAACACCCCTCTCCGCGAGGTTAATGCCGGGCCCGCTGGCCGAACAACACTTTGAGCGCATCCGCCGCCTCCCGCTTGCGGCGGCCGGCCAGGCGGCGCAAGGCCTTGACCGTTCAGCCGGGGTTCAGTCTCTGTAAGTTCAAATGCCGGGCATGTTGGAGCCACGCGCCATCCAGAGCCGAGGTCGATGAAGCGGTGGATTCTCGCCTTGATCGGCGCAGCGGCCCTCGTCGGCGCGGCCGCGCCGCTGGCGCTCGCCGATCCACAGGGCCATGGGCGTGGCGGCGAAGGCCGCGGGGGCCGCGAGCATGGCGACGGCGGCGGCAATCGCGGCGGCGGTGACTATCGGGGTCGGGGCGAGGGTCGCAGCGGGGAACGCGGCGGCGACTACCGTGGTGGGCAGTTCCACGGTGCTCCGGGTTCGAACGAACATTTCGAGCGTCGGGGCGAATTGCGCGGACCCGGCGCCGAGCGGTGGGACGAGCGTCGGCACAACGGCTACTGGCGCAATAACCACTGGTACTATGGTCCGCCGCCCGGCGCTTACGACGGCGAGCCCGGTTTCCGCCCGGGCGTGGAGTGGCGGCGCGGCGCCATCCTGCCGCCCTACTACCAGAGCTTCGTGGTCGAGGATTACTGGCAGTTCCACCTGCGCCGGCCGCCCTATGGCTATCATTGGGTGCGGGTTGGCGATGAGTTCCTGCTGGTCTCGATCGGCTCGGGCCTGATCTTCGACATCGTCTCGGGGTTCTAGACGCCGGCTCGATGCTGCCGTTCGCGGGCGCCGCCCCGTGGTGCTAAGGGCTCCGCGATCCGGAGCCTTCCATGCGCAAGCCAGCCGCCAAGCCCGCCAAGGCCTCGTCCGTCCAGGCGATCGGCCGCTGCGTCTGCGGGACGGTCGAGCTGGAGATCGATGTGCCGGCGGTCTGGGCCTGGCACGACCACTCCAAAGCCAGCCGGCACGCCCAGGGCTGCGCCTACGCCACCTACGTCGGCAGCTGGAAGAGCCGCTTCCGGCTGCTGAAGGGCGTCAGGAGTTTGCGCCGCTATGAGGATCCGGCCACCGGCGTGGCGCGCAGCTTCTGCGGCAAGTGCGGAACGCCGATGCTCTACGAGCGGCCCCGCTCGCCGAAGATGATCAACATCCCCCGCGCGGTCTTCGAGACCCGCACCGGGCGCGAGCCCCGCTACCACATGTTCTTAGGGGAGGCCGCTGACTGGACTTACCTCGGCGAGACCCTGGCGCCGCTGAAAGGCTATCCGGGCGTGATGTGGGAGCGACCGAAGCGCAAGAAGCGGCGGGTGAGCGAGCCGGACTTCTGAGCGGCCGTCAGACGCCCAGCTTGGCCTTGAGGATCTCGTTCACCGCCGCCGGGTTGGCCTTGCCGGCGGTCTCGCGCATCACCTGGCCGACGAACCAGCCGATCGCCTGGGGCCGGGTCTTCACCGCCTCGGCCTGCCCAGGATTGGCGGCGATCAGCTTGTCGATCAGCCCTTCCAGCTCGCCGGTGTCCGAGACCTGAGTCAGGCCGCGCTGTTCAACGATGGCCGCCGGCGCGCCCTCGCCCGCCCACATGTGCTCGAAGACCTCGCGGGCGATCTTCGAGGAGATCACGCCCTCTTCGATCAGCTTGACCAGGCCGGCGATGTCGGCCGCGCCGATCGGGCTCTCGGTGATCTCCAGCCCGTCCTTGGCCAGGTGGCCCAGGAGCTCGTTGGCCACCCAATTGGCGGTGAGCTTGGCGTCGCGCCCCTTCACCGCCGCCTCGAAGAAATCGGCCCGCGCCGCCTCGGTCACCAGCACGCCGGTGTCGTAGGCCGAGAGTCCGTACTCACTCATCAGCCGCTTGCGTTTGTCGTCCGGGAGCTCGGGCAGGGAGTCCTGGATCGCCTTCACCCAAGCCGGGTCGAGCTCCAGCGGCAGGAGGTCCGGATCGGGGAAGTAGCGGTAATCGTCCGCCTCCTCCTTGGAGCGCATCGAGCGGGTCTCGCCCTTCACCGGGTCGAAAAGCCGCGTCTCCTGGGCGATCTTCCCGCCATCCTCGAGGATCTCGATCTGCCGGCGCGCCTCGTGCTCGATGGCCTGGTGGATGAAGCGGTAGGAGTTGACGTTCTTGATCTCGCAGCGGGTGCCGAGCGGGGCGCCCACCTTGCGCACCGAGACGTTGACGTCAGCGCGCAGGTTGCCCTTCTCCATGTCGCCGTCGCAGGTGCCCAGGTAACGCAGGATGGTGCGGACCTTCTTCACATAGGCCGAGGCCTCGTCGGCGCAGCGCATGTCCGGATGGGAGACGATCTCCATCAGGGCGGTGCCGGCGCGGTTCAGATCGACGTAGGTGGCGTTCGGGTCCAGGTCGTGGATCGACTTGCCGGCGTCCTGCTCCAGGTGCAGCCGCTCGACGCGGACGGTGAAGAACGAGCCGTCGTCGCGCTCGACCTCGATCTCGCCCTCGCCGACGATCGGGTCCTTGTACTGGCTGATCTGATAGCCCTGCGGCAGATCCGGATAGAAGTAGTTCTTCCGATCGAACCGGGACCAATGGTTGATCTTCGCTTTCAGGCCCAGCCCCGAGCGCACCGCCTGCTCGACGCAGAGCCGGTTGATCACCGGCAGCATGCCGGGCATCGCGGCATCGACCAGGCTCACCTGCTCGTTGGGACCGGCGCCAAAGCCCACCGCCGCGCCGGAGAAGAGCTTGGACTTGGAGGCCACCTGGGCGTGGATCTCCAGCCCCAGGACCACTTCCCACGGGCCGGTGCGCCCCTCGATCAGCTTGGATGCTGCAGTGCTCATGGCGCCGTCTTAGCCGATCTCGCGGCGGCGCGCATTTAGATCACGAGATCGCGGCGAAAGACTCGGCGTTGATGTCCTCCAGCGAACGCGAGCCGGTCTCCGGCACCAGCAGCTGCGAGAGGATCCCACCCACCACGGCGATGCCGGCCAGCGTCCACATCGAGCCGACCAGCCCCACCGTGCCCACCATCACCGGAAAGGCGAAGGTGCTGATCGAGGCCCCCAGCCGTCCGCCGATCACGGTGATTCCCTGGGCCAGGCTGCGGATGCTGGTGGGCGAGAGCTCGACTCCGTAGATGCCTGAGCCGGAGACCAGCCCCGGCCCTTGCTGGGTGACGTTGAAGAGACCCACCACCAGGTAGGCGACCAGCGCCGAGCTGCCGGGCGTCGAGCGGAGCACCGCGAAGAGCGCCAGCACCCCTGCCGAGGCGAAGAAACCCCAGACCTGCATCGGCTTGCGCCCCGCCCGGTCGATCAGGAACCAGGCCATCAGCACCGTGGCCGGGAGGATGAAGATCAGTTCGGTCATGATGCTGTAGACCGCCGGCTGGATGCCCAGACTCTCGGCGATCAGGCCCGGCCCGAAGAGCACCCCGGCGTAGACCATCAGGTCGTAGACCAGCCACAGGAGGGCCGCGGCGAAGATGTGCCTGGCGTGGGCGGCGAACACCTGGCGAAGGGGCCGCCGGTCGACGGCGGAGGCGGCGGTCACCGTCACGCCGCTGACCTCCTGGGTCACCGCCTCGGCTTGCGCCTTGTCCTGCGCGACCCGGGCCAGGAACCGGGCCGTCTCCGGCATGGTCCGGCGGAAGTACATCACCCCCAGCGCCGGAACCGTGCCGCCGGCCAGCACCAGCCGCCAGACCAGGTCAGACCGCACATGGAAGCTGGTCAGCAGCAGTTCGAACACGGCGGCGGCCAGGGCGCCCAGCGGCCACATGGCGCCGAACCCCAGGCCCAGCGCCTTGCCGCGGTCCTTGCGGTTGGCGTGCTCGCCCATGATCATCGGCGAGAGGACGTAGTCGCCGCCCACCCCGATCCCGAGGATGAACCGGCAGACGATCAGGCTGAGCAGGTTCGGCATGAAGGCCTGGGCCAAGGCCGCCACGCCCAGCACCAGCACGTCGAAGCCATAGAACCGCTTGCGCCCTTTCTGGCCGAGGGCGCCGAAGATCAACGCCCCGAACATCGAGCCGATCACCGCGGCCGAGGCCAGCTCCCCGCCGGCGACGCTGGCCACCTTGCCCGCATGGTAGGACTGCAGCGTCAGCCCCAGCACCAGGGTGATCGCCGAGATATCGTAGCCGTCGCAGAAGACGCCCAGCCCCGTGGTCAGCATGGTCTTCCAGTGGAAGGCCCGCATCGGCTGCTCGTCGAGGGCCAGGAAGGGGTTCTCGGACATCGTCCGTCAGTCGCGCTGGCTCACGCCCGCCACCACGGCTCGGGCTTGGCGCGGAAGTCGGCCGCCTTCTCCATCGCGCCGGCCAGCTGGAAGAGCGTCCCTTCGTCCAGCGCCCGGCCGATCAGCTGCAGGCCCAGCGGCAGGCCCTGGGCGTCGAGGCCGGCCGGCAGGCTGAGGCCCGGCAGGCCGGCCAGGTTCACCGTCACCGTGAAGATGTCGTTCAGGTACATGGCCACCGGATCGGCGCTGTTTTCGCCCAGCCCGAACGCGGCGGAGGGCGCCGTGGGGGTCAGCAGCGCATCGACCTTCTCGAACGCGGCGGCGAAGTCGTCGGCGATCCGGCGGCGGACCTTCAGCGCCTTCAGGTAGTAGGCGTCGTAGTAGCCCGCCGAGAGCACATAGGCGCCGATCAGCACCCGGCGCTTGACCTCCTCGCCAAAGCCGGCGGCCCTGGTCGCCTCATAGACGTCGGTGAGGTTCGCGCCATCGACGCGCAGGCCGTAGCGCATGCCGTCATAACGGGCGAGGTTCGAGGAGGCTTCGGCCGGGGCGATGATGTAGTAGGTCGGCAGGGCGTATTTGGTGTGCGGCAGCGAGACTTCGACGACCTCGCAGCCGGCGTCCTTCAGCCAGGCGACGCCGTCGGCCCAGAGCTTCTCGATCTCGTCCGGCATCCCCTCCGCGCGGTATTCCTTGGGGACGCCGACCCTGAGGCCCTTCACCGACTTGCCGACGAAGCTCGCGAAATCAGGCACTTCCGCCGGCAGGCTGGTGGAGTCCTTGACATCGTGCCCGCTCATCGAGGTGAGCAGGATCGCCGCGTCCTCGACGGTCTTGGCGATCGGCCCGGCCTGGTCGAGCGAGGAGGCGAAGGCGACGATCCCCCACCGCGAGCAGCGCCCGTAGGTCGGCTTGATCCCCACCGTGCCGGTCAGCGAGGCCGGCTGGCGGATCGACCCGCCCGTGTCGGTGGCGGTCGCGCCCAGGGCCAGGTCGGCGGCCACGCAGGTCGCCGAACCGCCCGACGAGCCGCCGGGCGCCAGGGGCCGGTTGGAACCGCGCGAGCGCCAGGGGTTGATCACTGGCCCAAAGGCGCTGGTCTCATTGGACGAGCCCATGGCGAACTCGTCCATGTTGAGCTTGCCCAGCATCACCGCCCCGTCGCGCCAGAGGTTGGCGGTGACGGTCGATTCGTAGGTCGGCTTGAAGTCGCCCAGGATCTTCGAACAGGCGGTGGAGCGCACGCCCTCGGTGCAGAAGAGGTCCTTGATGCCCAGCGACGCGCCTTCCAACCGCCCGCCCTCGCCCTTCGCCAGCCGCGCGTCGGAAGCCGCGGCCATAGCCAGCGCCTTTTCCGGCGTTTCCAGCACGAAGGCGTTCAGCGCCCGCGCCGCGGCGATGGCGTCCAGGTGCGCCCGGGCGAGCTCGACGGCGGAGAACCGGCGCGACTTCAGCCCCTCCAGCGCATCCTTCAGCGTCAGGCCGGTGAGTTCGCCGGTCATTCGACCACCTTGGGGACGACGAAGAAGTTGCGCTCGGTGCGGGGCGCATTGGCCAGGATCTTGGCAGGATCGCCGCCGTCGGTGACCACGTCCTCGCGCATGGGTAGCGACACGGCCTCGGTGGAGGCCATGGGCTGGACGCCCTCGGTGTCGACCTCGTTCAATTGCTCGATCCAGGCGAGGATCCCCGACAGCTCCGCCGCCAGCGGCTCGAGCCGCGCCTCCTCGACCTTGATCCGGGCGAGCCTGGCGACCTTGCGCACCGTCGCCGCGTCGATGGCCATGTCCGGCTCCTTGCACGTTCGCGGCTGGGGTAGCCGTCCATGCGCCGCTTTGACAAGACGCGAACGACAGGACAAGCCATCATCGATGAGTCGAGACTCGACCCAGGGCATCGTCTTCCGGCGCGCGAGGTTCGACGACGCGCGAGCCCTCGCCGACTTTCGCTGGCGATTACATATCGACGACGCCGACCTCCAGCCAGACCCCGAATGGGTGGCCGCGTTCATCGAGCGAATCGCGCCCGAACGTGACCGAACTGACGTCACTCACTGGCTCGCCGAGGCCGACGGACGGCCCGTCGGCGTGATGACGGTTCGGACCGTCGGCAAGGTTCCTTCGCCCGGCGACCTCGACGGCAAATGGGGATATCTCACCAACTGCTACGTCCTGCCGGAATGCCGTGATCAACGCGTGGGCTCGGGCTTGTTGGAGGCCGTACGCCGCTGGGCGGAAGCAGAAGCCTTCGAATTGCTCGTGGTCTGGCCAAGCGAGCGGGCCTTTCCCTTCTATGAGCGGGCCGGATTCAAGCGCTACGCCGATCCGCTGGTGCTCAAGCTAGCCCGCGAGGAGACCTGATCGGCTTGTGATGGCGGCCCGCCCGCGGTACCGGCGGACATGCCGGTGCTCGAACTGCCCGACCTTCCTGCCGTTCTCCCCAGGGGCGCGCCGATCGCCGGCCTGGACCTGGGCGAAAAGACCATCGGCGTGGCGGTCTCCGACGCCAGCCTGACCATCGCCAGTCCGCTCAGCCTCATCCGTCGCGCCAAGTTCACCGCCGACGCGGCCGAACTCTTCCAGCTGATGGAGAGCCGCGGGGCGGCCGGCATCGTCATCGGCCTGCCGGTGAACATGGACGGAACCGAGGGGCCGCGCTGCCAATCCGCGCGCGCCTTCGCCCGCAACCTCCTGCGCCTGAGGGACCTCCCCATCGCCTTCTGGGACGAGCGGCTTTCCACCGCCGCGGTGAACCGGATGCTGATCGGCGAAACCGACGTCACCCGCGCCCGCCGGGCCGATCTGGTCGACAAAGCCGCCGCCGCCTGGATCCTGCAAGGGGCGCTGGATCGGTTGGGAATCTAGTATCCCTCTCCCCGCGACGCGGGGAGAGGTCGGCCGAAGGCGCGAGCCTTCGGGCGGGTGAGGGGGCTCGGCGCGCCAGCGGAGAGCGCGCAGCGCCGCCTTGGCCTCTGGTGAGGCCAGCCTCGACGCCATCCGGCGCCGAGGCCCCCTCACCCGCCCGTCCGCTTGCAGCGGCCGGCCGACCTCTCCCCATCTGCGATGGGGCGAGGGATACTGACCGCGCGCCCTTCCCCCGGCGCTCGATCCCGCCTAGAACGCCGCTTTGATGACCGCGATCGCGCCTGGCCCCGAGGAGGTCCGCAGCCGGACCTTCCCCTTCCCGCAGCGGCATTTCCTTTCCGTCACCGATCTGGATCCGCCGGGCGTCACCGGCCTCTTGGACCTGGCCGAAGGGTTCGTGGCGTTGAACCGGCAGACGGCCAAGAAGCTGGACCTGCTCAAGGGCCGCACGCTGATCAACCTCTTCTTCGAGGCCTCCACCCGCACCCAGAGCTCCTTCGAGCTGGCCGGCAAACGGCTGGGCGCGGACGTGGTCAACATGAGCCCACGCGCTTCGTCGGTGGCCAAAGGCGAGACGCTGATCGATACGGCGGTGACGCTGAACGCCATGCAGCCGGACATCCTGGTGATCCGCCACGGGGCATCGGGCGCGGCCTCGCTCCTCTCGCAGAAGGTCAGCTGCAGCGTCATCAACGCCGGCGACGGCCAGCACGAGCATCCCTCGCAGGCCCTGCTGGACGCGCTCTCCCTGCGCCGCGCCTTTGGCCACGTGGACGGGCTGACGGTGGCCATCTGCGGCGACGTGCTGCACAGCCGCGTGGCCCGCTCCAACGTCGGCCTGCTGACCATGCTGGGCGCGACCGTCCGGGTGGTCGGGCCGCCGACGCTGATGCCCGCGGACGTCGATCGATGGGGCGTGGAGGTGTTCCATGACCTCAAGGCCGGGATCGCCGGCGCCGACGTGGTGATGATGCTGCGCCTGCAGCTGGAGCGGATGCAGGGCGCATTCGTCCCCTCGATGCGCGAATACTTCCGCCTCTGGGGCCTCGACCGCGAGAAGCTTGCCCTCGCCGCCACCGGCGTCAGGGTGATGCACCCAGGACCGATGAACCGGGGCGTGGAGATCGACTCCGACGTCGCCGACGACCTCGCCGTCAGCCTGATCCAGGACCAGGTGGAGATGGGCGTCGCCGCGCGCATGGCGGTGCTGGCCTCGATGGCCGCGCGGCTGGACAACCACTGATGCCGACCCGCGAGATCGCCTTCGTCAACGCACGCCTGGTCGATCCGGCCAGCGGCTACGATGGCCCGGGCGCGCTGATCTCCAGCCAGGGCGTCATCGCCAGCGTGACGCATGAGGTCGGCTTCACCGATCTTTCGCCCGACATCCGCCAGGTGGATTGCAACGGCGCCATGCTGGCGCCCGGCCTGGTGGACCTGCGGGTCAAGACCGGCGAGCCCGGGAGCGAGCCGAAGGAGACGCTGAAATCGGCGGCGCTGGCCGCGGCCGCCGGCGGCGTCACCTCCATCGTCGTCCAGCCCGACACCAACCCGGCGGTGGACGATCCGGCGGTGGTGGACTTCATCCTACGGCGGGCCAGGGACATCGAGCTGGTCCACGTCTACCCCGCCGGCGCCGCCACCAAGGGCCTTTCCGGCCAAGCCATGGCCGAGATCGGCCTGATGCGCGAGGCCGGCTGCGTCTACGTCACCGACGTCGATCGCCCGATCGTCGATTCCAAGGTCATGCGCCGGCTGCTGGCCTACGCCGCGGGCCTGGGCCTGATGGTCGCCCACCGACCGGCCGATCCGTGGCTGAGCGACGGCGCCGCCGCCACCGAGGGCGAGATGGCCGGGCGCATGGGCCTGCCGTCGGTCCCGGCCGTGGCCGAGAAGATCATGCTGGAGCGGGACGTGGCCCTGGCCGAACTCACCGGCGCGCGCCTGCTGGTCGACCAGATCAGCACCGCCTGCGCTCTGGAAACCCTGGCCCACGCCAAAGCCAAGGGGGTCAAGGTCCTCGCCACCGCCTCGATCAACCACCTGACGTTCAACGAACTCGATATCGGCGACTACCGCACGTTCTGGAAGCTGGCCCCGCCGCTGCGCGCCGAGGCTGATCGCCAGGCGCTGATCGCGGCCGTGGCGTCGGGCCTGGTGGACGTCGTGGTCTCCGCCCATTGTCCCGCTCCGCCGGAAGACAAGCGCCTGCCCTTCGAAGAGGCCGCGCCTGGGTCGGTGGGCCTGGAGACCCTGCTGCCAGCCCTGCTGGCGCTCCACTTCGAAGGCGGCGTGCCGATCCTCGAGCTGATGCGCACCGTCACCAGCGCCCCCGCGGACGCCATCGGGCTGAAGGCCGGGCGTCTCACGGTCGGCGCGCCGGCCGACCTCGTCCTCTGCGACCTCGCCGCGCCGCGCCTGATCGACGCCGAAAAGCTCAGGTCGAAATCCAAGAACTCCGCCTTCGACGGCCGCCGCCTGCAGGGCGAGGTGCTGATGACGCTGGTTGACGGAAGGATCGTATTCGAGGCGGAATCCTTGCCGCATTCTCGAACTATTGCATAACGTCGAATGAAAAATGGGTTGAACCTATGGTTCGCGCAACGCGCCGGTCGGCCCTTGCCATTGCGTTGCTTTTTGTCTGCTCGATCGGCGCCTCTGTGCGCGCGACGACGGCGCCATCTCAAGTCGCCGACCCTGAGAGCGGAGTGGCGAGCGTCGTTTTCGCCGCGGACCCGCATTTCACAGGAGAACAATTCCTCATCCTGGACGATGAGCATTGTAGCTCGTTTCCACCGAAATTCATCGGCCTAATTCGCGCCATGGGCCTCCACGGAGACATGACGGGTCCTTATAAATGGGCAGCAAACAAGCCGGTCTACTTTACGGCTGGATCAACATCGTCGGAGAATGGGGGAAGGCCGTCATATACAGGTACTCAGTACACCTGTATGAACGCGATTAGTTTTACTCCGCTGCCTGATCATAACTATGTAATCACTCAGTTTATCGAACCCGATGCACCACTTCGGTCAGGAAGCTGTAGAACGGCTGTCATCGACAAATCCACGGGTCAGGAGCCTGACTCTTACACGGCTCACAAACTGGTGCGCGGATTCGTGTCTTCACACTGCTAGGGATGGTGCCGCGTGTGGCCGGTACAGTCCCTCCGCCGAGCGACTACGGTTTCCGAGCGGCCGACTGCCCTAGTCCCCTGTCGGGACAACCGAGCCCTGCTCGACCATCAGCACCACGGTGCGGCCCTGGGCGCGGGGGAAGTGTCGGCGCCCCTTGGGCACGGTGAAGCCCTGGCCGGGCGCCAACCGCACCGATCCGCCCTCGAACTCGATCACCAGGGCGCCCTCGACCACATAGAAGAACTCGTCCTCCGCCTCGTGCTGGTGCCAGTGGAAGTCGCCCTCCATCACCGCCAGGCGGACGACGGCGTCGTTTACCGCCGTCAAGGTGCGGTTCCACCACGGCGACTGGGCGGCGGCCACGGCGGTGACGTCGATCGTCTCCAGGGGCGCGAAGAGGATCTCCTTGGAGATGTCGTAGCGGTCTTCGACCTTGTCCATCGTCGCTCCTCTTCTCGCGCCTATGCCACCTGCGCCTAACAACCTAGACTAGCGCGATGGTCTCGTCCTTTCCCGCCTTCGCCTATCTGGCCAGCGCCGTCGGCGGCTATCTGCTGGGCTCGATCCCGTTCGGCGTCATCGCCACGCGGCTGGGCGGCGCTGGCGACATCCGCAAAGTGGGATCCGGCAACATCGGCGCGACCAACGTGCTGCGCACCGGCCGGCGCGACCTGGCGCTGATCACCCTGATCGGCGATGGCGGCAAGGGCGCCGCGGCGGTGGGACTGGCGACGCTGGCCTTCCATTCCGCCAACGCCGCGGCGCTGGCCGGAGCGGCGGCGTTCCTGGGTCATCTCTTCCCGGTCTGGCTGAGGTTCAAGGGCGGCAAGGGGGTGGCGACCTTCTTCGGCACCCTGATCGCCATCGCCTGGCCGGCCGGACTGCTGGCCGGCGCCACCTGGATCGTCATGGCGGCGGTCTTCCGGCTCTCGTCGCTGGCGGCGCTCACCGCCGCGGCGCTGGCGCCGGTCTATGTGTTCGCCACCAACCAGACGCCGGAGGCGAAGCTGTGGCTGGCGCTCTTCATGGCCGTGCTGATCTTCGTCCGCCACCACGAGAACGTCCGTCGCCTGCTGAAGGGCGAGGAGCCGCGCATCGGCGCCAAGGCCCAGACGGCCAAGTGAGCACGGGCCGGCTCTCCGACGCCGAGCGCGCGCAATGGCTGCGCCTGGCCCGCACCGAGACCGTGGGGCCGGTGGCGTTCCAGCATCTGATCCGCCGATTCGGCTCGGCCGGCGCGGCGCTGGAAGCCCTGCCGGCGCTCGCCCGCCGCGCCGGTCGCGCCCAGCCGCCGACCATGCCTTCGCCGCGCGAGGTCGAGGCCGAGCTGGCGGCCGGCGCAGCCCAGGGCGCGACCCTGATCGCCAGCTGCGAGGCGGCGTTCCCCGAGGGCCTGAGGGCCATCGACCCGCCGCCGCCGGTGATCTGGGCGCTGGGCGAGACCGCGCTCTTGCAGCGCCGCGCCGTCGCCATCGTCGGCGCCCGCGTCGCCTCCGCCTCGGGACGGCGGTTCGCGCGCGGTCTGGCCTCCGAGCTTGGCCAGGCTGGCCTCATCATCGTCTCGGGCCTGGCGCGCGGCATCGACGCCGGGGCGCACGAAGGCTCGCTTTCCACCGGCACCATCGCTGTCCTGGGCGGCGGGATCGGCGACATCTATCCGCCGGAGAACGAGGCGCTCTATGCAGAGATCGCCGACAAGGGCTGCATCGTTTCCGAGAGCGAACCCAGTCGGCGCGCCCAGGCCAAGGACTTCCCTCGCCGCAACCGGCTGATCTCCGGGCTCTCGCTGGCCGTGGTGGTGGTCGAGGCGGAGCTGAAGTCCGGCTCGCTGATCACCGCGCGCCTGGCCGCCGAGCAGGGGCGTGAGGTGCTGGCGGTTCCCGGCTCGCCGCTGGATCCCCGCGCCCGTGGCTGCAACGACCTCATCCGCCAGGGCGCGGCGGTGTGCGAGGGGGCCGAGGACGTGCTGCGCGCCATCGAATCGCTCCGCGGCTTCAGCGCGCGGCAAGGCGATCTCTTCGACCGCAACGAAGGCGATCCGGGCGATATCCTGGAGACCGTCTACGCCCTCCTCTCACCAACACCGGTCCACGTCGACGAGCTGGCGAGGCTGACCAAGGCCCCGGCCGGACAGGTGTTCGCGGCCCTGGTGGAACTTTCTCTGGCCGGCCGCGCCGAACTGCAGCCCGGAGGGCTGGCGGCGCGGGCGTGAGGCAATTCGTGCGCGGCGCGAAAGACGCCACGTTGACAGAGCCCACCCTCGCCCTCACTTTCCGCCCTCCCAAATCGAGGGCGCTCCCACCGCCCCGCAGAAAGTCTCTCGCAGCTTGAAGAACGTCGTCGTCGTCGAAAGTCCGGCCAAGGCCAAGACTATCAACCGCTACCTCGGTTCGGACTACACGGTCCTGGCCTCCTACGGTCACGTCCGCGACCTGCCCTCCAAGGACGGGTCGGTGAAGCCGGACGAGGACTTCGCCATGCTGTGGGACGTCGACGCCAAGTCCGCCAAGCGCCTCAATGAGATCGCCGAGGCGGCCAAGGGCGCCGACAAACTGATTCTCGCCACCGACCCCGACCGCGAGGGCGAGGCGATCAGCTGGCACGTGCTGGAAGTGCTCAACCGCAAGAAGGCGCTGAAGGGCGCCGAGGTCCAGCGGGTGGTGTTCAACGCCATCACTCGCAGCGCCGTCACCGAGGCGATGAAGAACCCGCGAGACATCGACATGGAGCTGGTGGAGGCTTACCTCGCCCGCCGCGCCCTCGACTATCTGGTCGGCTTCACCCTCTCGCCGGTCCTCTGGCGCAAGCTGCCGGGCGCGCGCTCGGCCGGCCGCGTGCAGTCGGTGGCGCTGCGCCTCATCGTCGACCGCGAGATCGAAATCGAGGCCTTCCGCACTCAGGAATACTGGACGGTCGAGGCTGACGTCGCCGCCGGCGGCGATCCGTTCGTCGCCCGACTCGCCAAGCATGCCGGCAAGCGCCTCACCAAGTTCGACCTCGGCGACGCTGCGGCGGCACAGGCGGCGAAAGCTGCGGTGGAAGGCGCCAGCTTTACCATCTCGGCGGTGGAGAAGAAGCCCGCCCGTCGCACGCCGCCGCCGCCCTTCACCACCTCCACCCTGCAGCAGGAGGCCTCGCGCAAGCTGGGCTTCTCCGCCCAGCGGACCATGCAGGCGGCGCAGAAGCTCTACGAGGGCGTCGACATCGGCGGCGAGACCGTGGGCCTGATCACCTATATGCGGACCGACGGCGTGCAGAGCGCGCCCGAGGCGCTGGAAGAGGCGCGCGAGGTGATCGGCGGCCTATACGGCAAGGCCTATGTCCCCGAGACCGCCCGCCACTACCGCACCAAGGCCAAGAA
>JBIOEF010000059.1:0-21268 GCA_044445785.1 Caulobacterales bacterium
CCCCATGACCGTCAGTCTCAAGGTCAACGGCAAGACGCGCGAGGTGCCGGCCGAGCCGGACACGCCGCTGCTTTACGTGCTGCGCAATGATTTGGAACTCAACGGCGCGAAGTTCGGCTGCGGGCTGTCGCAGTGCGGCGCCTGCACGGTGCTGGTGGACGGCGTGCGGATCAACGCGTGCCTGAGCCTGGCGGTCATGCACGAAGGCGAGGAGGTCACCACCATCGAGGGCGTGGGGCTGCCGGGCGATCTGCACCCGCTGCAGACCGCGTTCCTCACCCGCGACGCGTTCCAGTGCGGCTACTGCACGCCTGGCCAGATCTGCTCGGCGCTCGGCATGTTCGGCGAAGCGCGGCGGGGCGAACCCAGCCAGGCCACCGACGATCTTTCGGTCGAAAGCATCGAGCTCACCGACGCGGAGATCCGTGAACGGATGAGCGGCAACATCTGTCGCTGCTCGGCCTATCCGCAGATCCTCGAAGCCATCCGCGACGTCGCGGGAGCCGGCGCATGAGGCCGTTCTCCTACGAGCGCGCCAGCGATCCGGCGGCGGCGGCCAGGGCGGTGGCGGAAACGCCGGGCGCGGCGTTCCTGGCCGGCGGCACCAACCTCCTGGACCTGATGAAGCTCGACATCGAGCGGCCCAGCCACCTGATCGACGTCGGCCGCCTGCCGTTGGCGCAGATCGCCGACACGGCCGATGGGGGCCTGCGCATCGGCGCCATGGCCTCCAACACCGCCCTCGCCTCCGACCGGCGCGTGCGGACCCGCTATCCGGTGTTGGCGCAAGCGATCCTGTCGGGCGCCTCGGCGCAGCTGCGCAACAAGGCCACGGTGGGGGGCAACCTGATGCAGCGCACCCGCTGCCCCTACTTCTACGACGCCGCCAAGCCCTGCAACAAACGCGATCCCGGCGCCGGCTGCAGTGCGCTGGGCGGCCTCAACCGCGGGCACGCGATCCTGGGCGCGAGCGACGCCTGCATCGCCGTCAATCCCTCGGACATGGCCGTGGCCCTGAGCGCGCTTGGTGCGACAGTCGAGACCGTGACCCCCGCCGGCCGCACGCGCGCGCTCCCCATCGACGAGGTCCACCGGCTGCCGGGCGAAACGCCCCAGATCGAGACCAATCTCGAAGCCGGCGAACTGGTGACCGCGGTGGTCCTGCCGGCGCCCCCGACAGGCAAGCAGGCCTACCACAAGGTGCGCGACCGGGCGTCCTACGCCGGCGGGCTCTTCAGCTTGGCGCTGGCCGGCGGACAGCTGGCGCTGGGCGCGGTGGCGCTGAAGCCCTGGCGGGCGAGCAAGACCGAAGCCGCCATCGCCGGCGGCGCATCGGCGGCCGAGGCCGTGCAGGCGGAGCTTTCCGCCGCCCGCGGCCAGGGCCGCAACGACTTCAAGATCACCCTGGCGCGTCGGGTCATGACGGCGGCGCTGGCTGAGGCGGGACGCTGATGGACTCGATCACCGAATACGCCCTCCCCAATCCCATCAACCGCAACCGCTCTGGGATCATTGGCCGAGCCGTGGACCGCTACGAAGGCCCGCTGAAGGTCTCCGGCACGGCGCCCTACGCCTTCGAGGTGAAAACGCCTTCGCCGCCGGCGTACGGGGTGCTGGTCGGGGCATCGATCGGCTGCGGCAAGGTCGCCGCCGTCGATGACGCCGCGGCCAGGAGCGCGCCCGGCGTCTATCTCGTCTGGCACCCGTTCAACCCGCCGCCGGGGCAGGGCGCGGAGGGCGCCAAGACCTACGTCCAGAGCCAGGCGCCGGCCGCGCCGGTGTTCACCAAGCCGGACGTCCACTACTTCGACCAGCCGGTGGCCATCGTCGTCGCCGACACCCTGGAGAACGCCGCCGCGGCGGCAAACCTGATCAAGATCACCTACGACCAATCGCCGGCCGAGTTTGCGTTCGAACCGGAGAAGTCCGCCTCGTTCCGCACCGAGGACGAATCGCGCGTGGGCGACTTCGAAGCCGCCTTCGCCGCCTCGCCGGTGAAGCTCGACGAGACCTATTCGACGCCGATCCAGAACCACTGCCAGATGGAGCCCTGCGCCACCACCGCCTGGTGGGAGGGCGACCGCGTGGTGGTCCACACCTCCGTCCAGATGATCAAGCGGCCCCAGCACATGCTGGCCGAGACGCTGCAGATCCCTCGCGAAAACGTGCACCTGATGAGCCGCTACATCGGCGGCGGCTTCGGCGGCAAGGGCTCGGTCTATGAGGATTTCGCCCTGGCGGCGCTGGCCGCGCGGGACTTGAAGCGCCCGGTGAAGGTGGCGCTGACCCGCCAGCAGATGTTCAACGCCACCGTCCATCGCCCGGCTACCGTCCAGCGCGTGCGGCTGGGCGCGAGCGCCGACGGGCGGCTGACCGCCATGGCGCTGGAGGCGACCACCCACTGCGCCAGGGGCGAGCCCTTCACCGAGCGCGCCGCCAATTTCGCCAGGGCCCTCTACGCCGCGCCCAACCGGATCACCGGCCACAAGCTGCAGCTCCTCGACATCGCCGTCGCCAGCGCCATGCGCGCGCCCGGCGAAGCCTCGGGCATGATGAGCCTGGAAGCGGCCATGGACGAGCTGGCCGAGCAGCTGGGGCTGGACCCCATCGAGCTGCGCATCCGCAACGAGCCGGACCGGCACCCGGAGACCGGCCAGCCGTTCTCCTGCCGCCAGCTGATCGAGTGCATGAACGACGGCGCCCAGCGGTTCGGCTGGGCCAAGCGCAACCCCAGGCCCGGCCAGGTGCGCGACGGGCGCTGGCTGGTGGGGATGGGCATGGCCGCCGCCATCCGCGGCAACTTCCTGCTGCCGGCCAAGGCCAGCCTGAAGGCCGAGCCCGACGGGACCATCCATCTTCGCCAGGGGATGACCGACATTGGCACCGGCAGCTACACGATCCTGGCGCAGATCGCCGCCGAGACCATGGGGGTGCCCATCGAGCAGGTGATCGTCGAGATCGGCGATTCTGGCTTCTCGCCCGCGCCCGGGTCCGGCGGCCAGTTCGGCGCGGCCAGCGCCGGCTCCGGCGCGCTCGCCGCCGGCATGGCGCTGCGGGCGAGGCTCGCCGAGATGGCGGCAGCCGATCCGGCGTCGCCGCTGCATGGCGCGCCGGCCGAGGCGGTGGATTTCCGCGATGGCCTGATCACCGTCGAGAACCGCTCCGAGACCCTTTCGGCCCTGGTCTCGCGCCTGGCGCCGGAGGGCGTAGAGGTCGAGGGATCGTCCAGGCCCGCGCCCGACATCCGCGACTACTCAAGCCATTCCTACGGCGCCCACTTCGCCGAGGTGGCGGTCGATCCGGTGACCGGCGAGGTGCGCATGCGGCGGATGCTGGGCGCCTTCGCCTGTGGCCGCATCCTCAACGCCAAGACCGCCCGCAGCCAGATCACCGGCGGGATGATCTGGGGGATCGGGACGGCGCTCACCGAGACCAACCGCATCGACGACCGCTACGGCAGCCTTTCCGGCCAGGACCTCGGCGCCTACCTGGCCCCGGTCCACGCCGACATCGTCGAGCTGGACGCCTATTTCCTCCCCGAGGTGGACGACAAGGCCAATCCGCTGGGGATCAAGGGCGTCGGCGAGGCCGGCATCTGCGGCGCCGGCGCGGCGGTCGCCAACGCCGTCTACAACGCCTGCGGCGCCCGGGTCCGCGACTACCCGATCACCCCGGAGCGCCTGCTGGAAGCGATGGGCGCGCTCTGAGGTCCGCCCTTCTTGCGAGCGGGTAGAAACGCACGGAGGGCGCAGCTGGAGTTCAGGGAACCGGCGAGTCCTCGACGTAGTGCTCGAGGTCAGCTCCCGGGCGCGGGGGTCGGGTAGAGGTAGCTATGCACGTGCGGGCAGACGTTGCCGCCGCACTTCGCGCCTAGCACGTACGGCCCGAGGTGGGCCTGCAGGGCGTTGGCGTCGAAGGTGTGGCCGGGATCGGCTGTGATCGGCGCCTTCAGCAGCACGATCTCGCCGCTGAGCGAGGGCTTGTCGACGGCGGAGGGAATATAGATCGGGATGTACACGAAGCCGCCGCCCGAGGCGCGCGCCCTGATGACCCGCGGCTGGCCCTCGCCCAGCCGCTCTTCGAGTTCGGTCAGCTTCACCGGGGTCAGTATGCGGAACCCGTCGAAGCCTTCCCGCAGCGCCACCGCGGCGCAGTGGTACAGCCAGTAGGTCTGCACCGTCTCCTGGCTGGTGTAGCCGTTGCCACTGAACGTGATCCGCCAGACGTTGGAAGAGACGCGCGATTCGGAGTAGCCGCCAATCAGGCTCTCGGGCGCATAGCTGGTGGCGCATCCCAAGAGCAGCAGGGCGCCGCCGATCGCCAGTATCGTTCCTCTCCGCATCGGGCGCCCTCCCACTCGGTTCACGACCCGGCCGGCTTGATATAGAGCGGCGCGAGCGCATCGTAGACCGCGTCGGCGTCGATGATCCGCCACGGCGCATTGCGAAAGTCCGCCGGGGGTTGAGCCGGGTCGAAGAACGTCACGTCGAGCTGGGTCTCGTAGTTGTTCGGTATGGTCGAGGCGTAAACAGTGGTGATGTGGTTGATGTTGCGGCGGGCGAGCACGACCAGCCCCTTCTTGCCCGCGCGGCGCGCCAGGTCGGCGGCGCGCAGCAGCGCCAAGTCTTCAAGGGTCGCGATTGGCGCGTAGGCGCCGCTAAAGGCGATGGTGGTTACGCCGGTCGCGGCGTTGTCTGTGATCGTGAAGCCGTTTCCTGGCCCACTGATGAGGCCCTGCCAGTAGCTGTCGGCGCGGTAGGGGGCCAGTCGCTCACGCGTCTCGGCCTCCGGCAGCCATTCGAAGAGCGCCCTGATCTCGGGGTAGCGCGCCGGGCGTCGTCGCGACTCGAGACTGGCCTGTAGCCGCTGCGCTGCAGCAAGGCGGTCGGGCGACTTCGCCGCGATGCCGTTTACGAGGTCGATCGTCGCCCAGCTAGGCTGCAGCATGGTCTGGCTTCCCGGCTGGAAGATCATATTCCAGGCATCGCTCACATGGCCCGCGTTCAGCGCGATCCGCGCCTGCACCAGCCTCGACCAGGAATCGATCACCGGCGGCGTCTGGGTCTTGATTTGCAGGTTGGCCTGCTCGTGCACCGCGTAGTCGGTCTTGGCCTTGACGCTGGCGTCGGCGGCGGGTTCGGGATCGGCCGGCGTCGACGCGGCGAAGCGGTCGGCCTGCGCCTTGAGCGCCGCGCGTGCGTCGTCGTCCCGTCCCAGCGCCGCCAGCGCGTAGGCGTAGCGGCCCGATTCCACCGCCCAGAACACCTCGGCGTTGGCGCGGTTGGTCTGTGCGAGCAACGCCTGCTCACGGTAGGCCATCGGCTCGTCGCCCAGCTTCGGGATCGGCGCGACGCCCACGTAGAGCGGCAGGCAGTCGGCGAAGCGGCCGTGCTCGAAAGCGTCGTCGAACAGCCGATCGGCCGCGACCGGAACGTACCCGGCGGTTGCGCGCAGGATGGGATCGGTGTCGGCGGCGGACGCGTCGGGTCCGAGCACCAGCAACGTGGCGTAGGCGGTTTCGAAGCTGAAGGGCCGGCTGGCCCAGGCCTGCGTGGCGACCGCCGCGGCCCTCGCCGACTCGCCCGAAACGCGCAGCGCATAGGCGCGGACCAAGTCGACGCCCAGCTTCAGGCTCCGCCGGTAGTAGGCGTCGTCGGGGGCGACCGCCGCAGCGTCGGCGGCGTCAAGGTCCTTCAGCGCGCCAGCCGCATCGCCCCCCTCGAGCCGATGCATGGCGCGGGCGCGCAACAGGCTGACCTTGCGCAGCCAGAGGTCCGGATGCGGCTCCATCAGCGCTATCGCCGCGCCGCAGTCGGCGACGCCGTCCGGCTCAACGAAGCTGGGGGTGGTCCGCCGGATACCATAATTAATTGCCCGGTACCCGAAGATGGTCACCAGCTTGGTCATTCCGTCGCCGCCGGGGCCGGCGGGACGGCCATAGCCGTCGCAGCGATCGAAGACGCTCGAGTCCTTTTGGGCCAGCTTCGCCTGGACGAGCGCCTGTTCCTGGTCCGGCGTGAGAATGGGCGCCGGCGCAGGGTGCTGGACGGGGGCGATCTGCAGCGGAGCGGGTGAGATCACCTGGGGCGGCGCGGGCGCCTGCATTGGCGGCGGCGGATCGGCGGCCAACGCCTGCGAGCTCGACCCTGCTAGCCACACGGCGAGCCAACCGGCCGCCAGACGACGACGCGCCCTCTCCGACATGCCCTCGCTCCCCTCTTTTGTCGGCCGCTTCCGACGCCGGCGCGGCCGCCAACCCCCTACGCTACGACTACGCGTTTACGTTGATTGTGTACCAGGTGGTGTCCGCCAACAATGATCGGTTGTCCGCACCGCAGCGATCTGTCCCTCGCGCCAGGGAGGAACCGTTTTGCCTGTCGCGCGCCCGCTGCCATAGTGGCCCCGCCATCGGCCGGGGGGCGCAATGGGTCAGGTCAAGCGGTCAATCGTCGAAGCTGGCGGGCGCCAGGTGTTCGTCGAAGAGGTGCTGCGCGAGGGCCCGACCCGCGGCTCGATCATCTTCGTCAACGGCGCCGTCGCCACCACCAGCGCCCTGCGCTGGGCGGTCAAGAGCCTCACCGACTACGACCTGGTGCTGTTCGACTTTCCCCATCTGGGATCCTCGCGCACGCACAACCCGGACCTCCGCTCGCTCAGCAAGGAAGACGAGGCCGCCATCCTTGGCGACCTGATCGAGCGCTACCGGCCGGACTTTCTGGCCGCCCAGTCCTGGGGCGGGACCAGCGCGCTGTTGGCGCTCGCCGAGAGGCCGCCGTCGGTCAAGAAGGCGATCATCGCCTCCTACTCGGCGGGCCTCACCGAGGTCATGCGGGCGCTGACGCTCGAGCTCCTCGCCGCGGCGCAGCGGTGCGACCGGCCCGCCGCCACGCGGCTGGTGCTGGAGACCCTGGGCGAGCGCCTGCCCGAGGCTTCGCGGCGGTTGCACGAGCGCTACTTCCTGCGGTTCGGCGGCGAGGAGGTGAGCCAGGTGGCCCGCCAGCTGGGCTACGTCGCCGAGCTCTCCTACGCCAACGAGCTGGCGTCGTGGCGAGGCGTGGAGATCCCGGTGATGTTCATGAACGGCGCGCGCGACCGCTTCACGCCGCCGGAAGCGATCGCGCCGGCGCAGGCGCGGTTTCCCGCCGTGCGCTTCGCCGTGGTGCCGGAAGCCGGGCCCTTCCTGGCCATGGAGAGCCAGGCCGCGTGCGCCGAGGTCGTCGCCATCATCCGCGGCTTCTTCACCCGGCAAGCCGCCGAGGGTCTGGCTAGTCCGCTCCGCCGGCGGGCTTGAGCCGCACCGTCACCTCCGCCGAGAGGCCCGGCCGCAGGCGGTCCAGCCCGGGCTGACCGGGATCCAGCGAAATCCGCACCGGCACCCTCTGGACGATCTTGGTGAAGTTGCCGGCGCCCGGCTCGAACGGCAGCAGGGCAAACTCCGAGCCGGAGCCAGGAGCTAGGCTGTCGACCTTGCCGGTGAAGGTGAGGCCGGGCAGGGCGTCGATCTTCACCTGCGCCGGCTGGCCCGCCCGCATGCGCCCGGTCTGGGTCTCCTTGAAGTTGGCGGTGAGGTAGGGCGCGCCCGCGCTGACGATGGTCATTAGCCTGACGCCCGGCTGGACGATGGCGCCCGGCGTCGCCTCGACGTCGGCGACGATCCCGCCGGCGGGCGCGATGACCAGGGTGTGGCCCTTTTCCGCCTTGGCGGCGTCGAGCTCGGTGTGGGCGCGGAACTGCGCGGCTCTGGCCTGGGCGAGGTCGGCTTCGATCTCGCCGCGGCTGCGCACCGCGATCAGCGCCTGGCCTCTGGCGGTCTCGAAGGCCTGGCGCAGCGCCGGATCGGCGGCGCCCTTGGCGCCGGCCAGGGCCTCGGCGCCCTTCACCTGGCTCTCGGAGAGCTTCTCCTCGGCGGCGAGCCTGGCCAGGCCCGCCCTGGCGGCCTGGGCGGCGGCGTCGGCGGCCATCAGGTCACCCTGGGCGGCGGAGACCTTCAGGTCGTATTCTTCGGGGTCCAGGCGCACCAGCGGATCGCCGGCCTTCACCGGCTGATTCTCCCGCACCAGCACCGCGTCGATCGCTCCGCGCACCTTGGGCGAGACGATGGTCTTGTCGGCGCGCACATATGCGTCCTCGGTGGAGGTGTCGGGCTTGTCGGAGAAGATCCAGACGAGCCCTGCGGAGATGGCGAGGAGGGCGAGCGCCACGACGATCAGCGTGCGCCAGGGCATCCGTCCCGTGGCGGCCGAGCGCCCTGAACCGCCGTCACTCATGCATCGGCCTGAAAGGTTCCCCCGCGCTTGCCCCGCGCGCGGGCGATGATGCTACGATGGCCGGCGCGGTCGCAAGGGGGATGGCGATCTGGGGGCATGGCGATTTGAGTGCGACGACGGCGGACGGACTGGTGAGCGCCGCGCCTCTGAGCGAGCCGCGCAAGCTCGCCATCTTCCTGATCATGGCCATCGGCCAGTTCATGGCCCTGCTGGACATCCAGATCGTCGCCGCGTCCATGAGTCCGATCCAGGCGGGACTGTCGGCGGGCCTGGACGAGATCGACTGGCTGCAGACCGCCTATCTGATGGCCGAGATCGTCATGATCCCGCTCTCGGCCTACCTGGCTCAGGCGCTCTCGACCCGGTGGATGTTCGTCGCCTCGGCCGGACTCTTCACCCTTTCCAGCCTGCTCTGCGGCGCGGCCTGGGACCTGCCCTCGATGATCGCCTTCCGGGTGGTCCAGGGCTTCGTCGGCGGGGCGATGATCCCCCTGGTGTTCGCCACCGGCTTCACCTTCTTCGATGGCGCCAAGGCGGCCATGGCGACGGCGGTGCTGGGGGTGATCTCGACGCTGGCGCCGACGCTTGGCCCCACAATCGGCGGCTGGATCACCGATTCGTTCAGCTGGCGCTGGCTCTTCTTCATCAACATCGCGCCTGGCCTCTTCGTCACCCTGGCGCTGGTCGCCCTTGGCCCGATCGACAAGGCCGAGCCGCACCTGCTGTTCCGGATCGACTGGCTGCACGCCGCCAGCCTGGCGCTGTCGCTTGGCGGCCTTCAGTACGTGCTGGAGGAGGGCCCGCGCCTGCAGTGGTTCGAGGACCGGACCGTGGCCGCCGTCGCCTGGACCGCGCTGATCGCCGGCGTCGTCTTCATCGAGCGGTGTCTCTTCTCGCCCAGGCCGCTGGTGAAGATCGCGCCTTTTCGCCACAAGGGCTTCGCTGCGGCCTGCCTCCTGAGCCTGGCGATCGGCTTTGGCATCTACACCAGCGTCTATCTGACGCCGGTGTTCCTGGCCCGGGTGCGCGGCTTTTCCAGCCTGGAGATCGGCGTCACGGTCTTCATCGCCGGCGTCTTCATGACCCTGTCGGCCGCCCCGGCCGCGTGGCTGGCCACCAAGATCGACCAGCGAATCGTCATGACCATCGGGCTCGTCCTCTATGTGATCTCGTTCTGGATGATGTCGTCGGTGGGCAAGGACTGGGGGTTCTGGGAGCTGTTCCTGCCCCAGGCGGTGCGCGGCGCGGCCGTGCTCTTCACCATGGTGCCGGTGGTCGGCATGGCGCTCAGCGGCATTCCCCAGGCCGAGCTGCGCGACGCCTCGGGCCTGAACAACCTGATGCGCAACCTGGGCGGCGCGGTGGGCATCGCGCTCGTCAACACCTGGCTGCTCAGTTACTTCCGTCTGCATTTCGCCAGCCTCGCCGTCGGTCTCAACCGCTCGCCGGGTGCGGCGGTCGATGCGCTGCAGGGCCTGGCGCAGCGGTTCGGCTTCAACGGGATCGAGCCCGGGCGCGCTGGCCAGATGGCGGCCGCCACCCTGGGCGACGGCCTTTCGGTCCAGGCGCTGGCGCTGGCTTTCGACGACGTCTTCCGCCTGACCGCGTGGCTCTTCGTCGGCTGCCTGCTCCTCGTCCCCTTCTGCAAGGGCGGACCGATGACGGGCGAGAGCCTTTGACCGCCGCCGCCAGGACCTGGCGAGCGCCGACGTCCGGGTCGCCGCGACGATGGCGGCGCCTTGAAGCTGCCCAGGAGAGCGCCTAGCTGCCTCTCTCGCGCGGTGTCATGACTTTGGGGGTGGCGAGGCGCGGGTTATGATCGGAACGATGAAAGCCGCCTCCGCATGATCAACAGAGTTAAGTCCACGGGCCTGGCCATCGCCGCCCTCGGCCTGATGGCGGGCGTTTCTGCCTGGGCTGTGCCGACCACCAGCCTGCCGCCGAGCGAGCCGCCGCCGGTGCTGGCCCTGCCGTCCGATTCGCCGACCTATCCGCTCACCCGGCCCAATCCGGAGGCCGAGATCGGGCGCCTGCCCAACGGCCTCACCTACGGCGTCATGGGCCGTGGCGGCACCCGCCAGGTCTCGATCATCCTCTACATCGGCGCCGGCAGCGGCAATGAGACCGAGAGCGAGCGCGGCATCGCCCACTTCCTCGAGCACATGGCCTTCAACGGCTCGAAGAACTTCCCCGCCGGCACGGTGATGAAGCGGTTCGCCGACATCGGCTCTTCCATCGGCCGCGACCAGAACGCCGAGACCGGGTTCGATTCCACCACTTTCAGCCTCGACCTCTCCGAAGTGACGCCCGAGCGGCTGGACCTGGGATTCGGCTGGCTGCGCGACGTCGCCGACGGGCTGGACATCGACCAGAGCCAGGTCGACCGCGAGCGCGGCGTGATCATGTCCGAGTACGTCGGCGGGCGCAGCCCCATGAGCGACGCGGCCGAAAAGAGCGAGACGTTCCTCGCGCCAGGGCTGCTGGGGCCAAGGCGCCGGCCGATCGGCCTGAAGGAGATCATCACCTCGGTCAATGCTGAGACGATTCGCGGCTTCTACCATCGCTGGTACCGCCCGGAGACGTCGATCGTGGTGGCGGTGGGCGACCTGCCGCGCGAGGAGCTGAAGGCCCGCATCGAGGCAGCGTTCGGCTCGTGGCGCAACGACACGGCGGCGCCGCCGAAGGTCAACATCGGCCATATCGATCCGCACCGCACGACCGCGGTCCTGACTGAGGTGGAGGGTCACACGCCGCCGGCGTTGCAGGTCTGCCGCGCGATGGACAAGGATCCGACCCGGCAGGAGGGCGTCGCCTCCCGCACCCGCGACTTCGAGGAAGCGGTCTGGCAGAGCATCCTGCAGCGGCGGCTCTCGGCGCTGGCGGCCAGCGCCGCGCCGCCGTTCGTGTCGGTCCAGGTGGAGCGCGACGAAGCCTACAACGCCGCCGAGATCACCTGCGTCACCGCCTTGCTGCGCGACCAGGACTGGCGCTCGGCGCTGAGCGCGATCTCCGACGAGACGCGGCGGCTGGCGCTCTATGGCCTCACCGATCAGGAGTTCGAGGCCAGCCTCAAGGGCCTCAACGCGCAGGTCGAATCGGAGGTCGGCGAAGCGCCGACCATGACCGGCGCGCAGCTGGCCCAGAGCATCGTCTCCAACCTGACCCTCGGCGGGACCTTCTCCACCGCCCCGGAGGACCAGCGCATCGGCCGCCTGGCCCTCATCGATTTCACCCGCCAGAAGGTGGCCGACGAATACGCCAGGGCCTGGTCCAGGGCCGGCGCGCCCCTGGTGGTGCTGGTGACGCCAGACCCACAGCAGGGCGCCGACGTCCAGCACGCCTGGCGACTGGCGGAGGCCGCCAAGGCGCCGGCGCCGCCGGCCGCGCACGAGGGCAAGGCCTGGGCCTACTCGAACTTCGGTCCGCCGGGCGCCGTGGCCAGCCGCGAGATCCTGCCCGACATCGGGGCGGTCCGCATCGCCTTCGCCAACGGCGTGCGCCTGAACTTCAAGTCCAGCCAGAACGCCCAGGACCGGGTGGAAATCCGCATCCGCTTCGGCGCCGGCCAGCAGGAACTCGCGGTGGCGGACCTGCCCGCCGCCCGGCTCGGGGCGACGCTGCTTCGCCAGGGCGGGCTTGGCAGGAACGACTTCGAAGACACCTTGCGCTTCTGCGAGGGCCACGCCTGCGACTTCAGTCTGGGCATCGGCCGCGACGCCTTCGTGGTCGCCGGCGCCACCCGCCCGTCGGACCTCGACACCGAGCTGCAGCTGATCGGCGCCTATTTCGCCGATCCGGGCTTCCGACCCGAGATAGACGCCCGCATCCCCACCGCCGTACGCACCCTCTACGAGATCACCCGTAGCGAGCCCGACTACGCCGCCGCGCTCGCCAGGGACAAGGCGCTGCCGGCGCCGCGGGTTCTCGAAATGCCCGACGAGCACGACCTGGATGGCGTCAAGAGCGCCGACTTCGCGCGCATCCTGGGCCCGACGCTGAAGAACGATGCGCTCGAGGTCACCATCATCGGCGATCTGGACGAGACCACCGCGGTGGCGGCGGTGGCCAAGACCCTGGGCGCGCTGCCTTCGCGCGCCTGGCGGGACGAGGTCAGGCCCGATGCGGTGAAGGTGCGCTATGCGCCTGCCGCGCCCTCGCTGGTGCGGGTCACCCACGACGGCTCGCCCGAGAAGGCCACCGTGCTCGCCACTTGGCCGCTGTTCGTCTGGTCCCCGGAGAAGGTGCGCGAGCAGCGCACGCTCGATCTGCTCAGCAACATCGTCCAGATGGAGGCCATCGACGACATCCGCCAGCGCCTGGGCAAGGCCTACTCGCCAGAGGTGGACGTGCAGCTGGATCGCGGCGGCGACCAGGGCGCCATGACCGTGGCCATCGACACCTCGCCCCAGGCCACCGACGTGGTGGTGACCGAGCTGCGCCGGATCGCCCAGAAGCTGGCCAGCGGCGAGATCACCGAGGAGATGTTGGAGCGCGCCCGCCGCCCAGTGCTCGACGGCGGGGCGACGCGGGAGATCTCCAATCCCTGGTGGATCACCATGCTCGACGGCTCCTGGGCCCATCCGGACCAGATCACCGCCGCCAGGTCCTGGCAGTCCGACTACGCCAGCATCAGCCTCGATGAGGTGAAGGCGGAGGCCAAGCGCTGGCTGGCGCCCGATCCCCTGGTGGTCGTCGCCGCGCCCGCCACCCAGGCGATGAACACGCCAGCCAAGCCGCACGGCTAGCGAAGTCCAGTCGATCCGAGAGGCGAGCCCCCGTCCGAGCGCAGGCTCAGAACGATATCCGGACACCGCCATAGCCAGCGATCGGCGTTCCGGGATTTGCGGTGCGCGTGTCGGTCACGCCACCTGGAACGTTCGGCCAAGGCACGTCGCCGACCGGCCCAAAGGCGCCGTAGGTGTCGTAACGCTCATTGAAAGCGTTGTTGATCAGACCAAAGACGGTCACCCGGTTGGTCGCGCGGTAAGACGCGTTGAGGTCGACGACCACATAGCCGCTGACTGGCTTGGTGAGATTGGCTTCGTCGCCAAAGCGATAGGCCGCGCCTTGAGCGCTCGCCGACGCGCCCAGGGTCAGGCGATCGGTCAGCGCGTAGTCGAGAACCAGCGTGGCGCGATGCCGGGGGATACCTGGAATGCGATCGCCCGGCCGCACCTGGATCTGGCCGTTGGCGTCGGCGGCCGGATTCAGACTGCTGTTCAGCAGCAAGGGCGTGGCGAACACGGCGTCGGTGTAGGCATAGCCCAGCGAAGCGCGCAGACGCGGGCCGTCGTAGCGCAGATTGACCTCGATCCCCTGGCGCCGGGTTCTGCCCGCGTTGGTGAAAAAGGCGAGGTTCGGGTTGGCGTTCGTCGGCTCGAAGATGATGTCGTCGGACGTATCGGTTCGATAGTAGTCAGCCGACCAGGTCACCCGGCGCCTCGGGTTCGGCGACATCGAGCCGCGCAGTCCAACCTCGACTGAGCGGGCCACGACCTGCTTCAGGTCGGGATCACCGAGAAAGAAGTTGAGCAGGCTGCATGGCGCAGCCGCACTGGCGCAGGACAGCTCCTGTGGCGTCGGCGCACGACCGCTCTCGGCGTAGCCGCCGTAGACCGTGAGCCACGGCGCCAGGTGCCAGGTGAGGCCCGCGCTGGGGTTGAAGCGGTTGAAGTGGTGGCGACCATTCACCGGACCGCCGAGTTCGTCCTTGAGGTCGATGGCGACGCTGTTGAAGCGTCCGCTCAGGTTGAGGTTCAAACCCGGTGCGATGGTGAGGACATCGGCGGCGAACAGGCCGACGCTTCGGGTCAAGCTCCGCACCCGCACCGGGTTGAGGCCTTCGGCAGGCTGGTCCTGGATGACGCCCGGTCCGATGAACTCTCGACTCTGACTGTCAAAACCGCCGATCCGCTGAACGGCCGCATAGAGGCTGTCCGAACCGTCGAAGCTGGCGCCTGCCGCCAGATGATTGGCTTTTCCGGCGATGGCGGAATCGCCCGTGACCTGAGCCGAGCCTCCATAGGCGCGCACGGTCAGTTGCTGCGTGCTCAGACCCGAATAAGTGGCGCCGTTCAGGAAGTCGGGGACCGGCACACCGCCCGCACCGGTAACGACGGACCCATCATTGTTGCAGAGAGGGCCGCCGCCGTCGTCGCACGGAGCGACTTCCTCGGTGATGCCGTTCGGAATGTCCTGCTTGAGGATGTGGAAGTAGGCGACACCCTGCAGCGTCAGCGCGGCGCCCAACTGGTGAACACCCGTCAGGTTGAGGCCGAGGTATCGGTTGTTCACCTGGTTTGGCGCGGTGAAGATATTGGCGATGTTGGCCGCCAGCGCCTGAACTGGCGTGGCGCCGGGGTTCCCAAGGGAGTCGTTGGCGCCGCTGACGCCCAGGTTCACCGAACTGGACTCTCCCTTCCAGCCGAGGTCGACGTATAGGCGATAGAGTTGAGATTCGCTGGTGCGGCGGAACCCTTGGTCGTGGGTTACGTCGGCGGTCGCATAGAAAGCGAAGGGCCCAGCGCGTCGGCCGAACTCGACCGCGCCTGCGCCGCGCCCATAGGCCCCGCCATAGGCGGTGAGGTTGGCGCCGGTGAAGGAAAGGCCGGTCTTCAGCCGCACGTCCACGGCGCCGCCGAGGGCGTTCAGACCGAACACCGGGTTCGACGCCTCGATCGTCGCCGACTGGATCGCAGCAGGCGGGATCAAGTCCCAGTTCACGGTGTCGCCGAACGCGTCGTTGAAGCGCACGCCGTCGACATAGATAGCCAGGCCCTGCGGCGTGCCAGCCCCCGGCGAAGCGGTGAAGCCGCGGAAGAGGATGTCCGGCTGGAACACATTGCCCTCGACGTCGTTGATTGCGGCGGAGGGCGCACCCAAGAGAACGGCGCCGGTCAGGGTTGCGATGCCGGTCCGGTCGATGTCCTTCGCGCCGATCAGAACCGTGGTGACGGCCAAGCGATCGCGGTCAAGATCCGAAGCTGACAACGGCGTCGTGGCGATGACCTCGATCGCAGACGCCGTCGAGGTTGATGACGCGGTTTGGGCGCGGGCCTGAGCCGCCGCGGCGACCAAAGCCAGGGGCGTTAGCACGAGGGCCCACGGATAGCCGCCCGATCGGCTGAACACAGTCGTCTGTCGACGGGTCAATGGCGGTCCGGGAACGGTTGACCTCTACATTGCTGGCGATGCGGCCTCAGCGCCACCCATTTGGTTCGCTCGCCCGCGGGTCCGGCCGCGGGCGCCAACTCAACGCCCTACGGCGTCGGCGGGACCATCGTTTCCAGGACCGCGGTCGCCCGCTCGATGAAGACGGTCCGCTCCCGCCCCGCCAGGGCCTGCCCGCGGATAAGCCGCTCGACCAGCAGACCGATCACCGTAGCCGCCAGCAGCCGCGCCCTGGCGTCCACGTCCTCGCCGCCAAGCCAAGCGCGGATAGGGTCCAGAAACCGCTGCTGCACGGCGATGTTCAACAGCGGCGCCGTCGTCGTCGAAGTGGCCGCGCGCAGCAGGAACTGGAAGCTGTGGGTGCGCTCCTCGTCCGAAGGGGCGCCGGCCATCATCGTCGCCATGTCGCCGGCGAAGGTGTGGCGGTCCCAGTCGCTCAAGGGGTCGGCCCTGAACGACGCCTTCAGCGCCTCGGTGAAGAGGCCCTCCTTGCCGCCGAAATAGCGCTTGATCAGGGCCACGTCGGCGCCGGCCTCGGCGGCGATGTCGCGCAGGGCGACGCGGTCGTAGCCGGAGCGGGCGAACTGCGCTTTGGCCGCCGCCAGGATCGCCGCGCTGGTCGCTTCGGCGTTGCGCTTTCGCGGCTGGACCTGCTCGCGCGTCAGGATCGCCGTGTCACTCATCGCAGGCGCCGGCGGTTAAGCGCGCGCCGGAATGATCACCGGCATGCTCTCGTAGCCGTGGACGAACGCCGAGTAGTTGCGCACCGGCTCGCCCACCAGCTTGATCACCGGGAAGCGCTTCAGGATCTCTTCCCAGATGATGGTCAGCTGCATCTCCGCCACACGGTTGCCGACGCACCGGTGGACGCCGAAGCCGAACGACATGTGCTGGCGCGGCCGCTCGCGGTCGATGATGTAGGCGTTGGGGTTCTCGACGTGGCTCTCGTCGCGGTTGCCCGAGATGTACCACATGACCACCCGGTCGCCCTTCTTGATCAGCTTGCCGCCGACCTCGATATCGCGCGTCGCCACGCGGCTCATGTGCGCCAGCGGCGTCTGGTAGCGGATGGTCTCGGAGACCATCGGCAGGACCAGGTCCGGGTTGGCCCGCAGCTTGTCGTACTGGTCGGGGTTCTTGTTGAGGGCGTAGACGCTGCCGGAGATGGTGTTGCGGGTGGTGTCGTTGCCGCCGACGATCAGGAGGATGACGTTGCCGTGATACTCCTGCATCTCCATGTGCCGGGTGGCCGGGTTGTGGGCCAGCATGGAGATCAGGTCGATGCCAGGCTCGGCGTTGACCCGCTCGTTCCACAGTTCGGTGAAGGCGCCGAAGCACTCGAACATCGCTTCGCCCTTCTGCTGCCAGCTCTCCACAGGCCCGTGGCCGGGCATGTTCATGATCATGTCCGACCACCAGGGCAGCTTGCGCCGCTTCTCGAAGGGGAAGTCGAAGAGGGTGGCCAGGGTCATGGCCGTCAGTTCCTTGGACACCAGGTCGACCCAGTCGAATTCCTGGCCGATCGGCAGGGAATCGAGGATCTGGCCGGCGCGTTCGCGCACCACGGGCGACATCTTGGCGATGTTGGCCGGCGCCAGCGTCGGGCTGACCGCCTTGCGCGCCGGGCCATGCTCTGGCTCGTCCATGGTGATGAACCCGGCGCCGCGCCGGCGCCCGCCGCGGCCCATCGCCTCCATGATCTTTTCCTGCTCGGCCACCTGCTCCAGGTTGGCGAGGCCGATACCTTCCTCTGAAGAGAAGGCCTCGTGGTTGGTGTCCACGGCCATGATGTCGTCCCACTTGGTGATCGACCAATAGGGTCCGAACTCGCTCTCGGCGGTGAAGTGGACCGGGGCTTCGCGCCGCAGCCGCTCGAACACCGGCCAGATGGTGTCGTCCTGGAATCGGGTGACGTGGGCGGGGTTTAGCTCGGCCAGCGGGGTGGCGTAGGCCTCGGCGGCCGCATCGGCGGCTTCGACTCTGACGGCGATATTCATGGCGTCGTTCCCTGGTGGTGACTTGGCTGACGGACGCGCCCGCCCACACGCAGTGGCCGCCGGCGCCGTAGGGCCGATGATAGGGCTCCCCAGGAGCAGCTTGTTCGAAGGATGCTCATAAGTCAATGCTCATTGACTTAGTGGGTTCGCGACGCAGCCGCGGCTTTGCCACTGCTTTGCTGGGCTGGCAGTGGCGCGATGCGCCTTGGCCCGGCGCTTCGCGCCCGCCATGGTGTCGACCCTTGGGCGGCGAAAAGAGGAGGAGCGGGCGTGGGACGAGTGGATGGAAAGGTCGCGCTGGTCACCGGCGCTGCGAGCGGCATCGGCCGGGCCACGTCGCAGGCGCTCGCCAGGGAAGGCGCGAAGGTGCTGGTCGCCGACATCGATGTGCCGGGCGCCGCTGAGACGGTGCGGCTGATCAGCGAAACTGGCGGCGTCGCCGAGGCGGTGACGCTGGACGTGACGGACGAGGCTTCCTGGGCCGCCGCCATGGCGCTCGCCCAGCAGCGCCACGGCGGCCTCAACATCCTGGTCAACAACGCCGGCATCTGCATCACCGCCCGCATCGCCGACATGGACCTGGCCGCCTTTCGCCGTCAGAACGCGGTCAACGTCGAGGGCGTCTTCCTGGGCGTCAGGGCCGCTTTGCCGCTGATGACCGCCGCCGGCGGCGGCTCGATCGTCAACATCTCATCGGTGGCGGGCCTGCAGGGCGTGCCGGGGCTGACCGGCTATTGCGCCAGCAAGGGCGCGGTGCGGCTCTTCACCAAGGCCGCGGCGCTCGAGTGCGCGCGGGCGGGCGTGCGCGTCAACTCCATCCATCCGGGCACCATCGAGACGCCGATCTGGGTGAAGATGCGCCACGGCGGCGAGATGCCGGCCGAGAAGAACTCGATCGAGGAGGACATGGCGCGCACCCGCGAGCGCTCGGAGCGGATCACCCCGCTGCACGTCGTCGGCGCTCCGCAGGACATCGCCGAGGGCGTTGTCTACCTCGCCTCCGACGCCGCCAGATTCGTCACCGGCGCCGAACTGGTCATCGATGGCGGGATCGCTGCGGGGTAGGCGGCGGGTCGCAACGCCTGTGGCGACAGCTGGTCAGCCGGTTCCGAGCAGAGCCGCGATCCGTTCGGCGTCCGCCGGCGTCGCCGGATTGTAGACCAGCAGGCTGAGATCGGGTCGGCCGTCGACGGCGAAGACTGAATACTCGAAGGCGAACTGGCCGAGCACCGGATGGCGTATGTGCTTGACCGCCTCGCCATGGACGCCAGGAAGGTCGTTGTCGCGCCACATCGCCCTGAACTCGGGACTGAGCCGGCAGAGTTCGTCGACGAGCGGCTCTACGTCCGCCGCCGCGCCCGCGCGAACCGCGTCCAGTCGGAAGACGCCCACCACGAACCGCGCCACGCTTTCCCAGTCGTAGTGCGCCGCGCGGGCGCTTGGATCGAGGAAGATGAAGCGCAGCATGTTGCGCTGCTCGGGCGGCAGCGACCCATAGTCCATCAGCATCACCGTTGCCGCCCGGTTCCAGGCGACGACGTCCCAGGTGGCGGTCCTGATCAGGGCGGGGCTGGGGTCCAAAGCGTCCAGCACGCGCTGCAGCCTCGGGGTGACGCCCTCGTCCTTGCGATAGCGAACCTCGGGCGGGCGGCCGAGACCGAGCAGGAACAGGTGTTCGCGCTCCACCTCGGTCAGCATCAGGGCGCGGGCGATCCGATTGAGCACGTCGGCCGAGGCCGCGCCGCCGCGCCCCTGTTCCAGCCACGTATACCAGGTGGGGCTGATGTTGGCGCGCTGGGCGACTTCCTCGCGGCGCAGGCCGGGCGTGCGGCGACGCTCCGCGGGAAAGCCGAGCGCGGCCGGATCGAGCTTCGCCCGCCGGTCCTTCAGGTAGGCGCCCAGTGAGGGTTCGTGCGTAACCGACACGCTCATCCTATTAGTAATTATACCCTGATAACATCACTACTTTACCACGATAATGGGAAGGTAGACAGTGCTCCGACAGCTATTCGGAGATTTGAGTTCATGCGGGTCTTCCTCACCGGCGCCACCGGCTTCATCGGCTCCCACATCATCCCCGAGCTCATCGGAGCGGGCCATCAGGTGCTTGGCCTGACGCGCTCGGACGCTGGCGCGCAGGCTCTTGCCGCCGCCAGCGCGGAGCCGCACGGGGGCGATCTGACCGATCTCGAGAGCCTGCGCAGCGGCGCGGCGAAGTCGGACGGCGTCATCCACTGCGGCTTCCAGCACGACTTCTCGAAGTTCGCGGAGAACGCGGAGATCGACAAGCGCGCCATCGAGGCGTTGGGCGCCGCGCTGGCCGGGTCCGATCGTCCGCTGATCGTCAGCGGCGGGATCGGGCCCTGGGCCGCGACCGAAGACGATCCGCACCCGGAGCAATCACCGACGCCCCGCGTCTCGGAGCCGGCGGCGATGGCGCTGATCCCGCTGGGCGTGAGCGCGGCGGTGGTGCGCCTGCCGCAGGTCCACGACACCACCAAGTTCGGCCTCGTCAGTCCCTTGATCGAGCTGGCCCGCGAGAAGGGCGTCTCGGCCTATATCGGCGAGGGGCTGACCCGCTGGCCAGCGGCGCACGTGCTCGATGTGGCGCGGCTCTACCGGCTGGCGTTCGACCAGCACCGAACCGGCGCCAGGTATCACGCGGTCGGCGAAGAGGGCGTCACCATGAGGGCCATCGCCGAGGCCGTGGGCCGGCGCCTGAAGCTGCCAGTGGTCTCCCTCTCCGCGGAAGACGCCGCCGCTCACTTCGGCTTCTACGCGATGTTCGCCAGCATCGACCTGGCGTCGCCGAGCTCGCTCACCCAGCAACGGCTGGGATGGCGCCCGACCGGGCCCGGGATGATCACCGATCTCGAAAATATGCAGGACGTCGGGACCTAGGACATCGGCGACCGCTGGTGAACGGACGGTCTCAAGGCCCCGCCTTCTCGTCCACCACCGCGTATTTGTCGGCATAGACCCGGCGCCAGCCGGGGGTGCGCTCGAGGGCGTCGGCCAGCGCCTTGTCCGGCGAGACGATCGACCAGGCGATGTGATAGCGCGAGATCGCTTCGTCCATGGCCGTCTGGCTGGAGCGCTGGATCTGGTCGTCGTTGGCCACGAACGCGTCGCCGTACATGTCGGCGCGGCCGTCGATGTAGGGCTTGACGCCCTTGAAGATCAGATAGCCGCCGAAGTCGTAGTCGTTCAGCACCGGCTGGCTCAGCAGCGCCGGAGGCACATGGGCCAGCGCTGTGATCGGCGCGGTCGGGCCATCGATGCGCACCGTCGGCGCCGCCAGCCGCGCGGCGATGATCCCGACGAAGAGCGCCGCCGCCAGCGCCGTCTGCGGCCAGAGCTGCGGCGAGAGAGGCCGCCAGGGCGCGCTCGCCGGTCCGGGCCCGCCCAGCGCCTGGCCCAGGGGTTCGGCGATCAGCAGCGGCGCCAGCACGCCCAGCAGCACCTCCTGGCGCACGTGCTGCAACGTCATGTGGACCAGGAGCAGCACCATCGCCGCGCGCACCCCGCTAAGGCGCACACCTCGCCAGAAAACCACGAACATCCCGACCAGGAGGGCGATCTCCACCGGCTCCAGCTTCATGAAGTCCGGACCGCGCCACTCGCCGATGGTCGGCAGGGTCTTCATGGTCATCACCTTGATCGGGAAGATCAGGCCATCCAGGCCATGGGGCGTCGCCAGCGCGGCGATCACGGCGCCGACGCCCACCCCCCCCCAGCCCAGGATCACCCCCCCACCCCCGGCCATTAAAAACAGCCCCCTAACCAAGCCCACCACCCCCCCCCCGCCCAAACCCACCAATAAACAGGAGTGCA
>JBIOEF010000060.1:0-20940 GCA_044445785.1 Caulobacterales bacterium
CCCATGCGCCCGGCGAGGATGAAGAGCGCCGGGATGAGGCCCCAGATGATGTAGCCGACGACGCCCACCGCCATCGCCCGCTCAGGCTGAGTGGGCACTGCTCAGCCGCCCGGAGCGCGCGACGTTTTTTGAGCGGGCGCGCCCCCGGACGCAAAAGCAGTACCCACTTTTGCTGGGCGCGCGCCGACCGGGCGGGATTGGCCGCCCGGCGCCGCAGCGGGGTGGCTCATGCCAGAAGCTTGTTGCCGATCAGGCCGCGCTCGTCGGCGAGCTCGGCGATCTGGACGGCGTTGAGCGCCGCGCCTTTGCGCAGGTTGTCCGACACCACCCACATCGCCAGGCCGTTTTCGACGGTCGGGTCCTTGCGGATGCGGCTGACGAACACCTCGAACTCGCCCTGGGCTTCTTTCGGGGTCATGTAGCCGGTGGGATCGCGCTTATCGATCACCATGATCCCGGGCGCATTGCGCAGGATGTCGCGCGCCTCGTCCTCGTCCAGGGGATCGTGGAACTCCACGTGCACCGCCTCGGCGTGACCCACCATGATCGGCGCGCGCACGCAGGTGACCGTCAGCGCGATATCCGGGTCGAGCATCTTGTGGACCTCGTTCCACATCTTCTGCTCTTCGCTGGTGTAGCCGTCGTCGCCGAACTCGCCGATGAACGGGATCACGTTGAAGGCGATCTGCTTGGGGAACAGCTTCGGCTCGGGCGGGCCCAGCACGAAGACGCCCTTGGTCTGGTCCCAAAGCTCGTCCATGCCCGCCTTGCCGGCGCCGGAGACCGACTGGTAGGTCGCCACCACCACCCGCTTGATCCGCGCCGCGTCGTGCAGGGGCTTTAAGGCCACCACCAGCTGGATGGTGGAGCAGTTGGGGTTGGCGATGATGTTCTTGCGGTGGGCGATCTCGATGGCGTCCGGGTTCACCTCCGGCACGATCAGGGGCACGTCCGGGTCCATCCGCCAGGCCGAGGAATTGTCGATCACCAGGGCGCCCGCGCGGCCGATCTTCGGCGACCATTCCCTGGAAGCAGCGCCGCCGGCGCTCATCAGCACCAGGTCGACGCGCGAGAAGTCGAACTGGGCGATGTCCTCGCACTTGACGGTCCCGGCCTTCCAGCCGACGTCGACGCCGATGGATTTGCGGGATGCGATCGCGTGAATTTCGTCCACGGGGAAGTTCACTTCCTCGAGGATGTTCAGCATCTCACGGCCCACGTTGCCCGTGGCGCCGACGACGGCGACCCGGTAACCCATCGGAATTCTCCAAAGTTAAGAAGGGAGCGCTCCCTACGCCTTGACGCGCCCTTGCGCAAGGCGATCAGGGTGACACCAGTCGTGCAAAGAGGAGGTGAACGCCGTGGACTTCGACATCGCCACCCTGCCGTTCGCCAAGCTGATGGGGGTGGAGGTGATCGAGGCCTCCAAGGCCCGCGTGGTCGGGCGCCTTCCCGTCACCGAGGAGCTCACCACCGGCGGCCAGATCCTGCACGGCGGCGCCTTCATGGCCTTCGCAGACAGCCTGGGCGCCATCGGCGGCATGCTCAACCTGCGTCCGGGGACCGGCACGACGACGCTGGAGAGCAAGACCAACTTCCTGGGCGGCGCCAGAGTCGGCGAGACCATCACCGGCGAAGCCACGCCCCTGCACGTCGGCCGCCGCTCCAGCGTCTGGCAGACCAGGGTCACCAACGCCGATGGCAAGCTGCTGGCCCTGGTGATCCAGACCCAGTTGACGCTCGAGCGCTAGGAATAGGAACTACGGACGGGTTCGTGGCGGCTGGTGAAGTGCAGCCAGGCGATCACCGCCAAGCCTGCCAGCAGCAGCGCGCCGCCCAGCAGGATCACCGGGTGGGAGTCGCGGTCGCTGACGAGCACGGAGGCCATCAGGGGTCCCAGCGCGCCGCCGAGAATCTGCGCCGGGCCGGTCTGCACCGCCGCGCGCCGCGAGGGGTCCGCCTCAATGGTCATGGGGACGAAGAACGGGCCGACGAACAGCCCGACGATCCCGGCCAGGGCGTTGGCGGCGATGAAGACCAGCGCCGGGATGTGCAGGGTGAAACAGACCCAGGCGGCGAAGGTCAGCGCCGTTCCGACCACGAACACGTGGAAATAGCGCACCCGCCCGGCCATCGCCGTCGCCGCGCCGCCGCCGACCACCTGCGCCGCAAGCGAAGCCGATACGGCGGTTCGCGCGACGCCAGGGCTTAGCCCCGCCTGCAGGGCGAAGGGTTCCAGGTAGATGCTGACGGCCCCGGTGGCGCTGACGAACGCCAGCGTGGCGAGGAGCGCGATCCAGCCGCGCAGGGGCGGAAAACCAGCCGCTTCGTGGTCGGCGACCAGCGGCGCGTAGCGGCTGGGCGTCAGCATCGCCAGCGGCAGGCTCGCCAGGCTGCAGATGGCCAGGCAGGCAAACCCGCCGTTGGCCCCGAAGCGCCCGATCACGAAGGCGCCGTAGGCGACCGACAACAGCAGCTGCGCTACGGTCTGGATGGTGATGTAGACGGCCGCCCAGCGTTCGGGGGTCACCGTTCGGGCGATCATCCCAACGGTGATCCACAGCATCAGACCCTCGCACACACCGGCGCCGCCGCGCATGGCCAGCACGCCGACCCCCGAGGCCCGCATCGTCGCTGCGTCGAAAACGGCGAGCCCCAGCGAAGCCAGAACACCGATCAGCTTCAGCCGCGCCGGCTTCAGCGCCACGCCGGCGAAGCCGGTCGTCAGCGCCATCGCCAGCAGCTCGACCGTCACCGCCAGCCCGATGCCCGACGCGGTCAGTCGATGCTCGTCGGCGAGCGCGCCCATCAGCGAGGGGAAGAGCCCGACGATCAGGAGGCCGTTGACGCCCACCCCGATCGCGCCGGTGACTTCCAGAGGCGTCAGCGGCGGCCCGATCGCCTCGGCGACGAGATGCTCAGGTGCGAGTTCACTCACTTTGGCTAGAGCCGCGCCAGGACGGCGTCCGTCATCGCCCGCGTGTCCAGAGTCCCACCGATGTCGCGGGTGCGGGCGCCGGCGCCGAGCGCCGCCTGCACCGCCGCGCCCAACCGGTCGGCCAGGTCCGGCCGCCCCAGCGACCAGCGCAGCGCCATCTCGAAGGAGAGGATCGCCGCCAGCGGATTGGCGATCCCCTGGCCAGCGATGTCGGGCGCGGCGCCGTGGATCGGCTCATAGAGCCCAGGCTTGCCGGGATCGCCCAGCGCCGCGGAGGGCAGCATGCCGAGCGACCCGGTGAGTTGCGCCGCCTCGTCGGAAAGGACGTCGCCGAAGAGGTTGTCGGTGACCAAGACGTCGAACTGGCGCGGGTTCTTCACCAGCTGCATGGCGGCGTTGTCGGCCAGCATGTGCTCCAGCGTGACGTCGGCGAATTCGCGGGCGTGCAGCGCGGTCACCACCTCGCGCCAGAGGACGCCCGATTCCATCACGTTGGCCTTGTCGGCGGAGGTCACCTTGTTCCGCCGTCCGCGCGCCAGCTGGAACGCGACGCGCGAGACCCGCTCGATCTCGTGGGTGGTGTAGACCTGGGTGTCGACGCCGCGCTGCTGTCCGTCCGGCAGGGTCTCGATGCCCCGCGGCTGGCCGAAATAGACCCCGCCGGTGAGTTCGCGCACGATCATCAGATCGAGCCCCTCGACCACCTCGCGCTTGAGGGTCGAGGCGTCGGCGAGGGCGGGAAAGCAGATGGCGGGCCGCAGGTTGGCGAACACCTCCATGCCGCGGCGCAGGCCCAGCAGCCCGGCTTCGGGTCGCAGATGCCGCGGCGCCTGGTCCCAGCGAGAGGCGCCGACGGCGCCGCCGACAGCGCCCATCAGCACCGCATCGCAGGCCTTGGCCAGCGCCAGCGTCTCGTCCGTCAGCGGCGTTCCGTGCAAGTCGTAGCTGGCGCCGCCCAGGGGCCGCTCGTCGATGATCAGATCGTTGGTCAGCCGCTCGGCCACCCGCTTAACCTCGCCCGTGACCTCCGGGCCGATGCCGTCGCCGGGGAGGATGAGGAGCTTGGGCATGGCCGGCCTTTTTCAGAGCGCGCGTTCGGAGGCGACCTCGTAGGCGAAGAGGCGACGGTCGGAAACCCCGAAGCTCGGCCAGGCCGCGCGCCAGCGGGCCATGTGCTCGGTCTTGAAATGGGCGTCGAGCGCGGCCTGGTCGCGCCAGACCTCGAACACATGCACCAGGCCGGGCTCTCCTACGTCCTGGGCGTAGCCGTAGGCGACGCAGCCGTCCTCGGCCCGGCTGGCGGTCATCATCTCGACCATCGCGGGGCGAAAGGCGTCGATATTCTGCGGCGGGACCCGGACGGTGCCGGCGACGATCAGGGTCATGCGCGCTCCAGCCAGGGTTGGGCGAGGGCTTGGCGCATCTCGTAGACGTCGATGGCCGCCGCCTGTTGCAGGGTCTCGCCGATGGAACCGAGCCCGCCCAGCAGCTTTTCCTTGCGGCCCGGATCGATCTCGAAGTTGAACACCTGGCCCGAAGGGGCGGTCACCGTCTGCGCCGCCAGGTCCACGGAGAAGACGTGATTGCCGCCCTTGGCCTCGCCCATCAGGGCGCGGACCTGGTCGGCCGGCAGGGCGATCGGCAGCAGGCCGTTCTCGAAGCAGTTGCTCTGAAAGATGTCGGCGAAGCTGGGCGCGATCACGCAGCGCACGCCGTAGTCCAAGAGGGCCCAGGGCGCGTGCTCGCGGCTGGAGCCGCAGCCGAAGTTATCGCCCGCGATCAGCACGCCCGTGCCGGCGTAGCGGGGCTCGTTGAGCACGAAACCCGGCTTGGGCTTGCCCTGCTCATCGAACCTGAGGTCGTAGAAGAGACCCTTGGCCAGCCCCTCGCGCTCGACCGTCTTCAGGAACTGCTTGGGGATGATCTGGTCGGTGTCCAGGTTGGCGATGTCCAGCGGCGCGGCCTTGGCGTCCAGTCGGGTGAAGGGCTGCATGGTCACATGTCCTCCAGCGCCGGCTCGGCGCTCAGCATCAGGGTGGGGGCGCCAACGACGCCGGAGCGGACGGTGAAGACCTTGGTGCCTGGCTTGCGACCGGCGCGGACCTCGGAGACGTCGAACCCGGCCTTGGCGATCCGCGCCCGCGCGCCATCGGGATCGGTGACCCGCCAGGCGAGGCCGGAGAGGCGGTCGGGCGCGTCGGAGGCGAGCGCATCGATCCGCGCGCCGACCTCCACCACCGCCCCGCCGCAGCGAAAGAACATCAGCCGCGAGCCCCACTGCGGGTTGGACCGCTCCAGCCGGAAGTCGAGGCCCAGCCGCGCGCCATAGAGCGCCAGGGCCCGGTCGGGACTGGAGGTGTTGATCACCACATGGTCCAGCGCCTGGACGCCATCACTCCTGTGCGCCGGACGGGCGGCGGCGCGGTGATCGCGTTCGGCCAGGCCAATGGTGACGCCGTGGGTGACCTCGGTCGCCAGGAACGCCATCCGCCAGGCGTCGGTGGAAAGCAGGTCCGCCGGTTCGCCGCTGGGCGCGCCGCGGCGGGCGAGGACGCGGCGGGTCTCGTCGAAATCGGCGACCGCGAAGGCCAGGCCCCAGAGCCCCTCGCCGTGCGCCTCGAGCCGGCCGCGGACCCGATCGCCGCTTTCGCCGGCGCCGTCCGCCTGGACGATGTCGAGGGCCATGTTGGCGAGCTGGAACCAGGCGTGCCGCGCGCCCGCCGCCTCCTCGCGCCAATCCGGCGCGCGCCCCAGCAGCGCCTCATAGGCGCTGGCGGCCAGGTCCAGATCGCGGACGGCGATAGCGACGTGATCCAGAGCCTCGATCATGGCGAGACCGGACCGGCCCGCAGCAGTCCCTCGATGCTGAGATCCTCGTCGATCAGCGGCCAGTGGATCCCCAGCCCTGCGGCGCACGGCTCCCACACGGCGCGCGCCTGCGGGGTCGCCTCGGCCAGGCGCGGAAACCAGGCGAGCGGCGCCGAAATTGCGCGGCCGTCGCGCAGCAAGACCTCCAATCGGTCATCGCGGAAGGTGACCGCCGAGACGCGCGGGTCGATCTCAATGGCCGAAATAGGCACGCCATGACTCCAGGAACTGTTCGCGTTGTTCGCCGACTTTAGCAGATAGCTCGGCGATCTCGCGGTTCGAGTAGCCGATGTTCCGCGCCAGCGTGACGCCATCGAGCCAGAACTTCGCCGTGCGGCCCGCCTTGTCGACGTGGATGTGCGGCGGCTCATCGCCCTCGTTCGAGAAGAAATAGAACCGATAGCCGTTCCATCGCAGGACGGTCGGCATTCAGAGAAACGCTCGCACGTCGGCGATATGGCCGGCGATGGCGGCGGCGGCGGCCATCGGCGGGCTCATCAGGTGGGTGCGCCCGCCGCGGCCCTGGCGGCCCTCGAAGTTGCGGTTGGAGGTGGAGGCGCAGCGCTCGCCGGGCGCCAGGCGGTCCGGGTTCATGCCTAGACACATCGAGCAGCCGGGCTCGCGCCAGTCGAAGCCGGCGGCGCGGAAGATCTCGTCCAGCCCCTCGGCCTCGGCCTGCGCCTTCACCAGCCCAGAGCCCGGCACGACCATGGCGCGGACATGCGGCGCGACCTGGCGCCCGTTGGCGATCGCCGCGGCGGCGCGCAGGTCCTCGATGCGGCTGTTGGTGCACGAGCCGATGAACACCCGGTCGATCCGCGCCTCGGCGATCGGCTGGCCGGCCTCAAGGCCCATGTAGTCGAGCGCGCGGCGGATCTGCGCGCTGTGCGCCTCGTCGAAATCCGCGGGGTCGGGGACGCGCCCGTCGATCCGGACCACGTCCTCCGGGCTGGTGCCCCAGGTGACGGTGGGCACGATACGGGAGACGTCGATGGCGATCTCGCGATCGAACTGTGCGTCCGGATCGCTGAACAGCGTCTGCCAGTAGCTGAGCGCGATCTCCCAGGCGCCGCCCTTGGGCGCGGCGGGGCGGCCCATCAGGTAGGCGCAGGTGGTCTCGTCCGGCGCCACCAAACCGGCCCGCGCGCCGCCCTCGATGGTGAGGTTGCAGAGGGTCATCCGCCCTTCCATGGAGAGCGCTTCGATGGCCTTGCCGGCGTATTCTATGACGTAGCCGGTCCCGCCGGCGGCCCCGATCTGACCGATCATCGCCAGGGCGTAGTCCTTGGGGCCGATCCCGGGCGCGGGCTCGCCGGTGAAGGTGACCCGCAGGTTCTTCGACTTCATCTGGCGCAGGGTCTGGGTGGCTAGCACGTGCTCCACCTCCGAGGTGCCGATGCCCTGGGCCAGCGCGCCGAACGCGCCGTGGGTGGAGGTGTGGCTATCGCCGCAGACGATGGTCATGCCAGGCTGGGTGCGGCCCTGCTCGGGCCCGACCACATGGACGATGCCGTTCCGCACATCGCCCATGGGGAAGAATTCGATGCCGTGCTCGGCGACGTTTCGCTCAAGGGTCTGCAGCTGCAGCCGCGCCTCTTCGTCAGCGACGGCGCCGACGCCCAGCGCCTGGCCCTCGGTGGGCACGTTGTGGTCGGCGACGGCCAGCGTCCGGTCCGGCCGGCGCACGCCCCGATGGGCGGCCTTCAGTCCGGCGAACGCCTGAGGCGTGGTGACCTCGTGGATGAGGTGCAGGTCGACGTAGAGGATCGACTCCCCGTTTGCGTCGGTGGAGACCAGGTGCGCGTCCCAGATTTTGTCGTAGAGGGTTTTGCCGGCCATTTCGCGGATGTAAGGGCTGGCGCCCCATTTCGTCCAGGTCGCGCCTGTCGTGGGTGGCGATTCGACGGCATTGTGGCTTTATCGGACGAAGGGGACGCCGATCTTGGAGACACCACGCCGCAACGTCCTGGCCGGCATCGCCGCGCAGCCGTTGCTGAGCCTCGCCGGCCTTGACTCGGCGGCCGCCGGGACTCGATCACCGGCTCAACCGACGGCGGAGACCCGCGGCGTGCGCATGATCGAGCCGGTCTGGATACCCGTCGCCGACGGGCTGAAGCTGGCGGGGCGGCTCTGGCTCCCCGAAGGCGCGGAAGCCCAGCCGGTCCCAGTGGTGTTCGAGTACATCCCCTACCGCACACGCGACAGCTACCGGGCGATCGACGACCATTGGGGGCCGCAGCTGGCGGCGCGGGGCGTGGCCTTCGCCCGGGTGGACATCCGCGGCTCCGGCGACTCCGAGGGCCTGCTCGCCGACGAGTATCTGGCCAGCGAGCAGCAGGACGGGGTGGAGATCATCGCCTGGCTGGCGCGCCAGCCCTGGTGCAACGGCGCGGTCGGCATGCGCGGCATCTCCTGGGGCGGCTTCAGTACGCTTCAGGTCGCCGCCCTGGCGCCGCCGGCGCTGAAAGCGATCATGCCCATGTGCGCCACCGACATGCGCTTTTCCAACGACGCCCACTACATCGGCGGCGCGCCGGGCCTGACCAACCTGAAATGGGCGGCGGGATTCGAGCTGGTGATGGCCGGCCCGCCGGATCCGCAGATCGTCGGGCCGCGCTGGGAAAAGATGTGGCGCGAGCGGCTGGACCGGGCGCCCTCGATCGCCGCCCGCTGGCTGGCGCACCAGCGCAACGACGGGTACTGGCGCCACGGATCGGTGGGCCTCGACTACGGCGCGATCAAATGCCCGGTCTATCTGGTCGACGGCTGGGCCGACTCCTACGCCGAATCCGCCGAGCGGCTGCTGCGCGGGATCACCGCGCCGAAGAAGGCGCTGATCGGCCCCTGGGGTCACATCTATCCCGATTTCGGCCTGCCCGGCCCCAGCCTGGACTGGGCGTTCGAGGAAGCGCGTTGGTGGCGCCACTGGCTGGCCGGCGAGAACACCGGGGTCATGGAGGGGCCGATGTTTCGCTTCTACATGCCCTATGCGACCCCCGCCGAGACGCAGATGGGCGAGATCCCCGGTCGCTGGGCGGCTGAGGCCGAGTGGCCCTCGCCGAACATCCAGCCGCGCGAGCTCTTCCTGACGCCGGGCGCCCTGGCGGAGACGCCGCCGGCGCCGACCACGCTGAGCTATGTCGGCGACCGCGCGGTCGGCCTGGGCAAGCCCGAGTGGATTCCCTACGCCCGCGCCGAGCTGCCGACCGACCAGGCGGGCGACGACGCCCAGTCACTCACCTTCGACCTCTCCAAGCTCGCCGAAGACCTGGAGATCGTCGGCGTCCCGACGCTGCACGTCAGGCTCGCCAGCGACCAGCCGGTGGCCAGGCTCGCCGCGCGGCTTTGCGAGGTCGACGCGCAGGGACGCTCGTGGCTGGTCACCTGGGGTCTCGTCAATCTCGCGTTCCGCGCCGGCCTGGAGGCGCCGCCGCAGGCCCTGACGCCCGGAGAGGCCTACGACGTCGAGCTGCCGCTGGCGGCGATCGCGCACCGGTTCAAGGCCGGCTCCACCCTGCGGCTGGCCCTGTCCGAGAGTCTCTGGCCGCTGGTCTGGCCTTCGCCGCAGATCGCCCGGCTGACGCTGAGCCTGGGAGACGCCCGCTTGCGGCTGCCGGTGCGGCCGATCCCGGCCAGCGAACCGGCGTTTCCGATCCCCGTCACCCACATCCAGTTCTCGCGCGGCGAGCCGGCGCTGACGATCCAGCCGGCCGACGCGGACGGATGGGTCCGCGTGCAGGGCGCTTGGCCGGACCGCCTTTCGACCGTGGCCGCCGTCGGCAGGGAACTCTCCGGCGGCGGGCCGGACATGACCCTCCAATGGCGTCCCGCCGATCCGGCAAGCTGCGACTGGCGAGTCAGCCAGACGAGCCGTTTCCGCCGCGGCGACTGGGACTGCGAGATGCGGGTCAGCCTGGAGATGACCGCCGACGCAGCGACCTACACCTTGAGCGAGCACCTGACGGCGCTGAAGGACGGCGCGGTCTTCTTCGACCGCGCGCGTTCGAACACCATCCCGCGGGAACTGACTTAGCCGGTCAGGATGGTCGACGCCGGCTCGTCATCCCTAGCGGCGCCAGCAGTGCCTCTGGTGATGGCGAATGACGCAATGGTGGTGGCGCATCATGGGCCGGATGACGACGCCCCTGGGCGGACAGCGCCCGTTGGGATGGCACTTGGGCGGCAGCGGTTGCGGGTTGAGGGCGCTGGCCGAGCCGGCGATCGACAGCGCCATGGCGGCGACGCCGAGGGTGGCGACTAACTTAGTGATCACTTTGGTCTCCTCTCTTTGGGCCCATTGCGGGCGCGGATCGAAGTCTGGCAGGGCGAACCTGAACCTGCGCCCGCCACGCGGTGAGTCCAGCGTTCAGATTCCTGGGGTCCCCTAAGTGATGCCGGCGCGGAGGAAGTCGTGCATGTGCACGGCGCCCACGAGTCGGCCCGCCTCGCAGACGAAGAGCAGCATGAACGGCCGCTCGCGTTCGTTCATGATCCGGATGGCTTCGGTGGCCAAGAGGCCCGGTTCGACGCTGATCGGCGTGCGGGTCATGTGCTCGGCCACCGGCGAGGTGAGCTCGGCTTTGCCCAGCGCGCGGCGCAGGTCGCCGTCGGTGAGCGCGCCAACCAGCCGCCCGCCAGCGTCCACCACCGCGGCGCCGCCATACCAGGCCTTGGCGGTGATCTCTTCGATGGCCTGCGCGATCGTTGCGCCCTCGGCGACGCTGGGAACGGCTTCGCCCCTGCCCATCAGCTCGCCCACGGTGATCAGCTGCGAGCCCAGCTTGCCGCCCGGGTGGAAGGCGTGGAAGTCGCGGGCGGAAAAGCCGCGCGCCTCCAGGAGCGCCATGGCCAGGGCGTCGCCGAACGCCAGCTGCATGGTGGTGGACGTGGTGGGCGCCAGGCGATTGGGGCAGGCCTCTTCGGCCGCCGGCAGCACGAAGGCGAGGCTGGCCGGATTTCACCAGCGCGCTCTCCGGGCCGGAAGCGACGGCCATCAGGGTGACGCCGAAGCGCTTGCAATAGTGGATCACGTCGCGCAGCTCGGGCGTCTCGCCCGACCAGGAGAAGGCCAGCACCACGTCGCCCGTGGTGATCATGCCCAGATCCCCGTGGCTGGCCTCGGCCGGGTGCATGAAGAAGGCGGGCGTGCCGGTGGAGGCCAGGGTGGCGGCGACCTTGCGGGCGATATGGCCGCTCTTGCCCATGCCGGTGACCACTACCCGGCCCTCCGCCTTCAAGATCGCCTCCACCGCCGCGTCGAAGTTGGCGCGCAGGTCGGTCTGCAGGGCGGCGGCCAGCGCGTTCAGCCCCTCGATCTCGGCCATCACCGCGCGGACGGCGGCGGGCGAGTGGTCGGCGCCGGCGCGAACCTGCTTGCGGGTGGGATCGTGGGCCAAGATCGTCTCCAAGCGAACCGGTCGCAGTCTAGGGGGTGTTTCCGTGGCTGACCATCGCAGCGCGGCGCCGCCCGCCTTTGAACCACGAACCAGTAAGGTTTACCGCGGAGGCCGCGGAGGAGACGCAGAGGTCGCGGAGAAGGAAGATAGGCGCTCCGCGCCAATGGTTGGACACGAAGCCTCGTGGCTCATTGCCTCCGCACACTCCGCGTCTCCTCTGCGACCTCCGCGGTGAGTCTTGTTCGTGTGGTTCGTGGTTGAACAAATGCCGCGCCGAAGTGCTGTTCCAACAAGCGCAAGCGGAGGCGAAACAGTCGGTTACGAGGTTTGTGTCGCGCGCACGGACGAAGCGCCCTATCAGCCGCGCGTCGCACGGTGAGGCTTTGTTATCCATGATCCCATTCATCGACCTCGCCGCCCAGCAGGCCCGGCTCAAGCCCGCCATCGACGCGGCGATCGCCAAGGTGCTGGCGCACGGAGCCTATGTGATGGGCCCGGAGGTCGGGATCTTCGAAGAGCAGCTGGCCGAGTTCGGCGCCGCCAGGCACGCGCTATCCTGCGCTAACGGCACCGATGCGCTCGCCCTGCCGCTGATGGCCTGGGAGATCGGGACCGGCGATGCGGTCTTCTGCCCCTCGTTCACCTTCGCCGCGACCCCGGAAGTGATCCCCTGGACCGGGGCGACGCCGGCGTTCATCGACATCCTGCCAGACACCTACAACCTCGATCCCGATCATCTGGAAGCGGCCATCGAGATGGTGAAGGCCCAGGGCGAGCTTCGAGCCGCCGCGGTGATCGCCGTCGACCTTTTCGGCCAACCGGCCAACTATCCCAGGATCGCCGAGATCTGCCGCCGCCATGGCCTGAAGCTGATCGCCGATTCCGCCCAGGGCTTCGGCTCGACGCTGGACGGCCAGCATCCGATTCACTGGGCGGACGTCGCCACCACCAGCTTCTTTCCGGCCAAGCCGCTGGGCGCCTACGGCGATGGCGGCGCGGTGCTCACCGACGACGGCGCCCTGGCCGAGCGGATGGACTCCCTGCGCATCCACGGCAAGGCGGTGAAGAGCGACATCAACGGCCATCCCCTGGCGCACGACCCCAAATACCTGAACATGCGCGTGGGCATGAATTCGCGCCTCGACACCCTGCAGGCGGCGATCCTGATCGAGAAGCTCAAGGTGTTCGCCGAGGAGATCCAGCTCAGACAAGGGATCGCCGAGCGATATGCGGAGGGGCTGGCGGGCCATGTCGCCATCACCCCGCACGTGATCGAGGGCGGCCGCTCGGTCTGGGCCCAGTATGTCGTCGAGCACCACGACCGTGACGGCCTGGCCGTGCACCTGAAGGCGCTGGGCGTGCCGACCGCCGTCTACTACCCGGTGCCGATGCACCGCCAGGCGCCCTACGCCGGCTTCCCGCTCGGACCTGGCGGCCTGCCGGTCTCCGAAGCCAAGTCGCAGAGCGTGCTGGCGCTCCCCATGCACGCCTATCTGGCGGCCGACGTCCAGGACGAGATCATCGAAGCCGTGCGCGGCTACAACGGGTAGCGCGCGAACCTAGACCGCGATCGCCCGTGGCAGCTTGAAGGTCACCGTTTCCTGGCGGGTGGCGATCTCCTCGATCTCGATCTCGTAGCGCTCCGAGAGCGCCGCGACGACGCCCTGGACCAGCAGCTCCGGGGCCGATGCGCCGGCGGTGAGGCCCAGCGTCTTCACCCCCTCGAACCAGCTCCAGTCGATGAACGAGGCCTCGGCGATCAGCTTGGCGTGGCGCGCGCCGGCCTTCATGCCCACTTCCACCAGCCGCACCGAGTTGGACGAATTCTGCGCGCCCACCACCAGTAGCAGGTCGCATTCCGCCGCCAGCGCCTTCACCGCCTCCTGGCGATTGGTGGTGGCGTAGCAGATGTCCTCCTTGTGCGGCGCGGCGATCTCCGGGAAGCGGCGGCGCAGCGCCTCGACCATCTCGGCGGTGTCCTCCAGCGAGAGAGTGGTCTGGGTGACGAAGGCGACGTTGGCCGGATCGCGCGGCGTGAAGGCTTCGGCCTCCTGGGCGGTCTGGATCAGGGTGACGGCGCCGGGCGGCAGCTGGCCCATAGTCCCGACCACCTCCGGGTGGCCGGCATGGCCGATCAGCACGATCTCGCGACCGGCGGCGAAATGCCGCTCGGCCTCGACGTGGACCTTGGAAACCAGCGGACAGGTGGCGTCCAGATAGGTCATCCGCCGCTTGTGCGCCTCGGCCGGCACCGACTTGGGCACGCCGTGGGCGGAGAACACCACCGGCCGGTCGTCGGGGCATTCCTCGAGCTCCTCGACGAAGATCGCGCCCACCGCGCGCAGGCGGTCGACCACATGGCGGTTGTGGACGATCTCGTGGCGCACATAGACGGGCGCCCCGTATTTCTCGATCGCCCGCTCGACGATCTGGATCGCCCGATCGACGCCGGCGCAAAAGCCGCGGGGACTGGCGAGAAGCACCTTCAGATGGGGCAGCATGGCCCCAACCTAGGCGCTCACGGCGTGAGCCGCCAGCGCATCGTAACAGTTGGACGACCTTCGTCCGACTGTGGTCCGATGCGCTGAACCTCGTGTCTTGGGGCTTCGATAGCGCGTCCAAGCGCGCGTTGCGGCGCCGCGCATATGCCTTTATCAGACGAAACATCTTCGCTGACCGCCCTTCAGCTCCAGTTCAAGTCGGGTTCATCCCATGCGCCGCACCGCTTCGCTCGTTCTCGCCGCCCTGGTCGGGCTCGCCCTGGCGACGCCGAGTTTCGCCCAGCAGGGACCCGGCGGACGTGGCGGGGGCGGCGGCGGCAACGAGCAGGGCGGCGATGACGACGCCAAGACCCGCAAGCGCAACGAGGAGTGGGGCACCGCCGGCAATAACCTGGCCCTGCCGCAGCTGCGCAACGCCGGTCCCTGCCCCTATGTGAAGGTGCTCTACGACGCCGCCCGCTACGTGGAGCTGAAGGACAACGTCGAAACCGCCGCCGCAGTGGGCTTCACCGGCGAAATCGAGGGCCTGTCATCGGCCTGCGAATACAAGAACGACGAGCCGATCAAGGTCCAGGCGCGGTTGCTGCTCGAGTTCGGCCGCGGCCCGCAGGCGCAGGGCGAGCGCAAGACCTACCGCTACTGGGTGGCGGTGACCGACCGCAACCGCGCCGTGCTCGGCAAGGAGTATTTCGACCTGCCTGTCACCTTCCCCGGCGGCCAGGATCGCGTGCAGGTGACCCAAGACATTGCCGGCGTCACCATTCCGAGGGCCGACACCAAGGTCAGCGGCTCCAATTTCGAGGTGCTGATCGGCTTCGACGTCACCCCGGCGATGGCCGACTTCAATGTCCAGGGCAAACGCTTCCGCGCCAACGCCGGCGTCGCCCAGGCCCAGGCAGGCGGCGCCCCGCAACCATGACGGATTTGAGGACCGGCCTTGGCGAAGCGGTCGGGTCCGCCTTCGCCGCGGCAGGCCTTGCGGTGAGCTTCGGGCGGGTGACGCCCTGCGACCGCCCGGAGCTTGGCGACTTCCAGTGCAACGGCGCCCTGGCGGCGGCCAAGCAGGCCGGTCGCAATCCGCGCGAGATCGCCGAGATGGTGATGGCGCGCCTGCGGGACGATGCGCGGCTGGCTGAGGTCAGCCTGGCCGGGCCGGGATTCATCAACCTGAAGCTCGACGCGGGCGCCCTCTCGGCGCGGGCCAACGAGATCGCCGGCGATGTACGCGCAGGCGCGGGCCTCCTGGCCGCGCCCCGCCGGGTGCTGGTCGACTACGGCGGACCCAACGTCGCCAAGGAGATGCACGTCGGGCACCTGCGCGCCTCGATCATCGGCGAGTCGATCAAGCGCCTCTACCGCTTCCGCGGCGACGAGGTTCTGGGCGACGCCCACTTCGGCGACTGGGGTTTCCAGATGGGCCTGCTGCTGGTCGCGGTTCTGGACGCCCATCCCGATCTGCAGGGCCTCATGGAGCGCTACGAGGCTCAAGCCACCGACGCCGCCAGCCAGGCGCTGCTGGCGGCGCTGGAGGCGGACGTCGCCATCGACGACCTCGACCGGCTCTATCCCGCCGCCTCCGCGCGCGAGAAGCAGGAGCCGGGCTTCCGCGACCGCGCGCGACGCGCCACCGCCGAGCTGCAAGCCGGGCGGCCGGGCTACCGGCTGATGTGGGCCCATTTCGCCGCCGTCACCAAGGCCAGCCTCAAGCGCGACTTCCATGCGCTGGGCGTCGATTTCGACCTCTGGAAGGGCGAGAGCGACGTCAACGACCTGATCGAGCCGATGGTCGCCGAGCTGCGCGCAAGGCGCCTCTTGGTCCCCGACCAGGGCGCGGAGATCGTCCGGGTGGCCAGGAACGACGACAAGCGCGAGCTGCCGCCCTTGCTGGTGGTCTCCTCCGAGGGCTCGGCCATGTACGGCACGACCGACCTCGCCACCATTCTGGACCGCCGCAACAGCTTCGATCCGCAGGCGATGCTCTATGTGGTCGACCAGCGGCAGGCGGACCACTTCGAAATCGTCTTCCGCGCCGCGGTGCTGGCCGGCTACGCCGCCGAGGGCGAGCTGGAGCATGTGGGCTTTGGCACCATGAACGGGACCGACGGCAAGCCGTTCAAGACCAGGGCCGGCGGCGTCCTGAAGCTGCGCGACATGATCGACATGGTCGGCGAAAAGGCCCGCGAGCGGCTGCACGAGGCCGGGCTCGGGACCGAACTTTCGGCCGAGGCCTTCGAGGAAACCGCCCTGAAGGTGGCCGTCGCCACCCTGAAGTTCGCCGACCTGCAGAACTTCCGCGGCACCTCGTACGTGTTCGACCTCGACCGCTTCTCCAGCTTCGAGGGCAAGACCGGGCCGTACCTGCTCTACCAGGCGGTGCGGGTGAAATCGCTGTTGCGCAAGGCCGAGGAAGAGGGCGCGGCGGCTGGCGAGATCGTCATCGCCGAGGAGGCCGAGCGGGATCTGGCGCTCACTCTGGACGCCTTCGACCATGCGCTCGGCGAAGCCTATGAGCGCAAGGCGCCCCATTTCCTCGCCGAGCACGCCTTCCGCCTGGCCCAGACCTTCTCGAGATTCTACGCCGCCTGCCCGATCCTGGCCGCCGCCCCGCCGGTCCGCGCCTCGCGCCTGGCCCTCGCCCGCGCGACCCTCACCCAGCTGGAGCTGGCGCTGAACCTGCTGGGCATCGAGGCGCCCGAGCGGATGTAGGGTCCGCGGCCAACGCGCCGCCTTGACTCCTCTCCCGCCCTTCCCCAGGTTCGCGTCAACTCTCGCGGGAGAGGCCGAGTCGACCCGGATGGGAAAGCTCGGCGCCGAAGGCGCAACCGCCCCGGAAACGCTCAGGCAAAAGGACCGCGCGGGCTGATGAACGCTGGAAAGAGCCGCGGGCCCCGGACTTGATCCGGGGGTCAAGCGGCTCGCCGAAGGAGCAAGGACGGCTCTTGGTCGTCTGAAATCTCTCAGGCCACAGGACAGCGGGGGCGCCGTCGAAGAGCGATCCTCGACGGCCGTCGTCAGCCGGAGTTCGCCCCCGTGTCCACCGAAACCCTGAAGACCACGCCGCTAACCGAAGCCCACCGGGCTGACGGCGCGCGCATGGTCGGCTTCGCCGGCTACGACATGCCGGTGCAGTACGCCGAGGGCGTGCTGAAAGAGCACCTCTGGACCCGCGCGCATGCCGGCCTCTTCGATGTCTCGCACATGGGCCCGGCGTCGCTGCGCCTCGCCAAACCCAGCGGCGATCCGGAAGCCGACCACGCAGCGATCGCCGCCGTCCTCGAACCGCTGGTCTGCGGCGACCTCAAGGGCCTGAAACGCGGGCAGCTGCGTTATTCCCTGCTGCTCAACGAGCACGGCGGCATCGTCGATGACCTGATCATCGGGCGCCCGCTCGCGGACGACCTCCAGGGCGTGCTGCAGATGGTGGTCAACGCCGGAACCAAGGAGACCGACTTCGCCCGCATCGTCGCTGCGGCGGGCGACCGGGCGCAGCTGGTCCGCGCCGACGACCGCGCGCTGATCGCCGTGCAGGGGCCCGAGGCGGCGGCGGTGGTCGTCGCCCTCATCCCGACCACGGGCGAGCTTAGCTTCATGACCACGAGGCCCGCGGAATTCCGCGGCCAGCCGGTGATGGTCTCCCGCTGCGGCTACACCGGCGAGGACGGCTTCGAGATCCTCATCGCCGCGGACTCCGCGGAGGCGCTCTGGCGCCGCCTGCTGGGCGACGAGCGGGCCAAGCCCATCGGTCTTGGCGCCCGCGATTCCCTGCGCCTGGAGGCCGGCCTGCCGCTCTATGGCCACGACATCGACGCCAGCACCTCGCCGGTGGAAGCTTCGCTGGATTTCGCGCTCTCCAAGCGCCGGCTGAAGGCCGAGGACTTCCCGGGCGCCGCGCGCGCCATCGGCGAGCTGGCGGGGCGGGTGGAGCGGCGGCGGGTGGGCCTGCGGGTGCTGGAAGGCGCGCCGGCGCGCGAGGGCGCTGAGATCACCAACGAAGCCGGCCACGTGGTCGGCGTCGTCACCAGCGGCGGGTTTTCGCCCAGCCTCGGGACGCCCATCGCCATGGGCTATGTGCCGCCGGCCCTTGCTGAACCCGGCGCGGCGCTGGGCGTGATCGTCCGCGGCAAGCAGCAGGCGGCGCGCGTCGTCGCCATGCCGTTCGTCCCCCATCGCTACCACCGCAAGACCTGAAGGAGCTTCGATGCGCTTTTCCAAGGAACACGAATGGGTCGAGGCGGCGGGCGATGTCGCCACCATCGGCATCAGCGCCTACGCGGCCGAGCAGCTGGGCGATGTGGTGTTCGTCGAATTGCCGGAGGTCGGCAAGCAGGTGAAGGCCGGCGAACCGCTGGCGGTCGTGGAGAGCGTCAAGGCGGCCTCCGACGTCTACGCCCCGGTCTCGGGCGAGGTGGTGGAGGTGAACAAGGGCCTGCCGGACACGCCAGAGACGGTCAACGCCATGCCCGAAGCCGACGGCTGGTTCGTCAAGGTAAAGCTCGCACACCCCGACGAGCTCGACGCCCTGATGGATCGGAACGCCTACGACCAGTTCCTCTCCACCCTGTAGGTCGCGAAATCCCATGCGCTACCTGCCCCTCACCGATACCGACCGATCCGAGATGCTGAAGGTCGTTGGCGCGGCCTCCGTAGAGGCGCTGTTCCGCGACGTGCCGCCGAGCGCGCGGCTCTTGGACCTCATCGATCTTCCCCTGCATCAGGGCGAACTGGAGGTGGAGCGGGCGCTGGGTCGGCTGGCGAGCCGCAACCGGGCAGCGGGCGCCGGGCCGTTCTTCTGCGGCGCCGGCGCCTATCGCCACCACGTGCCGGCCAGCGTCGACCACATCATCCAGCGCTCGGAGTTCCTCACCAGCTACACCCCCTATCAGCCGGAGATCGCCCAAGGGACGCTGCAGGTGCTGTTCGAGTTCCAGACCCAGGTCGCCGCGCTAACGGGCCTCGCGGTCGCCAACGCCTCTATGTACGACGGCTCCACCGCCTGCGCCGAGGCGGTGATGATGGCCGCGCGGGTGACCAAACGCAGCAAGGCCGTGCTCTCGGGCGGCCTGCATCCCCACTACGCCGAGGCGACCTGGACCCTGGCCCACAGCGCCGGCGTCGCCACAACGCGCCTGCCCGCCGCGATCGACGCCGAAGCCGCCGTGATCGACGCCATCGACGCCGACACCGCCTGCGTGGTGGTGCAGACGCCCAACGTCTTCGGAACGGTCACCGACGTCTCGGCGATCGCCGAGGCTGTCCACGCGGCCGGCGCCCTCTTGGTCGTGGTCACCACCGAGGCGATCTCGTTCGGCCTGCTGAAGTCCCCCGGCGAGATGGGCGCCGACATCGCCGTCGCCGAGGGCCAGTCGATCGGCAACGCCCTTTCCTTCGGCGGCCCCTACGTCGGCCTCTTCGCCTGCCGCGACGACTTCGTCCGCCAGATGCCCGGCCGCCTCTGCGGCGAGACGCTGGACGCCGAGGGCCGGCGCGGGTTCGTGCTGACGCTCTCCACCCGCGAGCAGCACATCCGCCGCGAGAAGGCGACGTCGAACATCTGCACCAACTCGGGGCTCTGCGCCCTGGCCTTCTCGATCCACATGACCCTGCTGGGCGAAACGGGGCTGAGGGGCGTCGCCGCGATCAACCACGCCAGAGCCCGCACGCTCGGCGCCGCGCTGGCGGCGGTTCCGGGCGTCGAGGTGCTGACGGCGCGCTTCTTCAACGAGTTCGCCGTCCGCCTGCCGAAGAACGCGGCGGCCGTGGTCGAAGCCCTGGCGGCAAGGGACATCATCGCCGGCGTGCCCTACGCGCGGCTGGATCCGACGGGGCGGATGGACGACGTCCTCCTGGTCTGCGCCACCGAGACCACCTCCAGCGACGATATCGCCGCCTTCGCCGAGGCGCTGACCGAGGAGCTCGCCGCATGACCATGCTCAATGTCGGCCGACCCACCCGCGCTGAAAACCTCGTCGAAATCCCGCTGGCGAGCCACGGCCATGGACTGGTCCAGGACGAGCCGCTGATCTTCGAACTGGGCGGGTGGGAGAAGACCGGGGTCGACCTGCCGGCGCCGGAGTCCGACGCCTCGGACCTCGCCGGCCTGACGCGCACGGCGCCCATCGGCCTGCCGGGTCTCTCCGAGCCCGAGACGCTGCGCCACTATGTGCGGCTCAGCCAGAAGAACCACGCCATCGACCTGGCCATGTATCCGCTGGGCTCGTGCACCATGAAGCACAACCCGCGGCTCAATGAGAAGATGGCCCGCCTGCCGGGCTTCGCCGACATCCATCCGCTGCAGCCGCAGTCCACCGTGCAAGGCGCGCTGGCGCTGATGGACCAGCTGGCGCACTGGCTGAAGACTCTGACCGGCATGCCGGCCGTGGCCCTCTCGCCCAAGGCCGGGGCCCACGGCGAACTCTGCGGCCTCTTGACCATCCGCGCCGCCCATGAGGCGCGGGGGGACGCTCGGCGCGTGGTGCTGGTCCCCACCTCCGCCCACGGCACCAATCCGGCCACCGCGGCGCTGGCCGGCTATTCGGTGACCGAGATCGCCCAGACCGAAGACGGCCACGTGGACCTCGCCGACCTCGCGGCCAAGCTAGGCCCCGAGGTGGCGGCGGTGATGGTCACCAACCCCAACACCTGCGGCCTCTTCGAGCGCGACGTCATCGAGATCGCCCGGCTGACCCACGCGGCCGGCGCCTACTTCTACTGCGACGGGGCCAACTTCAACGCCATCGTCGGGCGGGTGCGCCCTGGCGATCTCGGCGTCGACGCCATGCACATCAACCTGCACAAGACCTTCTCCACGCCCCACGGCGGCGGCGGACCGGGCGCGGGGCCGGTGGTGCTGAGCGCCGCGTTGGCGCCCTTCGCGCCCAAGCCCTGGGTGGTCGCAGGACCGGAGGGCCTGACGCTGGTCGAGCACGCCGAGGGCGAGGCCGCCAAAGCGTTCGGCCGGCTGTGCGCCTTCCAGGGGCAGATGGGCATGTACGTCCGCGCGCTCGCCTACATGATGAGCCACGGCGCGGACGGCCTGCGTCAGGTGGCAGACGATGCGGTGCTGAACGCCAACTACGTCAAGGCGCGGCTATCGGGCGTGCTGACCCCCGCGTTCCCCGACGGGCCGTGCATGCACGAAGCCCTGTTCGACGACGGCTGGCTGGAGGGGACCGGGATCACCACGCTCGATGTGGCCAAGGCGCTGATCGACGAGGGATTCCACCCGATGACCATGTAC
>JBIOEF010000061.1:0-20884 GCA_044445785.1 Caulobacterales bacterium
ACCTCGCTGCGCTCGGCCACCCTCCCCGTGAAGGGGAGGGAGGTCGCTCCTTCAGAACCCGCTGGCCACGATCGGCTCAGGGGCGCTCTTTTCCTTGCGCGCCGAGAGGTTGTTGAGCGCATTGACGTAGGCCATGGCGCTGGCGGTGAGAGTGTCGGTGTCGGCCGCCTGGCCGGTGGCGATGCGTCCGTCCTCCTCCAGCCGCACCGAGACCTGCGCCTGGGCGTCAGTGCCCTCGGTCACCGCATGCACCTGGAAGAGGCGCAGGGTCGCGGTGTGCGGGGCGACCTCGTGGATGGCGTTGAACACCGCATCCACCGGGCCGTCGCCGGTGGCCGTCGCCGAGCGCTCGACGCCGTCGACCATCAGGGTGAGCTGGGCTTCCTGCGGTCCTTCGGTGCCGGCGATGACCCGAAGCGACTTGACCTGGATCCGATCGGCGCCCCTGGCCAGGGCGTCATCGACCAGGGCGACGATGTCGTCGTCGAAGACGTGCTTCTTCTTGTCCGCCAGGTCCTTGAACCGCCCGAACGCCTCGTTGAGCGCGTTCTGGCCCAGGTCGTAGCCCAGCGCCTTCAGCTTCTCGCGGAAGGCGTGGCGGCCGGAGTGCTTGCCCATCACCAGGTTGGAGCCGCCCTGCCCTACGTCCTCGGGCCGCATGATCTCGTAGGTGGTGGCGCTTTTCAGCATTCCGTCCTGGTGAATGCCGGCCTCGTGGGCGAAGGCGTTCTTGCCGACGATGGCCTTGTTGAACTGAACCGGAAAGCCGGTGATCGCCGAGACGTAGCGGCTGGCTCTGGTGATGTGCTCGGTGTGGATATGGGTCGGGAACGGCAGCTTGTCGCCCCGCACCTTCAGCGCCATCACCACCTCTTCCAGCGCCGCGTTGCCGGCCCGCTCGCCGATGCCGTTGATCGCCAGCTCCACCTGCCGCGCGCCGGCCTGCACCGCCGAGAGGCTGTTGGCGACCGCCAGGCCGAGGTCATTGTGGCAGTGGGCGGAGAACACCACCGTGTCGGCGCCCGGCACGCGCTCAATCAGGTCGCGGAAAAGCTCGCCGTATTCGGACGGATAGCTGTAGCCGACGGTGTCAGGCAGGTTGATGGTGCTGGCGCCGGCCTTGATCGCCGCCTCCACGCAGCGGGCGAGGAAATCGCGCTCGGTGCGGGTGGCGTCCTGGGCCGACCACTCGACGTCGGCGCAGAGGTTGCGCGCGTGGCTGACCGAGCCCACGACCGCGTTCAGCACATCGTCCTGGCTCATTCTGAGGATGTGGTCGCGGTGCTGGGGGCTGGTGGAGATGAAGGTGTGGATGCGCCCGCGCCTGGCTGGCTTGATCGCCTCGCCGCAGCGCTCGATGTCGGCGACGCCGGCACGGGCCAGGCCGCAGACGGTGCTCTCGGTGACGATCTCGGCGATGCGCTTGACCGCTTCATAGTCGCCGTTGGAGGCGATCGGGAAGCCGGCCTCGATCACGTCGACGCCCATCTCCTCGAGGATCTTGGCGAGCTCGAGCTTCTCCTCGAACGACATGGAGGCGCCGGGCGACTGCTCGCCGTCGCGCATGGTGGTGTCGAATATGATGACGCGGTTCTTCTCGGACTGGGTTTCAGCCGAGGACGGTTCTGGGGTGGTCATTGGCGATCTCTTCGCTAGCGTGGGTTCCGGGCGGCGGGTTGGTCCCCTGAGCGCCCGGCCGCGAAGAACGCGAGCCTACAGCAGCGCCCAGGGGCCGATAAGCCCCAGCGCGGAAAGAAGCAGGTTGTCGCGGCGATCGATCATGGGGCGGCGTGTACCCTGATCCGGCCGATTGGGCAAGAGTCTTGCGTCAGGAGCGCTGAAGCGCCGCGGTCGGGGCAAAATCGTTCAGCGCCGGTCCGTTTGCAGGACATCCTGTGCTGTCGCGGCCGCCTCGCGGATTCTCAGCCACCGCCGGGCGATCAGCGCCGAGGCGATCCAGATGGCGGCGGCGAGAGTCAGCAGGGCGAGCTGCAGGACGCCCCCGCCGTTCATCGCCGCGACGAGGGAATTGCCGGCGAAGGCGGTGATGAGGATCTTTGGGACGATGCCGATGGCGGTGCCGGCGGCGAAATCCAGGCGCCGCATCCGCGCGACGCCGGCGGCCATGTTGACGACGATGAAGGGCGCGGCCGGAACCAGGCGCACGACCAGGCTGGCCATAAAGCCGTTCTTGCCGACCAGGGCCATGAACCGGTTGACGCCCTCGCTCTTCAGATCCCGGACCATGCCGGCGCCGAACGCGCGGCCAAGTTCGAACCCGACCAGGGACGAGACCAGCGTCCCGACCCAGCTGTAGAGCGAGCCGGTCCAGGGACCGAACACCACCACCGCCGCCGCGATCAGCACGAACTGCGGCGCGCCCAGGAACGCCAGCACCGCGAACGCCCCCACCGCGGCGGGCAGCGCCCAGGGTCCGTGCGCCAGGGAGAGCCAGCGGCGCACCCCCTGCTCGCCGCTGAGGCCGAGCGCCGGAGCGCCGAAGAGGAAGACCACCCCGACCCCGCCGAAGAGCACGAACGAGATCGCCAGCGAGCGCCAGGCCCTGGCGTCCATGTTGGTCAGGAAGGCGATCAGGCGGCGCACCTGAAGGCCCTTACAGGCGCGCCGGCCGAACTTGAAGAGTCAGTAGATGTCGGCCACCCCCAACGACTTGGGCGTCGGCGGCGCCGCCCGGCCCTTGCTGCGCTTCAGCACCCAGTCGATCAGGGTGTCGGAAATGGCGTTGGCGCCGGGCTCGCCCGGTCGCGCCTGGCCGGCCAGGCTGTCGTCGGCCGAGACGATGTCGGTGTGATTGTAGAGCGCGACATTGATCTTCGCATCCAGCGGCGAGAGCGCCTTGGCGGCGTCGGTCTGGTAGGCGCCGGTGCGATTGATCTCGGTGAAATCGGTGACGCCCGGGAACGGATTGTCGGCGTGGGGCGAGGAGCTGCGGCGTGCGACGTAGACCGGGATGCCCGCTAGGGCCGCCTTGTCGATGTCCATGGAAACGCCGCCAGTCGTCACCTTGATGGCCTGGAAGCGGGACCAGAAGTTGGCGTCGTAGTCGTGCCGCTCGGAGGGATAAAAGTTGCCGCCGATCAGGCTGGAGGCGTCGAGGGTCTTCGCGCCGGACTGGGCGAAGGTGAAGGTCACCGGCTTGATGTTGCTGCGAGCGGGCGCAAAGCCCTCCGATTGGGCCCAGAGCACGGCCTTGCCGACCTTGCCGGCAACGGCGCCGTCGCCGCCGCCTTCGAGCCAACCGTAGACCTTGCCGGGATCCAACATCGCCGGCGAGGGAATGCAGTTGAAGGGCGCCATCGGGTTGGCGCCAGGCTTCGGCGCCGGTCCGAACCCCGCGTTGAACGGCGGAACCGGCGGCGCCCAGTCGCACTGGGCCTCGGTTCCCTTCATCGGCTTGAAGTCCAGCCGGCCAAGGCCTTCGCCCAGCAGCCGCAGGAACGGGACCTGCAGGTCCGCGCCCGGCAGCGGATCGACGTCGATGCTCATGCCGGCGCTGGCCAGCCAGCTGGTGCGGATGGCGTGCTTGAAGGCGTCGCCCGCGTGCGGATCGGTGGGCTTGGCGATCAGCGGGAAGATCGACTCGTCATTGAGATTGGCCAGGGCGAAGTAGGTAAACACCACCTCGCCATTGACCGCGCCCTGGGGTCCGGCGATCCCGGCCAGCGGGCCGCCGCCGGCCGTGTAGACCGGGAGCTTGCCGCTCCTCAGGTCAGCGACGTGGCTGAGGTAGTCGCTCACCGCCGAGGCCGGGACCGGCCCTGGCGCGCCGGGCGTGGTGATGGCGTCGAGATAGATCAGGCCGGCCAGCTTTTCGACGCCGCGCTTGCCGTCGGCCTGCAGGCGCCCGGCGTAGTTGGAGACGAAGGCGCCGCCTTGCGAATGGCCGGCCAGGAAGACGTTCTTCGATCCGCTGGCCTGTTTGATCAGGGCGATCATCCTGTCGGCGTCGCCGGCGTAGGTCTCAAAGCCCCAGTCGGCCATGAAGGAAAGATCGCCCTCGGTGAGGGCATGCCACTTGGCGTCGGGGCCGCCGGGAACCACGCCCACGGTCGGCGCGCCGCCGCGGGTCCCGTCCGGCGCGACGGCGTTGGGGCCGAAGTAGTAGTCGAGCGCCAATTTCGGATCGCCCTTGGCGCGGGCGGCGCGCAGGCCCGCGGTGTCGGCGAGGTTCGCGCCGCGGCGCTCGATCACCCACACCTCCACCCGGCAGGGCTGGCCGTCGTCGCAGGTGCGCTGGGCGGCCTTGTGCACCAGCTGGGTCGAGAGCCAGAGCCAATGCGGCGGCGTCGAGGAAAAACCGGGCATGGCGACGATCACCGCGTTGACCGGCTTCGGAGTATCGCCATCGGCGGCCGCGCGCAGGCGGAGGAAACTGGCGGTGTTCAGCGCCGGCGGCGTGCCTGGCGCGGCGAAGCCGGGGATCTGGATGTACTCGGCGACCACGTCGGGGTAGCCCGGGACGAGGCTCTTGGAATAGTCCGGACCCGCCTTCGCCGCCGGCGCGGCGACGCATGGCGTGACGCTCAGGCTCGCCGCCACCGCCGCCATGGCCGCGACGGTCACGAATTCTCTGACTTGCATGACGTCCCCCCTCGTTTCTCAGTTGCCCGCTTGTCGATCCGCCACGACGGTATTTCAACAACATTTCCTGGCCGGCGGCGCGATCAGGTGAAGCCCCGCGGATCGTGCGCCATGTAGAAAGGGTGGAAGGCGCCGACCGTCAGGCTCGCCAGCCGCCATCCGGCTCTCGATTTGCGCCAAACCTCCGTACACGGCGCCCGCTGATTGTCGACGTTGTCACCCTTCGGCACGTAGACCATCCAGCCGGTCGCGACAGCTTTGGCTGGGCCATCGCCGGCGATATCCTCGAACTGGAAATGAGCCCCGATCGACGCCTCCAGATCCGACCAGAGCACGCCGAACGCCTTGGCGCCGACAGCGCGCGGACGGCCCGCCCAGTCGGCGACGATATGAGCGTCCGCCGCCAACGCCAGGTCGCGCGAGCCGTGCTCGTTGATGCGGTTCATCAGGGCGATGGCTGAGCGCTTGTCGCCGCTCAGCAAGCCGCATTGCGCCAGCCGCGAGAAACCGCCGTACATCTGGCCGGGCGTGATCGCCGCGCAGTCCGGCAGGTAGTGGATCGCGGCGGCCGCCAATTCGGTGGCGAAGTCGCCAAGCTCGGTGAATTCGCAGTCGTGCTCGGCCCCGCGGGACACGTGGCCTTCGCTCGCCACCTCGACGAGGCTATCCTGTCCGTCGGCGCAGATGATGATGTCGGAGACGATCGCCGGTTTCGTCGCCGGGTGCGCTGCTTCGTCGTCGCGCCTGGCCGTGAACGCTCGCCAGTCGCTGACCGCCTCGGTTCCATCCGCAAGCAGCCTCGCCCAGACCGGGACCGGGATGGCCGCCGAGCGGGTCACGCGCGACCAGGTCCCACCCCTTCGATGACCGGAGATCACGGTCAGCCGCGCCGCGCCGCGCCGCGGCCGCTGGATCACGATCGCCGGCAGGAAGCCGCTGAACGCGCCATCGACATAGACGCGGACCGCCTGGCCACCGGAGCTGGCGAGGGTCTCGGCCGGCGGCAGATCGTAGAGCGCCAGGCGATAGGCGCGGCTCGCCCGCTCTAGGTCAGACGCGTCGTACGCTTTGGCGAGCGGCGCGAAAGCCAGGGCCAGGACGAAGATAACGAGGAATCGCACCTTCGACGCCTCCCGTCGGTTCGCGCGCGTCCGCTCCCACAAGTTGCGCCAACAGGCGCTCGCGCGTAAAGACCGGCGCCCCGTATTTCGGCTGCAGGAAAAGGAATCACTTCGATGTTCGCCCAGTCCGCCGCTCTGGCCCGCGTCAAGCCCTCCGCCACCCTGGCGGCGAGCGCGAAGGCCCGTGCGCTGAAAGCGGCCGGGCGCGACGTGATTTCGCTGGATGCGGGCGAGCCCGACTTCGATACGCCCGACAACATCAAGGAAGCGGCGATCCGCGCCATCCGCGAGGGCAAGACCAAGTACACCGACGTCGACGGCATCCCCGAGCTGAAGGACGCCATCTGCGCCAAGTTCGCCCGCGAGAACGGCCTAACCTACACCCGCGCGCAGGTGAACGTGTCGCCCGGCGGCAAGCCGGTAATCTTCAACGCCATGGTCGCCACCCTGAACCCCGGCGACGAGGTGATCATCCCCGCGCCCTATTGGGTCAGCTACCCGGACATGGTGCGCCTGGCCGGGGGGGAGGCGGTGAGTCTCCCCACCACGGCCGAGCACGGCTTCAAGGTTCGGCCCTCGGACCTGGAAGCGGCGATCACGCCGCGGACCCGCTGGATCATCCTCAACTCGCCGTCGAACCCCTCCGGCGCCGCCTACACGCGCGCCGAACTGAAGGGCCTGGCGGACGTGCTCATGCGCCATCCGCAGGTGTGGATCCTGACCGACGACATGTACGAGCACCTGATCTTCGGCGACTTCGAGTTCACCACCATCGCCCAGGTCGAGCCGGCCCTCTACGACCGCACGCTGACCATGAACGGGGTCTCCAAGGCCTACGCCATGACCGGCTGGCGGATCGGCTACGCCGCCGGGCCAGAGCCGCTGATCGGGGCCATGCGCAAGGTGATGAGCCAGACCACCTCCAACCCCTCCTCCATCTCGCAGTGGGCGTCGGTGGAGGCGCTGAACGGCACGCAAGACTTCATCAAGCCGCGCGCCAAGGCCTTCGAAGACCGGCGCGACCTGGTGGTCTCGATGCTGAACCAGGCGGCGGGCCTCCACTGCCCGACGCCCGAGGGCGCCTTCTACGTCTATCCGTCGTGCGCGGGCCTGATCGGCAAGAAAGCGCCCAGCGGCAAGGCGATCGGTTCGGACGAGGACTTCGCCATGGAACTCCTGGAAACCGAGGGCGTCTCGGTGGTCTACGGTGAGGCGTTCGGCCTCTCGCCGTTCTTCCGGATCAGCTACGCCACCTCCAACGAACTCCTCGAAGACGCCTGCACCCGCATCCAGCGCTTCTGCGGAGCGGTGCGCTAGCTCAAAGGTCGGCCCTCCCCTTCGCGGGAGGGCCGGGCTAAGCTGACGCCATGTTGACCTTCTACCACGCCCCTGGGACGCGCTCCGGCAGCGTGCTCTGGCTGCTGGAGGAGCTCGACGTCCCCTACGAGCTCGAGATCGTCGACATCCGCGCCGAAGGCGGGGCGCCGGAAAGCTATCGCCAGATCCAGCCGAACAAGAAGGTGCCGGCGATCGTCCATGACGGCGTGGCGGTGCACGAACGGGCCGCCATCTTCGCCTACCTGGCCGACGCCTTTCCCGAGGCCGGTCTCGCCCCGCCGATCGGCGATCCGCGGCGCGGACCCTACCTCTCCTGGCTGGTCTACAACGACGCGGTGATCGACCCGGTGCTCGCCGCCAGGTTCGGCGGCTGGCAGTACCAGAACCTCGGGGTCTCGTTCGGCGGCTTCGACGACATGGTCCGCTATCTGGACGCCACGCTGGCCAAGGCGCCCTACCTCACAGGCGGAACGTTTACCGCCGCCGATCTGCTGGTCGGCGGCGCGGTGAACTTCGCCGTCAACTTCACCAAGGCCATCCCCGAGACGCCCGCCATCGCCGGCTTCCTGCAGCGCACGGTGGGCCGCCCGGCGTTCGCGCGGGCGATGGCCAAGGACCGGCCGGCCTAGGTCCGCTTCCGCGTGCGACGCCAATGAGCGGGCTCGCCCTTGGGCGGACCCATGCGTGCGCAGCGGGCGTGAACGAAAAACGGGCGCCCCGACCCATGCCGGAGCGCCCCGACCCGCGCGGAGTTGTTGGAGGCCGCCGCCGGGTGCAGGCAAATTGAAGCTTGCAGTGAGAGGCTATCAAGTCGATCGGTCGCGCGATTTGACATGGGTCAAGCGGGGCGCACCCGGCGGCTGAGTGCGCGACCTCGCCCGCGCCGCGAGCTCTTATGAATACGCGGCCTAGAGCCGCGCCGCGGCGGCCTGGGCCTGCGCCAGGCGTTTGGGCAGGATCGCGTCCATGCGTCGGCGCACTTCAGTCAAGATCTCCGGCGGCGCGGTCTCCGGCCGGCCGGCGTTGAACGGTGGGGCGGGCGCATATTCGAGATTGAGCTGCAGCGCCTGGGCGAAGGCCTCGCCGGCGAGCTCGGCGGCGACCACCAGGGCGAAGTCGATGCCGGCGGTGACGCCGCCGCCGGTGATGATGTCGCCGTCGCGCACCACCCGCGCCGGGTCGGGGATCGCGCCAAAGAGGCTCAGCATGTCGCGCCAGGCCCAGTGGCAGGCCGCGCGCTTGCCTTGCAGCAGGCCGGCCGCGGCCAGGATCAGCGAGCCGGTGCAGACCGAGGTCAGGTAGCGGGCGCCGGCGGCGAGGCGCCGGACCTCGGCCATGAACGCCAGATCGTTGATCACCTCGGTCGTCGCCAGGCCGCCCGGAAAGAAGATCAGGTCGCAGCGATCGATCTCCGCCATCCGCGTCGTGCCGGCGAAGGTCAGGTCGCCGTCGGAGGTGATCGGACCGCCGGGCTCGGAGGCGACGATGGTTTCGGCGCCGGGGATACGGCTGAAGATCGTGTGCGGGGCGGTGAAGTCGAGCTGGGTCAGGCCCGGAAAGATGACCTCGACGATGCGGAAGGGACGTTCGGCCATATCAGGGCTCCTTGCGGTTTGACCTTGGCACCATGCCGGGTCTAGCTTGCGGCTGAAATGACATTGTTCCCTCTTTTTCAGCCATGACCCGCAAGATCGGCTTCCTGATCTTTCCCGACTTCCAGATCCTCGACGCCGCCGGTCCCATCGGCGCCTTCGAGATCGCCGGACGCTATGTCCCGGGCGCCTATGAGCTGAAGGTGGTGGCGCGCGAAGGGGGGCTGACACGCAGTTCCTCGGGCGCGGCGATGACGGCGGCGGCGCTCGATCCGGGCGAGCGGTTCGACACGTTGGTGCTGGCCGGCGGCGAGGGCACGCGCGCCGGCGCCGTCGATGGCGCCCTTCTGGAGCTCATCCGCGTCGCCGCGCGCCGATCCAGGCGCGTCGCCAGCGTCTGCTCCGGCGCGTTCCTGCTGGCGGCCGCGGGCCTCCTGGACGGGCGACGGGCGACCACGCACTGGGCGCGCACCGCCGACTTCGCGCGCCGGTTTCCAAGGGTGCGGCTGGAGCCCGACCGGATCTTCGTGCGGGACGGCTCGGTCTGGACGTCCGCGGGGATCACCGCCGGGGTCGACCTGGCGCTGGCCATGATCGGCGAGGATCTGGGCGAAGCGGTCGCCAAGCGCACCGCCCAGCAGCTGGTGGTCTACCATCGCCGTCCTGGCGGACAGTCGCAGTTCTCCGCGCTTCTGGAGCTGGAACGGCCCGACGCGCGGTTCGGCCCCCTGCTCAGCTGGGCGCGCGAGCGGCTGGACCAGCCGCTCGGCGTTGAGCGCCTGGCCGAGCAGGCGGCGATGAGCGCGCGCAACTTCGCCCGCGCCTTCGCCGCCGAGGCTGGGGTGACGCCGGCCAAGGCCATCGAGCGCCTGCGCGTCGAGGCGGCGCGCGAGCGGGTGGAGGCCGGGGCCGAACCGATCGACCGGATCGCCGCGCAGGCTGGCTTTGGCAGTCCCGAGCGCATGCGCCGGGCGTTCGTCCGGACGGTTGGCTATCCGCCGCAATCGCTGCGACGCGCCGCGCGGGCCTGAGCGGTTGTCCGCCGGATGGTAGGCACGGGCGCGGCAGGGTGACGCACGCCACTGGGCCCCGTCAGCATTCTTTAATGTGGGCCAAATATTCAAAGGTTAGCTGCTATGGAAGCTGGATGCTCGCTCAGAAGCTGATCAGAACAGGGCTTGTCCTCGCCATAGTTGTGGCGTGCGCGTTGCTTGTGGATTTCATTATCAACGGCGTTCTTTTTCCGGCGCCCGGTTCCTTCACGCCGCTGACCACGGCGCTCATCGCCACCCTCGTCGGCGCTCCCGTGACCTTCTACCTGGTGAGCCAGGGCCTGGACATGAAGCGGGTTAAGGAGGCGCTCTCCGCCACTATCGCCGAAAAGGAAGGCGCGGTCGTCGAAAGCCAGCGCCGCCGCGTCGAGGCCGAAGCGGCCCAGGCCGAAATGGAAACCGCGCTGCAGCGGCTTGGGCGCAGCGAGTCCCTCTATCGCCTGCTGGCCGACAACCTGAACGACGTGATCTCGCTGTGGGGCGCCGATGGCGAGCGGCTCTACACCTCGCCCTCGTCAGAGCGGGCGTTCGGCTTCACGGTCGCGGAGATGATGGACCTGAAGAGCAGGTCGGCGAACGCCCATCCCGACGACCTGCCGCGCCTGCGGGAGATCCTGGGCGCTCTGAAACCGGGGGATGGCGCCAAGGCGATCGAATACCGTCTGATGCACAAGAACGGCCAGGCGATCTGGGTCGAGGGCACGTTCCAGCGGCTCGATGACGGGAGCGGCGGCCTGCTCTCGACGACCCGGGTCATCACCGAGCGCAAGAAGCTGGAAGCGGACCTGATCGGCGCCCTGGCCGAGGCCAAGGCGGCGCTGGCGGTGAAGTCCGACTTCCTCGCCAACATGACGCACGAACTGCGCACGCCGCTGAACGCCATCATCGGCTTTGCTGGACTGCTCAAGACTTCCGAGGCTCTCGGCGCCGACGATTCCCGCAAAGTCGACCTGATCCACGACGCCAGCCAGACGCTGCTGGGCGTGGTCAACGACGTGCTCGACTTCTCGAAGCTGGAGGCCGGCGCGGTCGAGTTCGACCTGCACCCGTTCGATCCCCTGCAGGCGGCCGAGTCCACGGCGGCGCTGCTGGCCGATCAGGCGAGCGCCAAGGGGCTGGCCATTTCGGTAGCCGCGGAGGGCCTCCAAGGCGCGCTGCTCGGCGATGGCGCGCGCCTGCGCCAGGTGCTGCTGAATTTCATCTCCAACGCCATCAAGTTCACCGCGCACGGCCAGATCAAGGTGCTGGTCAGCCAGACCGAGGTCGGCGATCAGCGGCGCCTGCGCATGGCGGTCAGCGACAGCGGCATCGGCGTGACGCCGGAACAGGTCGAGACGATCTTCGGCCGTTTCACGCAGGCCGACGCCTCGGTTTCGCGCCAATACGGCGGCACCGGGCTGGGGCTGGCCATCTCCAAGCGGATCATCGAGGCCCTCGGCGGTCAGATCGGCGTCGTCAGCAACCAGGGCGAAGGGTCGACCTTCTGGTTCGAGCTCCAGATGCCCCGCGCCGACGCCGCGCCAGCGGCCGCGGTCGGGGCCGAGGCGCCGTTCGGCGTCGAAGCCCCCGTGCGGCTGCTGGTGGTCGACGACAACGCCGTCAACCGCGAACTGATCTGCGCCTTGCTGTCGCCCTTCGACATCGCCATCGAAACCGCCGGCGACGGCGTCGAGGCTGTCGCCAAAGCCCAGCGGTCGCACTTCGACCTGATCCTGATGGACGTGCAGATGCCCAACATGGATGGCTTGACCGCCACCAGCCGCATCCGCGCGTCGGCGCCTCCAGACGCGCGGCGCATTCCGATCATCGCCATGACCGCCAACGTGCTTCCCGAGCAGGTGGAGCGCTGCCTGGCGGCGGGCATGGACGATCACCTGGGCAAGCCGATCAATCCGGTGAGACTGCTGGGCGTTATCGCCCAATGGTCGAGCGCCGATCGCGATCACCTCGGCGCCACAAACAGGCTGGCGTCGTAGCCGATGGTCGGTGCGGCGGCGCTGCCGGAACCCTGGCGCGATCGTCGATGACCCGGTTGCGCAAACGATCGGTGGTGCTGGCAGGACACGCCACATCCCTGGCCCTCGAACCAGAGTTCTGGACGGTGCTCGAACGGCTCGCCAGGTCCAGGTCTGTCAGTCTCGCAAGCCTGATCGCCCAGCTTGACGATAGTCGCGGCGGCCGCCCGCTGGCCTCGGCCTGCCGCGTCGCGGCGCTGGCGTTCGCCGAAGGGCCTAGCGATCCGGCGAAGACATCGGCTTGATCACCGGCGCCAGCGACGGCCTGGGCGCCTTGCCAGGCTGGGAGGGTGCGAAGATCGCCAGGGCGACGAAGACAGCGATGATCAGGATCGCGACCCCGCCCCAGATGAACGGCATCACCGTCTCTTCGCGCTGGGCCTCGGCTTCCTTGCCGTCCGGTTCGCGATCGTCGGGCTCGATCTGGGTCACTCGGGTCCCCTCTCGGCGCTCGCCTGCAGCGCGCTAGGCGGCGGCCGCGGCTGAGGGTCGACGTAGACGAACGCCTGCTTGAGCGCAACAACGGCGCAGCTTGCCAGCTCGGCGTGTAGCGGTCATACTTAAGCTATCACCTAACTAATGAGTGGGCGCAAGCCTATGTCCCTGAAACTCTACATGCACCCGCTTTCCTCATTCTGCCAGAAGGCGGTCGTGGCGTTCTACGAGAACGCGACGCCGTTCGAGCCGGTGCTGATCGACCTCGGCGACGAGGCCTCCCGCGCGGAATTGCTGAAGCTTTGGCCCCTCGGCAAATTTCCGGTGCTGCGCGACGAGGCGCGGGACTGGACCGTCCCGGAGTCGTCGATCATCATCGAGTACCTGGACCAGCACTACCCGGGCGCCGCGCGGCTGGTTCCCAAGGACGCCGATCCGGCGCGACAGGTCAGGATGCGCGACCGGTTCTTCGACCTGCACGTGCAAGTCCCCATGCAGAAGATCATGGACGATGCGCGCCGCCGACCCGACTCGAAGGATCCCGACGGCGTCCGCCAGGCCGAGGCTGCGCTGCGCACCGCCTACGCGATGATCGATCAGGACATGGCGGCCAGGACCTGGGCGATCGGCGAGGCGTTCAGCATGGCCGACTGCGCGGCCGCGCCGGCGCTGTTCTACGCCAACCGCGCGGCGCCGATCGGCGAGGCGCACCGCCATGTCAGGGCCTATCTGGACCGGCTGATGGCGCGGCCCTCCTACGCCCGCGTGCTGGACGAAGCGCGGCCGTATTTCTCCATGCTCCCCAAATAGATGACCCAGGTTTCCGACGAAACGGCGCCAGCCCTCGACCTGATGTTCCAGGCGCTGGCCGATCCCACGCGCCGCGGCATGGTCGAGCGCCTCAGCCGCGGTCCGGCGTCGGTAGGCGAACTGGCGGCGCCGGCCCGGATGTCGCTGCCCGCGGTGATGCAGCATCTGCAACTGCTGGAAACCAGCGGGCTGGTGCGCTCGGAGAAGGTCGGGCGCGTGCGCACCTGCCGGATCGACACGGCGGCGTTGCAGGCGGCCGAGCGCTGGATCAACGCGCGGCGCACGACCTGGGAGCGGCGCCTCGACCGGCTGGGAGATTTCCTCGCCCGGCAAGACCCGCAAGCCAAGGAGTAGGCCATGACCCAGCGATCCGTCAGCCAAGGCAGTTTCACCATCGAGCGGACCTATGACGCTTCGCCAGGCGGGGTTTTCCGCGCGTTCGCCGACCCCATGGCCAAGACCGCCTGGTTCAGGGGGCCGGAAGAATGGGGCGGCGGCGAGCACGAGATGGACTTCCGCGTCGGCGGCCGCGAGACCAACCGCGTCGGCCCGCCGGGCGGACCGGTCCACGTCTTCAACGCGACGTTCCAGGACATCGTCCCGGGTGAGCGCATCATCAGCACCTACGAGATGCTGTTCGACGAAACGCGGATCTCCGTCTCGCTGGCGATCGCCGAGTTCAAAGCGGCCGGCGGCGGGACTAGGCTCATCTACACCGAGCACGGGGCGTTCCTGGATGGCTTCGACGGCGTGGCCAGCCGCGAGGAAGGCACGCGCGATCTCCTGGATAAGCTGGGCGTTGCGCTGGCGCGGGAAGCCGCGTCGGCGCCCGCCGGCTAGCGGCTCGCGCCTGGCTCGGGGTTGCGCTAGCCTTCGGCGTAGGCGCGGCGCAGCTCGGCGATATCCAGCTTGCGCATCTTCAGCATCGCCTGCATGGCGCTCGTCCGCTTGGCGGCGTCGGGACCCTGCAGCACTTCGTTGAGCGCCGTCGGCACGATCTGCCAGGAGACGCCAAACCTGTCGGTCAGCCAGCCGCACTGGCCAGGCTCGCCGCCCTCGCCGAGCTTGTCCCAAAGCTCATCGACCTCGGCCTGGGTTTCGACGCTGACGAAGAACGAGATCGCGGGGGTGAACTTGAAAGTCGGCCCGCCGTTCAGGGCCATGAACGCCTGGCCGTTCAGCTCGAAGCTGGCGGTCATCACCTTGCCCGGCTCGCCGGGACCGGCTTCGCCATAGCGGGCGATGCGCCCGACCTTCGAGTTCTTGAACACCTGCGTGTAGAACGACACCGCCTCCTCGGCCTGGTCGTCGAACCACAGGAACGGGGTGATCGATTGCATGGCGTTCTCCTGGGCGAGGCGGACAGCCTCGCCGGTGTCGTGCGGTCTCGCCCCTAGGACGAACAAACCGCCGTCCCGCCGACAGGGGTCCTTGGCCTTTTTCGCTAGACGGTCGGCCGCGCCGCGGCCTTGGCGCTGTCCATGATCAGCCGATCGAGGTGCGCGCGGATGTGGGCCGCCTCGGCGGCGGTGTTGGCGAGCGCGATCGCCCGGTCGAAGGCGACGCGCGCCTCGTCGGTGCGGCCAAGTTCCAGCAGCAGCGCGCCCCTGACGCCGAAGAAGTGGAAGTAGCCGGAGAGCCGGCGCTCCAGCGGCTCGATCATCGCCAGCGCCGCGGCGGGGCCACGGACCTTGTCCACCGCCACCGCCCGGTTGAGGGTGACCACCGGCGAAGGCTCCATCCGCTCCAGCGTCGCGTAGAGAAGATCGATCTCCTCCCAGTCAGTGTCCTGCGGCCGCGCGGCCCTGGCGTGCAGCGCCGCGATCGCTGCCTTCACCTGATTGGGACCGGTGCGTCGATGGCGCATGGCCTTGTCGATCAGCGCCAGGCCCTCGTTGATCAGCTCGAGGTTCCACAGGCCACGGTCCTGGTCTTCCAGGAGCACGATGGCGCCGCCGGAATCGAACCTGGCGGCGGCCCGCGAGTGCTGCAACAGCATCAGTGCGGTAAGGCCCATGATCTCCGGCTCGGCCGGGAAGAGGCGCAGCAAGAGGCGCGCGAGACGGATCGCCTCTTCACACAGCGGCGCGCGGGCGCCGGCGACGCGGCCGCTGGTGGAATAGCCCTCGTTGAACATCAGGTAGATCATCGCCGAGACAGCGGTGAGCCGCTCGGCCCGCTGCACCGCGCCCGGAGACTCGAACGGAATCTCGGCGGCGGCGACGCGGGCCTTGGCCCGAGTGATGCGCTGCTCCATGGCCGCTTCGCCGACCAGGAAGGCGCGAGCGATCTGCTTCACCGTCAGTCCACAGACGATCCGCAGCGCCAGCGCGATCTGCTGGGTGGCCGGCAGCTCCGGATGGCCGCAGACGAACAGCAGTCGCAGGATGTCGTCACGGTAGTGGGCGCCGTCGAGCCGCTCGACCAGTTCCGCCTCGGCGTCCTCCAGATCCGAGAGCACCTCCTCCGGCGGCAGCGCCTGCTGCTTGCCCTGCCGGCGGACCGCGTCGATGGCGGCGTTGCGCCCGACGAAGATCAGCCAGGCGGCCGGATCGCGCGGCGGTCCGTTCTGCGGCCAGGTCTTCAGCGCCCGCAGGCACGCGTCCTGGTAGGCCTCCTCGGCCAGGTCCAGGTCGCGGAAGTAGCGCACCAGCGCGCCCAGCGCCTGGGGACGCGCCGACGTCAGCGCCGCGTCGATCCAGGCGATATCGCTCACCTCGGCAGGGATCCTGGCATGAACAGGCGCAGCGGACGCACCTCATAGGACCCGCCGGGGTTGGCCTTGGCCAGTTCCTTGACGACGTCCAGCGCCTCGTCGAGATCGGCGCAGTCGATGGTGTAGAACCCCAGCAGCTGTTCCTTGGTCTCGGCGTAGGGTCCGTCGACCACCAGCGGCGGGTCGCGGTCCTTGCGCACCGTGGTCGCCGCGGTGGTTGGCAGCAGGCGCGCTGTCGGGCCCAGCTTTCCCTGCTTCTCCAGGGCGCCGTGCACCACCGCCAGCTTGGCCATGACCGCGTCGTCCTCTTCTTTCGACCAGGAGAAGACCATGTCTTCGTCGTTGTAACAGAGCACCGCGTACAGCATCTGGATCGGACCCCTTTGCTCAAGGACGATTGAGACTATCCATGACCGACACTCGCCGGGCCACGCAAGGCGGCGCGAGCTGAGTTTGTGGCGCGGCGGTGTCATTTCGCCCGCGAAATGCGGACCGGCGCGTCTGCCGCTAGCATCGCAAGATTGTTGAGGGCAAAGCTGCTCGTGATGCGAATCGCGCCGATCATTCTGGCCCTCGGGCTGGCCGCCGTGGCCTGGTCTTCGAGCGCCCAGCCCGCCGGAGGGGACTCCGCGGGCCGCTATCAGTCGGAGCTGGACCGCCAGTGCCCGGAGAAGCTGTTGCAGGACCTGTCGGCCGCCGATCTGCGCGACGGCCTTGACGACTATCTCTCCAGCCTGCAGCCGGACGCCCGCGATCAGGTGACCAAGACTGAACGCACCGAGTGCTCCAAGGGCGAGGGCCTGGCCTGCGTCAACGCCGCCGATATCGACGCGGTCGACACTCAGAACCTGACCAGCGACCTGGCCGCCTCGCTCTGCGGCGCGTTCCTGCGCTGCCGCTCGCAAGGCGACTGCGACCACGCGCGCTGACCGCGCCTATCGCTCCCGCCTTCTGCGGGTCGCGGGGCGTGCTACATATGTTCCATCCTGAGTCCAACCCGGTCAGCCTGTGTCCGAGCCTCCCGCCGTCCGCATCTCCGATCTCGCCAAAGTCTCGGGGCCCGACTACCTGGCGGGCCTGAACCCCGAGCAGCGCCAGGCCGTGGAGGCGATCGAGGGGCCGGTGCTGGTGCTGGCGGGCGCGGGGACCGGCAAGACCCGGGTGCTGACCACCCGCCTGGCGCACATCCTGGCCACCGGCCGGGCGCGGCCGTGGGAGCTGCTGGCGGTCACCTTTACCAACAAGGCCGCGCGGGAGATGCGCGAGCGGATCACCGCCATCATCGGGCCGGCGGCCGAGGGGCTGAGGTGGCTGGGCACCTTCCATTCCATCGCCGCCCAGATCCTGCGCCGGCACGCCGAGCTGGTGGGCCTGAAATCCAGCTTCACCATCATCGACGTCGATGACCAGGAGCGGCTGATCAAGCAGATCCTGGAGGCCGAGAACATCGACCCCAAGCGCTGGACCCCGCGCCACTTCGCCGGCCTGATCGACCACTGGAAGAACCGCGGCTGGGCGCCCGGCAAGCTGCCGCCGGCCGAGGGCGCGCATTTCGCGGGTAACCGGGGCGCGGCGCTCTACGCCGCCTACCAGGAACGACTGCGTGTGCTGAACGCCTGCGATTTCGGCGATTTGCTGCTGCACAACCTGACCATCTTCACCGGCCATCCGGACGTGCTGGCCGACTTCCAGGGCCGCTTCCGCTACATCCTGGTGGACGAGTACCAGGACACCAACGTCGCCCAGTACCTGTGGCTGCGGCTGCTGGCGCAGGGCCGGCAGAATCTCTGCTGCGTCGGCGACGACGACCAGTCGATCTACGGCTGGCGCGGGGCGGAGGTGGACAACATCCTGCGCTTCGAGCGCGACTTCCCAGGCGCCAAGGTGATCCGCCTGGAGCGCAACTATCGCTCAACCGCCCACATCCTGGCCGCCGCCTCTGGCCTGATCGCGGCCAACAAGGATCGGCTGGGAAAGACCCTCTGGACCGAAGCCGACGGCGGCCAGAAGGTGCAGGTGCGCGGGGTCTGGGACGGCGAGGCCGAGAGCCGGCTGATCGCCGACGAGATCGAGCGCTGGAAGAAAGGCGGCCGGCGCCACCGGGAAATCGCCATCCTGGTCCGCGCCTCGTTCCAGATGCGCGCCTTCGAAGAGCGGTTCGTGATGCTGCAGATTCCCTACCAGGTGATCGGCGGCCCGCGGTTCTTCGAGCGGGCGGAGATCCGCGACGCCCACGCCTATCTGCGCCTGGTGCAGTCGCCGGACGACGACCTGGCCTTCGAGCGGATCGTCAACACGCCCAAGCGCGGGATCGGCGACACCACGGTGCAGAAGCTGCACGCCCTCGCCTCGGTGCCGCCGGCCCAGCTCTATGACGAGCCCCTGTTCGACCCCGCCACGGGCGAACTCGAACCGGCGGCGCCCTCCACCCACTTCCGCAGCCTCAGCGAGGCCGCGCGCGAGATCGTCCGCACCGACGAGCTGGGCGCGCGCACCCGCACGGCGCTCGCCAACTTCCTGCGCGACCTCGACCGCTGGCGGGCGCTCGCCCAGACCCTGCCGCACCAGCGGCTGGCGGAGACGATCTTGGAGGAGAGCGGCTACACCGACGTGCTGCGCCTGGACAAAGGCCCCACCAGCCAGACCCGGCTGGAGAACCTGAAGGAGCTGGTGCAGTCGATGGGCGCGTTCGAGACGCTGCAGGCCTATCTCGAACACGTCTCCCTGGTGATGGACCTCGATCGCGAGAGCGGCGAGGACTCGGTGCAGATCATGACCCTGCACTCGGCCAAGGGGCTGGAGTTCCCGCTGGTGTTCCTGCCCGGCTGGGAGGAAGGCGTCTTCCCCAGCCAGCGCAGCATGGACGAGAAGGGCGAAAAGGGCCTGGAGGAGGAACGCCGCCTGGCCTACGTGGGCCTGACCCGCGCCCGCGAGGAGGCGCGCGTCTCCTTCGCCGCCAACCGCCAGGTCTACGGCCGCTGGACCAGCCAGCTGCCGAGCCGCTTCGTCGACGAACTGCCGGTGGACAACGTCGAGGCCGCCTCCGAGACCGGCTACTACGGCGGCGGGCCCGGCATGCAGCAGGCGGGCTCGCGCTGGGACGAGAGCGGCTCGTTCGGCGCCGGCTATTCCTCGCCCGGCTGGAAGCGCGCGCAGGAGCGCAACTACCGGGGTGGCCCGGCGGGCGTCACCCAGATCATCGAGGGCGAGGGCCGGCTGGTGGCCGTCTCAGAACCCTCCGCCGCCGGCGCCTATGCGAAGGGCGACCGCGTCTTCCACATCAAGTTCGGCTACGGCCAGGTGAAACACGTGGAAGGCAACAAACTCACCGTCGCCTTCGAAAAAGCCGGCGAAAAAAAAGTCATCGACAGCTTCGTCGAGCGGGCGTGAGCCTCCCGCCCGCGGTGGGCGGTTGAGCACTCCAAACGTTGACAGCAACCGTGGCGAGCAGCAGGCTCATGGGCGAGGGGACGCACATGACAGACGTGGACCGGCGAAGCGTGATGTCAGGCGTGGCCGCTGGCCTGTTCATCCGGGTTTCGTCGGGCGCCAGCGTCGGGGCCGCGGCGCCGCCGTTCACGTTGACGACGCTGGATCGCCGGACGGTGTCCTCGGCCGACCTTCGGGGCTCCGTGATCGTGTTGAACTACTGGGCCACCTGGTGCGCTCCGTGCCGCGTCGAGATGCCGATGATGGACGCCTATCTGCGCCGTCATCCCGGCCAGGACCTGAAGATCTTCGCCATCGGTTCGGAAGACTCGGTCCCGCCTTCGGAGCTCGCGCCACTGGCGGCGGCTTTCGTTTTCCCTCTGGTCACCAAGTTCTCGGGCCGTGGCTATGGCGACAAAGGCGCGCTGCCGACGAACTACGTGATCGACCGCGGCGGAATCGTGCGCCATGCGGCCGCCGGCGCCTTCGACTCCGCCAGCTTCGACGCGCTGATCTGGCCGCTGCTCGCCGTGCCAAAGCCACCGCCAACCGCAGCCGCCAGCCCGACCTAGGATCACAGGCCCTTCTGGATCTTGTCCCGCAAAGTGACGAGGAATTTCGCCTGTGGATTGGCGACGCATGCGTCGAACGTCTGGTCAAATGACATCGGCAGCTTCTTCGCCACCCTGAGGGAGACCTCGATCGGGGCGCCCTTGGCCATGGTTCCGTTGACATAGATCTGGCTCACCATGCTGTAGAGCGGCATCTCCGAACGCTGGTGACCTGGGAAGGCGCCGGCGAACCAGCGCGCGTCCGTAACGAAGTCACTGCAAGTCTTGCTCAAGATGTTGTCTGGCGTGTCCTTCAGGAAGCTGACCTTTACCTCCACGCTAACCGCGATCGCTTTGCCCTGCCCGTCCCGGCCCGGTTCGAAACGCCAGCGATCCATCGCCGCCAGCGCCGCGCTATCGAGTTCGGAAGCCCCTGAACTCTGGCTCAGCTGGCTGCCGGTGACCTTCCCGTCGGCGCCGACGAGCCCCTTGATCGCCACTACGCCCTGATGTCCCGCGGCCTTTGAAGCGTCGGGATAGTCGCCGTTTGGGCAGCGCACCGCCTTTGGCTCGGTCGACTCTCCGGCCGCCGGCTCGAAGCTGGCGATGCAGTCATCGTCCGGCGGCAGGTAGAACCTTATGGCGAAGGTCACCGTCCCGCCGCCGAAGATCGTGCCGTCGGTGGTCGTCGTGCTCAATCGGAACAACGGGCACAACTTGCGGGCGGCATCAGCGAAACCGTGGCCGCCTGGGTCCTCGGAATCGATCTTGCATTCCACCAGCGCGCCCGTGGCGTTGGCCGTGGCCGTCAAGATCACCTGACCTTCCACATCGTGGAGCGCGGCTTCGTCGGGATAGGCGTCCGACATCTGGTCCGCCGTCGGGACGGTGTCCCACTGAGGTCGCGAGATGGTTCGCAGCGGCGGACTGGCCGCGCTCGCCGCGGGCGCCGCCGGAACGGTGACCGAGGACGTGCCGCCAGCGGCCCCGACGACCAGCGCCATGGAAACAGCGACCGCGATCATGAGAGCGCCCCCGGTGCCAATCGCGCGGCAGAGGGCGACACACACATCGCATTTTGCGCCGACCGGCAATCGAAACGTTTCCGCCCGGCAAGCCGCAGATCGCCGCCCGAAGACGCCCGACCTTGAAGGGAGGGTGGTGGCCGCGCAGCGGCCAGGTGGGGGTTTACCTCAGTCGCCCGGGGCGGTTTAGGCAGACCC